>DASYFN010000097.1:0-11409 GCA_036498385.1 Klebsiella sp.
GGTTCAGTGACTACCGGGAAGAGTTTAACTACGAAAGGCCGCATGAAGCCCTGGCAGGCGCAACGCCCGGAACGGTGTGGGAACCGTCAAGCCGACACTGGAATGGCAGGGTTCCTGAATACGCTTATCCGGCAGGGAGTATGGTCTACAGAGTAAAATCCAGGGGAACACTCTATATGGGTAAAAAAGGGACAGTGTTCCTGAGTGAAGCACTGACTGGCGAATACATTATGCTGGAAGAACAAGATGATGGCCTGGAGGCCATCATCTTTAATGGAATAACGCTTGCGTACTACGACCGAAAAACCGAGAGTGTGCTCCGGATAGACTAAAAAGTGTTACCTGTGTTCCCGGTCTGATCTGTCACCTATGTATCCGGTCATACAGCAGCCACCGGGCAATACTGCAAACTTAACGACCGGCGGCCTTGCCGCGTTTTGCGGGCTTCTTCGCCGTCGCTCCGCCGTTCGAACGCTGGTGCACAATCGGCGTATGCTTAGTCAGCGCCGGTCGGGTATTGCGGTTCTGCCGACGCGCTTCACGTATTTCATCCAGCGTCGGAGCCGGTACCAGGCAATCGCGGCGACTGCCGATCAGATGCTTTTTACCCATGGTTTCCAGCGCCTGGCGGATCAGCGGCCAGTTGGCCGGATCGTGATAGCGCAGTAATGCTTTGTGCAGGCGGCGCTGTTTGTCGCCCTTCGGCACCACCACATCCTCACTCTTATAGCCAATCTTACCCAGCGGGTTCTTGCCGGTGTAATACATGGTGGTCGAGTTTGCCAGCGGCGATGGATAGAAGTTTTGCACCTGATCCAGACGGAAACGATGCTGCTTAAGCCACAGCGCCAGATTCACCATGTCTTCATCCCGCGTCCCGGGGTGGGCGGATATAAAGTACGGGATCAGATACTGCTCTTTGCCCGCCTGCTTCGAATAGGTATCGAAAAGCTGCTTAAAGCGGTCGTAGCTGCCCATTCCCGGTTTCATCATCTTCGACAGCGGCCCTTCTTCCGTATGCTCGGGGGCAATCTTCAGATAACCGCCAACGTGGTGGGTGGCCAGCTCTTTGATGTAGCGTGGATCTTCAACGGCGATGTCGTAGCGTACGCCGGATGCGATCAGAATCTTTTTGATCCCCTTAAGGTCGCGGGCGCGACGGTAGAGATTAATCGTCGGCTCATGGTTCGTGTCCATATGCGGACAGATATCCGGGTAAACGCATGACAGGCGGCGGCAGGTCTGCTCGGCGCGCGGCGACTTGCAGCGCAGCATATACATGTTGGCTGTCGGACCGCCAAGATCGGAAATAATGCCGGTAAAACCGGGAACCGTGTCACGAATAGCTTCAATTTCATTGATAATCGAATCTTCGGAGCGGCTCTGAATAATCCGTCCCTCATGCTCGGTAATCGAGCAGAAGGAACAGCCGCCAAAACAGCCGCGCATAATGTTAATCGAGAAACGGATCATCTCGTAGGCCGGAATACGAGCATCGCCGTATGACGGGTGCGGAACGCGCTTATATGGCAGGGCAAACACGCTATCCATCTCTTCGGTGGAAAGCGGGATAGCGGGCGGATTAACCCAGATATAGCGCTCGCCGTGTTTCTGCATCAGCGCGCGAGCGCAGCCGGGGTTAGTTTCATGATGCAGAATACGCGACGCATGCGCGTAGAGAACTTTGTCGCTTTTCACCTTCTCAAAGGAAGGCAGCAGGACGTAGGTTTTTTCCCACGGCTTCGGACGCGGCGGCTGTACGGTAACGCGCTTCGCTTCTTGTTTTGGCGGTGCGACGGTTTTGTTATCCGCACAGGGTAGATCTTCACCATACGGATGCGGAATCGGGTCGATTTTCCCCGGCATATCCAGACGCGTGGAATCAACTCCGCTCCAGCCCGGCAGCGCCTCTTTCACCATGATGGCGGTGTTGCGTACGTCGCGAATTTGCCCGATAGGCTCGCCAGCGGCCAGGCGGTGAGCCACTTCCACCAGCGGACGCTCGCCGTTGCCGAACATCAGCATATCTGCTTTGGAGTCCACCAGAACCGAGCGACGCACAGTATCAGACCAGTAGTCATAGTGCGCGGTACGGCGCAGGCTGGCTTCGATACCGCCAAGGATCACCGGCACATCCTTCCAGGCTTCTTTGCAGCGCTGGGTGTAGACCAGCGTGGCGCGATCCGGGCGTTTTCCGGCAACGTTACCCGCCGTGTAGGCGTCGTCATGACGCAGCTTACGATCGGCGGTGTAACGATTGATCATCGAGTCCATATTACCGGCGGTGACACCGAAGAACAGATTCGGTTTACCCAGACGCATAAAGTCATTTTTATTATTCCAGTCCGGCTGGGAAATAATCCCCACGCGGAACCCCTGCGCTTCCAGCATGCGTCCGCAAATCGCCATACCGAAGCTCGGGTGATCGACATAAGCATCGCCGGTAACCAGAATAATGTCGCAGCTATCCCAGCCAAGTTGGTCCATCTCTTCTCGCGACATTGGCAGAAACGGCGCGGGGCCAAAGCAGGCGGCCCAGTACTGCGGCCAGGAGAAAAGGTCACGATCCGGCTGGATCAGGGATATTGCGCTCATATTGCTTCCGGGAAGAATGATAAAAAAATAATCAAAAGGGCGGCGATTATAAGCCGGAACGATGGGAGAAATGAAGGTGGTTTTTCCGTTCCCGGCCAGTACTGGACCGGGACAGAATAAATTACGGTGCTGGATTCACCAGAATCTGGCCAATCGAACCACGGTCGGCAAGCTCCAGCGTCTGGCTTAAGTACTGGAACGGGAAGTGCGCCCAGGAGGGCTGATTGTAATAGACCAACAACTCAACCTGACCATCGATCCAGACGGTATCCTTCCAGCCACGATCTTCCGGGAACGGCGCGGAACCATTGACGTTACGCACCAGGAACATGACTCCTTCAATATGGAACGGCTGTGGTCGTTCGGCACGCACTGTCCAGCGCTCCCAGGTTCCCTGCTGCGCCGTAATATCGATACGTTGCGGATCCCACAGTTGGCCGTTGATACCCGGATCGTCGCCAAGAGTAATATCGCGACTGCGGATCGGTGCGCCGGCCAGCATTTCCGTTGGCAGCAAGCGCACAGGCAGGCTATCGGTCACCAACGGCAGCAGGCCTGTCGGGCGCAAGGTCAAAATCAGCGTTGAAATCAGGATACTCGACGGTTCGAAGAAGCCGCGAATACGATCGACAATACTTGCCGCTTCCCCGCAGGTTATCGACACTTCATCGCCGTTGGTCATATCAACCAGAATTTCTCGCCGCTCGCCCGGGGCCAGCGACAACTGCTTCAGCGAAACCGGCGCCGGAAGCAGCCCCTGATCACCGGAGATCACGTGCAGCAATCGACCGTCGCTCATCTGCAGTTGATAGCGACGAGAGTTGGAAGCATTCAGCAGGCGCAGACGCACCCAGCCGCGCGACACTTCAACGAAAGGCCCCTGTACGCCGTTCACCAGCAGTGTATCGCCAACGAAGCCACCGCTAGCGGGCTCGCTATATTCAGGCGTACCGAAATTATCCAGACGCTTATCCTGAATAATCACCGGGAAATCATCAACACCGTAGTGATTCGGGATCGGCAAATTCTTACTGACCTCATCTTCCACCAGCCACATCCCGGCCAGGCCGTTATAGACCTGTCTCGCCATATGATTTGGTGTGTTGGCATGATACCACAGCGTCGCCGCGCTTTGGCGGATCGGCAGTACCGGAGCCCAGTCGGCGTTGGGGGACATCATGCGCGCCGCGCCGCCAATCAGCGGACCGGGAACCTGCAGACCACGGATCGTCATCGCAACATTTTCTGTCAGGCGATTGCTGTAGATCAGCTTCACATCGTCGCCATTCCAGACGCGAATGGTTGGCCCCATATAGCGACCGTTAATCCCCCACACCGATGCGCGGGTACCGGGTGTAAACGACCAGTGCGCTCGCTGTAGCGTCAAAAATAGTGGCTGCCCGCGACGGGACTCCAGCAGAGGAGGGATCGGCAGCGCAGGTTGCTGACCAGCGGCCTGTGCCTTCAGCGGCGCGACGCCTGCGCACAGCGCTACGCCTGAAGCTTTAATGAACTGACGCCGACTGAGTGACATATTAACTCCATGAGATACTGACTAATTAACAAGGGAATTCGTTTCCCGCCAGCAATACGCACGCAGCTCGCGGCGTTTCCTGTGTTATTTCTTTCCGGCCGCTTCTCGTTCGGCCACTTCTTTATCCAGCTCAGCGATTTTAGCGGACATCAGCTCGCGGCAGTGCGTCGCCAACGCACGAACGCCCTCTTTCCCATACTGACTGGAGTCTACCGGCGGCAGCATTTCTACAATCACCAGACCGTTATTCAGGCGATTAAGATTAATTTTATTCGATGTATTAGACACGCACACCGGAATAATTGGTACGCCAGCAGCGATAGCCGCATGAAAAGCGCCGGTTTTAAAAGGCAGCAGACCGCGGCCGCGGCTGCGGGTTCCTTCCGGAAACATCCAAAAAGAGATGTTGCGCTTTTTAAACGCGCTCACGACTTCTGCAATAGTGCCATGCGCTTTTGTCCGGTTATTGCGGTCAATCAGCAGGTTCCCCGTTAACCAGTAGAGCTGGCCGAAAAAGGGGATCCACGCCAGACTCTTTTTACCCACAGTAACCGTCGGCGGCTGCACGATATTCGATGCCGTCACCATATCATAGTTATTCTGGTGGTTAGCGATATAGATGGCATTGCCGTAGCTTTCCGCATCGACTGGCTTGCGCAGCTCTACTTTCAGGCCGAAGACCGGTGACAGTTTGCCAAACAGGTGACCAAAGGTAGCAACGTGCTTAGGATTACGCGGACTGAACAAACAATAAATGCAGCCGAAGATACAGACCAGAAGACAATAGATGACAACGATAATTATTCGAAAAATAAATAGCATAGCTACCTCTAAAACCCAAACCGCTTAGAATTATACTCGTTGTTTCACAGATTGCAGGCATCAAGAATCATTGCAAAGCGCGTTGAGCATCCTTAATGATGCTGGCGAATATTGTTCATCGCAATGCCTGAATAAACAACGATTTTGCGGTCAATATTAACCTCCCTCGCCGAACCGCGAGGGAGGGGCATCTTACTCTTCGCTATCGCTCGTGGAGGCGCGACGCGGTGAATCAATTTCCACCCGGTCGATTTTCTGCAACCCGCGCATCAGAGAGCCGCGCCGGCCGCGCTCGCCGGTGACTTTTTGCAACTCTTCCGGACGTAACTTGATTTTCCGTTTGCCGACGTGAATAGTCAGCGTACTTTGCGGTGGCAGGACAAACAGATGCGCCAGGCCATCCAGGCCCGCAGCCGCTTCCGCCGATGGAATATTGATAATCTTGTTGCCTTTCCCTTTCGATAGCTGCGGTAGATCGCTGACCGGGAACATCAGCATACGGCCGGCTGCGGTAATAGCCAGCAGCATATCGGACTCGTCCTCAATCACCAGCGGCGGCATCACGTGTGCGTTATCCGGAAGGCTAATCAATGTCTTACCGGCGCGGTTGCGCGCAACCAGATCATTGAAAGTACAAATAAATCCGTAGCCTGCATCAGAAGCCAGCAACAGTTTTTGCTCATCAGCTTCCATCAGCATATGTTCAACCGTCGCCCCCGGCGGTAGCGTCAGCTTACCGGTGAGCGGCTCGCCCTGCCCGCGAGCGGACGGTAGGGTAATCGGGTCAATCGCGTAGCTACGTCCGGTGGTGTCAATAAAGACGACAGGCTGATTGCTCTTTCCTTTGACTGCCGATTTAAAACTATCGCCCGCTTTATAGTTCAGCCCCGGCGCGTCGATATCGTGACCTTTGGCGCTACGCACCCAGCCGCTCTGTGACAGAACGATCGTGACTGGCTCGGATGGCAGCATATCGTGCTCGCTCATCGCTTTCGCCTCTTCACGCTCGCGCAGTGGCGAACGGCGATCATCGCCAA
Source organism: Klebsiella sp. (assembly GCA_036498385.1). Taxonomy (GTDB): domain Bacteria; phylum Pseudomonadota; class Gammaproteobacteria; order Enterobacterales; family Enterobacteriaceae; genus Klebsiella. The sequence goes on from DASYFN010000097.1 coordinate 5,989, forward strand.
AGGTGTCGGCATCGGCCTGCAACTCTTTCTTCAGCAAGTTATTCATCTTGCGTTCAGAAGCCAGAATGGACTGCAGATGGTCACGTTCTTTTTCCAGCTCGTTCTGCTCACCGCGGATCTTCATCTCTTCCAGTCGGGCGAGATGGCGCAGTTTTAACTCCAGAATCGCTTCCGCCTGGGTTTCGCTGATGCCAAAGCGCGACATCAGGGCCGGTTTCGGCTCATCTTCGTGGCGGATAATATCGATAACTTCATCGATATTCAGAAACGCCACCAGCAAACCTTCCAGGATATGCAGGCGCTTGAGGACTTTTTCCAGACGGTGGCTAAGACGACGGCGCACGGTATCGCGACGGAAAGTCAGCCATTCCGAGAGGATTTCCAGCAGATTTTTTACCGCCGGACGGTTATTGAGACCGATCATATTCAGGTTGATACGATAGCTCTTTTCCAGATCGGTCGTCGCGAACAGGTGGTTCATCACCTGTTCCATATCCACACGGTTAGAACGCGGGACGATCACCAGGCGAGTTGGGTTTTCGTGATCCGATTCGTCGCGCAGATCATCAACCATCGGCAGCTTTTTATTGCGCATCTGGGCTGCGATCTGCTCCAGCACGCGGGCACCAGAAACCTGATGCGGCAACGCGCTAATCACCACCGCGCCGTCTTCTTTCGCCCACACCGCGCGCATACGCACCGAACCGCGACCATTCTGGTAGATTTTGCGGATCTCAGCGCGTGGGGTAATGATTTCCGCTTCGGTCGGGTAATCCGGCCCCTGTACGATATCCAGCAGATCATCCAGCGACGTTTGCGGTTTTTCAATCAGGGTTATGGCCGCCTGAGCGACTTCGCGCAGGTTGTGCGGCGGAATATCCGTCGCCATGCCGACGGCAATACCGGTCGTGCCGTTGAGCAGAATATTGGGCAGGCGCGCAGGCAGCATTTTCGGCTCCTGCATGGTGCCGTCAAAGTTCGGTATCCAGTCAACGGTGCCCTGCCCCAGTTCGCTCAGCAGCAGTTCAGCATACTTCGACAAACGGGATTCGGTATAACGCATCGCGGCGAAGGATTTAGGATCGTCTGGCGCTCCCCAGTTCCCCTGACCGTCGACCAGCGGATAGCGGTAAGAGAAGGGTTGTGCCATCAGCACCATCGCTTCATAGCAGGCGCTATCGCCGTGCGGATGGTATTTACCCAGCACGTCGCCGACGGTACGGGCGGACTTTTTGAACTTGGCGCTGGCGTTCAGACCCAGTTCAGACATCGCATAGACGATGCGACGCTGGACCGGCTTCAGGCCATCGCCAATAAACGGCAACGCCCTGTCCATGATGACGTACATGGAGTAGTTCAGGTAGGCGTTTTCCGTAAATTCATGCAGCGCAAGGCGCTCTGCCATATCACTCATTAATGGTGAATCCTCACTCAATCTGCGTACCGGCCGTTCGGACGGCAAAACTACCGGCGATAATACCCTATCTAACGCCCTGAGTCACAGGGCGTTAGGCCGGTTGAGGAATTCACTGAACATCCTTTAGTTCTTGCTTAATGTGCTCCGCCAGTTATGGCGTGATTTTACGAATTTGCTTTACATCGATTTCCACTGAGTTCCAGTCTTTATCAACTTCACCCTGAATCTCTACCGTATCCTGCGGGGTTACGGTCACGCCGTTCCAGCGCTTGTGGTCGATATCGACGTTCACGGTGCCGGAGCTGTCCTGGAATTTATACAGATCGTTGGAAATACGCTCCACGATTTTACCACGCAGAGTTACCCAGGTATCGTCACGCAGGGTTTTCGCATTCGCGACTGTCGTTACGCTCCCGTTCGGGCCAATAAACCCGCCGTTTTGCGTGGTCGTCTGGCTGGTTTGCGTGGAGCCAGGTCCGGAAAATCCGCCCTGTTCGGCGGCCAGTACTGGCATAGAAACTAAGGCGATGATAGCGGTCATAGCGGCGATATTCTTCATGATGTGTTCTCCCTTTGTGTATATATCCTCACTATTACACCGGACAAAACTTAACAACTTCTTAAGTGGAAAAAATAAATTTTATTCCTGTACAGCACGCGCCGCAACGCGCTTTACTGCAGGAATAGCCGAGGGACACAGGAGCAGGAGAATGCGCGTTTTACTGGTGGAAGACGACAAACTGATCGGTGACGGCATCAAAGCCGGTCTGAGCAAAATGGGAGCCAGCGTCGACTGGTTTACCCGCGGCGAGGAAGGCAAAGCCGCGTTATACAACGCCCCCTATGACGCCATTATTCTGGACCTGACGCTCCCCGGCATTGATGGGCTGGATATTCTGCGCGAATGGCGCGACAAAGGCCGCCATGAACCGGTACTGATCCTCACCGCCCGCGACGCGCTCAGCCAGCGCGTCGAGGGGTTACGCCGCGGCGCCGATGACTATCTTTGCAAACCTTTTGCGCTGATTGAAGTCGCCGCGCGTCTGGAAGCACTGATACGCCGCGTCCACGGTCAGAGCAGCAGCGAGTTGCGGCATGGCAAGGTGGTTCTCGATCCTGGCCGACTCACGACCACGCTGAACGGCGAGAGCCTGCTGCTCAAGCCCAAGGAGTTCGCTCTGCTGGAACTGCTTATGCGCAACGCCGGGCGCGTGCTGCCGCGTAAGCTTATTGAAGAAAAGATCTATAACTGGGATGACGATGTCTCCAGCAACGCGATAGAAGTGCACATCCATCATCTGCGCCGCAAGCTCGGCAGTGGTTTCATTCGCACCGTTCACGGCATCGGCTACACCCTGGGGGATGCATGAAACGGCTGGACAGACTAAGCCTGCGCGTCCGCCTGACGCTACTTTTCCTGTTGCTGACCAGCGCCGCCTGGGGCATTGCCAGCTTTGTGGCCTGGCAACAAACCACCGAGAAGCTGGATAAGCTATTCGATACTCAGCAGTTACTGTTCGCCCGCCGTCTTAGTGTGATGACTATTGACGAACTTCATACCCTCACTCCGCAGGTGCAGGCGAAGAAAAAGGTCAAGCACGGCCATCTCGATGACGATGCGCTGGCTTTCGCTATCTTTACCACCGACGGCAAAATGGTGCTTAACGATGGCGAAAATGGCCAGGATATCCTGTGGGGCAACCACCGGGAGGGGTTCAGCGATGGCTATCTACGCGGCGACGATGACGAGTGGCGCTTCCTGTGGCTCACCACCCGCGACGGTCGCCATCGTATCGTCGTCGGTCAGGAGTGGGATTACCGCCGCGAGATGGCGCTGGATATCGTCACTTCCCAACTGACGCCCTGGCTGGTTGCGCTGCCGCTGATGTTTTTGCTGCTCATCGTGCTGTTGAGCCGTGAGCTGGCGCCGCTGAAAAAGCTGGCCACCACGCTGCGCGCCCGGGCGCCGGACTCGGACGAAACGCTGAATAACGACAACGTGCCCAATGAAGTCCGCCCGCTAGTGGACGCGCTAAATCAGCTCTTTACCCGGACGCATGATGCTATGATCCGCGAGCGTCGCTTCACGTCCGATGCCGCCCACGAGCTGCGCAGCCCGCTGGCGGCGCTGAAGGTGCAAACCGAAGTGGCTCAGCTCTCGATAGACGATCCGCAAGGGCTGGATAAAGCGCTGGAGCTACTTCATGAGGGTATCGATCGCGCAAGCCGCCTGGTCGACCAGCTACTCACCCTGTCGCGTCTGGATTCGCTGGCGCAACTGGATGATGTGCAGACTATCGCCCTTGATGAACTGCTACAGTCAGCGGTGATGGAGATGTACCACCCCGCCCGACAGGCCGGAGTTGAGCTACGACTGCACCTGAACGCGGATCACATCACGCGCACCGGCCAGCCGCTGCTACTGAGTCTGCTGGTGCGCAATCTTTTGGATAACGCCGTGCGCTATAGCGCCGCCGGAAGCCAGGTCGACATCACCCTTGATGTTCGTGAATTTTGCGTACGTGACAACGGCCCGGGCATCAGCGCCGAGGTCCTGGCGCGCATTGGCGAGCGCTTTTACCGCCCTCCCGGCCAGGAACAACCCGGCAGCGGCCTTGGGCTCTCCATCGTAAAACGCATCGCCACGCTGCACGGTATGACAGCCAGTTTAGACAACGCCCGGGACGGAGGATTCGCAGCGCGCATTCGCTGGTAGTGGCATTATTGCTAAAAAAACAAAAGACTTTGCATATTTTGCTCATTTTACCGTTCTGTCTGACGGGGTAAAATTATCCACAAAATTGAAAAGCTGAGGATAAAAAAAATGAGCAACATCCTGATTATCAACGGGGCGAAAAAATTCGCCCACTCTAACGGCCAACTGAATGACACCCTGGCCGAGGTCGCGGATGGTTATCTGCGCGACGCCGGGCATGATGTTAAGGTCGTCCGCGCCGGGAGCGAATACGATATCAAAGAAGAAGTGCAGAATTTTCTCTGGGCAGACGTCGTGATTTGGCAGATGCCGGGTTGGTGGATGGGCGCGCCGTGGACGGTGAAAAAGTATATTGATGACGTATTTACCGAAGGCCACGGCGCTCTGTATGCCAGCGATGGCCGCACCCGCTCCGATGCCAGTAAGAAATATGGTTCCGGCGGCCTGATTCAGGGTAAAAAATATATGCTGTCTCTGACCTGGAACGCGCCGATGGAAGCCTTCACCGAAAAAGATCAGTTCTTCCACGGCGTTGGCGTCGACGGCGTTTACCTGCCGTTCCATAAGGCCAACCAGTTCCTTGGGATGAGCGCCCTGCCTACCTTCATCGCCAACGATGTGATCAAAATGCCTGATGTTCCGCGTTATACGGCAGAATATCGCAAGCATCTGGCGGAAATTTTTGGTTAACTGTATTGAGTTATGAAAAGACGACAAGCGCGGCTAGCATAGCGGCGGCTTGAAGTATGATGAGAATACACAGAAGGAGTTGAGTTAACCATGTTGACAGTGATTGCTGAAATTCGCACTCGTCCGGGGCAACACCATCGCAAGGCGGTGCTGGATCAGTTCGCAAAAATTACCCCGACAGTTCTCCAGGAAGAGGGCTGCCACGGCTATGCGCCACTGGTGGATCATGCCGCGGGCGTCAGTTTTCAGACCCTCTCGCCGGATTCAATCGTCATGGTCGAGCAGTGGGAAAGCGTCGCGCATCTCGAAGCGCACCTGCAGACTCCGCACATGAAAGCCTACGGCGAAGCCGTGAAAGACGACGTGCTGGAAATGAACATTCGTATTCTGGAATCAGGTATTTAAGCGATACAGGCCGGTTGAGAACATACAACCTATCCGTCGCCCGGTAAGCGCAAGGTATGAACCGGAAACATGGGTAACACTTTAGACCGGATACATGGGTAACAGTTATAACTGGCATAGAAGAGGAGACTCGCTATGCCCTGGACTGAGACCCGACCTATGCAACGCCTTGATTTTATCCGTGCCTGCCATG
>DASYFN010000098.1:0-6535 GCA_036498385.1 Klebsiella sp.
AAATATACCGATGCGCTGCAGAAAATTGGTGCGGCTAACAACAGTAAAGTGGTGCTGATGCCGCTGGATGCCAGCAGCCTGATGGGCTCCATCGCCGGGATCAGCGAACTGATTAAAGAAGGCACTGGCGACCGGAAAAAATCATGATCGCGTTGATTCTCGCCCATCCGCATATTTTCTGGCTCAGCCTCGGCGGCCTGCTGCTGGCGGCGGAAATGCTCGGCGGCAACGGTTATCTGCTATGGAGCGGAATTGCCGGAGTCGTCACCGGGCTACTGGTCTGGATATTGCCGATTAGCTGGGAGTGGCAGGGCACGCTGTTCGCCGTGCTGACTCTGCTGGCAGCCTGGCTGTGGTCGCGCTGGCTGCGTAATCGCGTGAAGCGCCAGAAGCCAGCGGACGCTCAGCTTAATCAGCGTGGGCAACAACTGCTTGGCCGCCGCTTTACGCTGGAGACGGCTCTGGTTAACGGCCGCGGGCATATGCGCGTTGGTGATAGTTCATGGCCGGTGATTGCCGATGACGACCTCGCGGCGGGCAGCAAGGTCGAAGTTATCGCCATTGAAGGCATTACGTTGTATATCAGAGTCGTGCCACAGTAAAAATAATCCCCAGGAATGATATAATGATCAGGAAGCCCCACCTCGCTTTTATCTTATTTTCTCTTCTGGCGAGCGCATCACAAACTTCTGCCTCTTTCGATATAGAAGATTGCAAGTGGGGCGATGACCACTGTTTACTGAAAGGCAAGCCGCTACTGGCACCCGACAACGATTCCCGCGACAACCTGCTACGTCTGCTGAGCGAGGCCAAATCCTTCATCCTGCCGGTGCAGTCGATGCCTGCGGATATTACCCGCTCTCGTGATGCCTATTTTGCTTATCATCCGCAGTGGGACGAACTACCGCCATCCTCTGCCTCCTCCACGAAACAACCCGAAGAGGATATTCCTGGCAAACAGATGGCTGCACTGGCCCTCGATCCGGCACAGTTTACCGACACCCCAAACGTGACTGATGACGAGAGGGAAAATCGTTTTGTCAGCAACACCTTCGCTGCCGTCAGCCAATTTTATGCAGCCTTGCTCGCCGATAGTACGCTGACGCAAGAACAACGTCACACGCTGGCTCTGGCGCGTACAGCATTGTTTTACGGGACGAGTACAGAGGATCTGGCGGCCGTCTTAAGCGCTTTTCCGGCAAACTCGACTGCCGCATTGTTCAACACCTACCTTTCCGGCATCGTGCATTTCTACGGCGGCGATTATGACGCCGCGACTCAGGATTTCACGTTATTGCGGGACGGCAAGCAACCCTGGTTGGCGGAAACCGCGCAATATATGCTGATGCGTACAGCGCTGAATAAAAGTAGCCAGAATAGCGTCGGCCAGTATGGTGATTTTGATATAGCTAATATTAATCGTCAGGATGCCCTACAGGCGCAAGAAGAAGCGCAAACCTATCTGCAACATTGGCCAACAGGTCTTTATGCTGATTCCGCACGCGGTATGTTGCGTCGCATTAACTGGTATCTTCAGGCCTGGCCGCCACTAGCAGAGCTATATGAACAGGCTTTTCAGCAAGCTGCCGATCCCCAGACATTGCGCACGCTGGTGATCGAGTATGACAATATCTACGGCATGCGGTTCTACGAAAACCCGGTACAGCAGGCATTTCCCGACGCCCCGCGCATCAGCTATATTGAGCTGCTACGCGCTATTCGTCTGGACAGAAATAATAAACCGACATTGACGCAGGCGGATCTTGACCACAGTAAACCGGTTTTTGAGAAAAGCGGGCAGCAGGCGCTGTGGCGTAATCTGCAGCTCAATCTGTGGAGCGCAACAGACAATTACGCCGCCATTCTTCAGGCTGTTTCTCCAACGAACACGCTTCCTGCACATGATATTCTCGCCTTCAGTGAACAGGTGCTCTACGGCGAAGCACTAATGGGGCAAAAACAGTGGCCCGCAGCGCGCGATTTTTGGCGGCAGCTGCTACAACTTAGTCAGGACCACGAACAACAGCAGTATATTCAGGCAAAACTGGCGGCAACGCTGGTCTACAGCGGTAACGCAGCGGCTATCTTTGCCGCCGATAGCCCGGTGACCAATCTACGCTTTCGCTCCCGAGTGCTGAAAACCCAGGCCTCGCCTGAACTGCTACGCCAACAGGCTGCCAGGGGTCCCAACGATGAAGAACGTACTATCGCTCTGCATACGCTGCTGGTGCGGGATCTCACGGAAAGTCGCTTCAGCGACTGGCTGAACGATAAAAAGCTCGCCACCGCCATTACCCAGCCGGTAATCAGCGAGGCTTTTAACGACGTCGACCTTAGCAGCTTCGACTGGAATGGCGAGGCGACCGAAGCCGGTTATGTCTGCCGCAGCCTGGATGACACCGTCAGCGTGCTCAGTAAAAACGCCGACGATGCCCATGCGCTTAACTGCCTGGGCGAGTTTTTTCGCACCACGCAGACGCATGTTGATCTGTGGAAAGACCAATCCGGCAACGATATGCTCGAGGCCGCCATCGACCGCCAGCAGCCTCTGGGGCAATACGATCGCCAAAGCTATTACCAGCAGATAATCACCTCGTCGAAAGCGGAGCCGGAAGATAAAAGCTATGCGCTCTATCGGGCGATCCTCTGTTACGCCCCCTCCGGTAGCAACGAATGCGGCGGCGAAGATGTCGAAAAACTGCAGCGTAAGGGCTGGTTCACACAGTTGAAAACGCAGTATCCTGGAAGCCCGTGGGCGCAAAAACTCAAATATTACTGGTAATGGCGCTGCTGGCCGGGTCAGCACAGGCGGCGGAGCGCGTGGACGCGCGCCAGCATTCCGCCTTCTGGCTGTGGTCTGGGGTGAAAGCCAGCAACGACCTGCAGAACGCGCAGACGGTGTATCTGCACCAGGGCGAGGTGCTGACGCGCGCGGGCGAGGTGGTATTCCAGCGCCTCGGCCTGCCGGTCAGTCGCCTGACGTTTCCCGCAATCTGGCTTACCGTCCGCTTTACCACACTTGATGTGCCGCAGCCGATTGTGCCGCGGATCGTACGCCTGATGCAGCGTTGGCGAGCGGCTGGCAATCAGGTGGTTGGCCTGCAGGTTGATTTTGACGCAGCCACTTATCAGCTCGCCGACTATGCCCAATTTTTACAACAGCTACGCCAGCAACTACCGCCTGAGTTCGCGCTGGGAGTAACGGGCCTGCTGGACTGGGCCAAAACCGGCGATATTGCCACACTGAACGCACTTGCGGTTAATGAACTGGTGGTGCAAAGCTATCAAGGACGCCGCACGGTGGCGAATTATCAGGACTATCTACCCGCGCTCAGCCAGCTGCGTATCCCATTCAAACTCGGGCTGGTACAAAACGGCAGTCGCGATCGACGGGCCGAAACGCAGTTGAAAGACTCCCCTTACTACCGCGGTACGGTGGTCTTTATGCTCAACCCGACGCGGCGTTAAGCCTGCGCTTTGCGGTGACAGCAGCCCGAGAGATTATCGATTATCGGGCAATCCGCGCTGTCATCGCCGGGGCAGGAGTTTGCCAGCGCCAGCAACTGCGTACGCATGCTTTGCAGCTCGCTAATATGGCGTTCAATTTCCGCTACTTTCTCCAGCGTCCGGCGTTTCACGTCTGCGCTGTGTCGCGACGGGTCATTAAACAGGTTCACCAGCTCGCCGCTCTCTATCAGATTGAAGCCGACCTGACGCGCCTGGCGCAACAGCGTCAGCTCATTCAGATGCTGCTGGTTGTAAGTACGATAGCCGTTTTCACCGCGTAACGGCGGCGTCATCAGACCTTTCTCTTCGTAAAAGCGAATCGCTTTACTGGTTAAGCCGGTTTTTTTCGCCACATCGCTGATATTCATATTTCCCCCCTTGACCTTCCCCTTGCTGGAAGGTTTAACCTTTATCATACTCGATGCAAGGGCCAGACTGGTCAATAATGGTCCGCTATATTCTACAGGAGCTTTATATGTCTGATACTATCGATCTGACGCTTGATGGCCTCTCCTGCGGCCACTGCGTAAAACGCGTTAAAGAGAGCCTTGAGCAACGCCCTGACGTTGAACAGGCGGACGTCACCCTCACCGCAGCGCATATCACTGGCAGCGCCAACGCACAAGCGCTGATAGAGACCATTAAACAGGCCGGATACGGCGCGGAGCTCAGCCACCCAAAGGCTAAACCGCTGGCAGAGTCATCAAACCCGTCGGAAGCACTGACAGCGGCCACTTCTGAGCTTCCGACAGCCCATGCTGAAGATGATAGCCAACAGTTGCTAATCAACGGCATGAGTTGCGCCAGCTGTGTCTCCCGGGTACAAAACGCGCTCGCCGCGGTGCCGGGCGTCTCACAGGCGCGGGTCAACCTGGCGGAACGCACTGCACTGGTGCTGGGCAGCGCGTCTGCCACAGAATTAGTCCAGGCCGTAGAGAAAGCGGGCTACGGTGCGGAAGCCATCGAAGACGATCTCAAACGCCGTGAACGCCAGCAGGAAACCGCCGTCGCCACCATGAAGCGTTTTCGCTGGCAGGCTATCGTCGCCCTGCTGGTCGGTATCCCGGTCATGGGCTGGGGGATGATCGGCGACAACATGATGGTCAGCGATGATAACCGTTCCCTGTGGCTGGCTATCGGTCTTATCACTTTGGCAGTCATGGTGTTTGCTGGCGGTCATTTCTACCGTAGCGCGTGGAAAAGCCTGAAAAACGGCACCGCGACAATGGATACGCTGGTGGCGCTGGGTACCGGCGTCGCCTGGCTCTATTCGATGAGCGTCAACCTGTGGCCGCAGTGGTTTCCAATGGAAGCCCGCCACCTTTATTATGAAGCCAGCGCGATGATTATCGGTCTGATTAACCTCGGCCATATGCTGGAAGCCCGCGCGCGCCAGCGCTCTTCCAAAGCGCTGGAAAAACTGCTCGATTTAACCCCGCCATCAGCGCGGGTGGTCACCGACGAAGGTGAAAAAGATCTGCCGCTGGCGGACGTTCAGGCGGGAATGACCCTGCGCCTGACCACTGGCGATCGCGTTCCGGTCGACGGCGTGATTAGCCAGGGCGAGGCCTGGATTGATGAAGCGATGCTCACCGGTGAACCAGTGCCGCAGCAAAAAGGCGACGGTGATGCCGTTCATGCCGGGACCGTAGTGCAGGATGGTAGCGTGCTGTTTACCGCCAGCGCCGTTGGTAGCCAGACGACGCTGGCGCGAATTATCCGTATGGTGCGCCAGGCACAAAGCAGTAAACCAGAAATCGGTCAACTGGCGGACAAAATCTCCGCCGTGTTCGTCCCGGCGGTAGTAGCCATTGCCCTGTTCAGCGCCGCGATCTGGTACTTTTTCGGCCCGGCGCCGCAAATCGTTTATACCCTGGTGATCGCCACCACGGTGCTGATTATCGCCTGTCCTTGCGCCCTGGGGCTGGCGACGCCAATGTCGATTATCTCCGGCGTCGGTCGCGCGGCGGAATACGGCGTGCTGGTTCGCGATGCCGATGCGCTGCAGCGCGCCAGCACCCTGGATACGCTGGTCTTTGATAAAACAGGTACCCTGACCGAGGGTAAACCGCAGGTGGTGGCGATAAAAACCTTTGCCGCCATGGATGAAACCACCGCTCTGCGTCTGGCTGCTTCCCTGGAGCAAGGCTCCAGCCACCCGTTAGCACGCGCCATCCTCGATAAAGCCGCAGACGAGCATTTACCTACGGTAGAAAACTTCCGCACGCTGCGTGGGCTGGGCGTCAGCGGCAAAGCCGAAGGCCACAGTCTGCTGCTCGGCAACCAGGCGCTGCTTACTGAGCACAAGATTGCAACGGCTGAAATAGAAGGCGAAATAACAGCCCAGGCTTCCCAGGGCGCGACGCCAGTGCTGTTGGCAGTAGATGGTCAGGCGGCGGCGCTATTCGCCATTCGCGATCCGCTGCGAGAAGATAGCGTAGCAGCATTAGCCAGGCTGCACCGCCAGGGCTATCGCCTGGTGATGTTGACCGGAGATAACCCGACCACCGCCAACGCTATCGCCAAAGAGGCGGGCATCGATGAGGTGATCGCCGGGGTACTGCCGGACGGTAAAGCCGATGCGATTAAGCGCCTGCAAAGCCAGGGGCATCAGGTAGCGATGATCGGCGACGGTATCAACGATGCGCCCGCGCTGGCGCAGGCCAGTGTGGGGATCGCCATGGGCGGCGGGAGCGATGTCGCCATTGAGACGGCGGCTATCACTCTGATGCGCCACAGCCTGCATGGCGTCGCCGATGCGCTGGAAATCGCTAAAGCCACGCTGCGCAATATGAAGCAAAACCTGCTGGGGGCGTTTATTTATAACTCGCTGGGCATTCCGATTGCCGCCGGCATTCTGTGGCCGCTGACCGGAACTCTGCTCAATCCGGTGGTGGCGGGCGCAGCAATGGCGCTCTCTTCGATTACCGTGGTAAGCAACGCCAACCGTCTGCTGCGCTTTAAGCCGAAAGAGTAGATGTTGCATCCCATACGCGCTAGCATGAAAGCTTCACTTCATGGAGCACGT
>DASYFN010000099.1:0-24271 GCA_036498385.1 Klebsiella sp.
TCGTTTTTCACGACTAATTGCACTTCTTTACCTGGAATCAGCTCACCAGAAAGAATCTGCTGAGCCAGCGGGTTTTCAATCTGTTGCTGGATAGCACGTTTCAGAGGACGTGCGCCATAAACCGGATCGTAGCCGTTTGCGCTCAACAGCTTCAGAGCATCATCAGAGATATGGACTTCGTAGCCGCGTTCCTCAAGTCGTTTATACAACCGCTGCAACTGAATCTGCGCAATCGAAGCAATGTGTTTTTCACCCAATGGGTGGAATACAACCACTTCATCAATACGGTTGATAAACTCAGGACGGAAGCTTTGGCTAACGACCCCCAATACCATCTCTTTCATGTGGCCGTAATCTAACGCCCCGAAACGTTCCTGAATAAGATCCGAACCAAGGTTGGAGGTCATGATCACAACCGTATTACGGAAGTCGACTGTTCTCCCCTGTCCATCTGTCAAACGCCCATCATCCAGCACCTGCAACAGAATATTAAAGACATCCGGATGCGCTTTTTCCACTTCATCCAGCAGGATGACGGAATAAGGACGACGGCGGACAGCCTCAGTCAGATAGCCGCCTTCTTCATAACCGACGTATCCCGGAGGCGCCCCAACCAGACGTGAAACGGAATGTTTTTCCATAAACTCTGACATGTCGATGCGTACCATCGCATCGTCGCTATCGAACATAAAGTTGGCCAGCGCTTTACAGAGTTCTGTTTTACCCACACCGGTAGGGCCAAGGAATAAGAACGAGCCAATTGGACGGTTAGGATCCGACAATCCGGCACGGCTACGGCGGATCGCATTCGAGACCGCTTCAACCGCTTCGTTCTGACCAATGACGCGGCTATGCAGTTCCTGCTCCATACGCAGCAGCTTCTCACGTTCGCCTTCAAGCATCCTGGCCACTGGGATACCCGTCCAACGAGCCAGCACTTCCGCAATTTCCGCATCCGTTACTTTATTACGCAACAGACGCATCGTCCTGCCTTCAGACTGAGTGGCAGCCGCCAGCTGTTTTTCCAGTTCCGGGATCTTGCCGTACTGCAGCTCAGACATCCGCGCCAGATCGCCGACGCGACGCGCTTGCTCAATAGCGATTTTAGCCTGTTCCAGCTCCGCTTTGATCGTCTGAGTTCCGGAAAGCGACGCTTTTTCAGCCTTCCACTCTTCTTCTAATACTGAATATTGACGCTCTTTATCCGCCAACTCTTCATTCAGCATATCCAGTCGTTTGATACTGGCTTCATCCGACTCTTTCTTCAGCGCCTGCTGTTCCAGTTTAAGCTGGATAATACGGCGATCAAGACGATCAAGCTCTTCCGGCTTCGAGTCGATCTGCATTCGAATACTGGACGCCGCTTCATCGATCAAGTCGATAGCTTTATCCGGCAACTGTCGGTCGGCGATATAACGATGAGACAGCGTGGCTGCCGCTACAATCGCCGGATCGGTAATCTGCACATGATGGTGCAATTCATAACGTTCTTTCAGGCCACGTAAGATCGCGATGGTATCTTCAACCGTCGGCTCGGCGACAAACACTTTCTGGAAGCGACGTTCCAGCGCAGCGTCTTTCTCAATATACTGACGATACTCATCAAGCGTCGTGGCGCCAACGCAGTGCAGTTCACCACGCGCCAGCGCCGGTTTCAGCATGTTCCCGGCATCCATTGCACCGTCCGCTTTACCTGCACCCACCATGGTGTGCAGCTCATCGATAAACAGAATAACGTTGCCTTCCTGCTTAGCGAGGTCGTTCAGCACGCCTTTTAAGCGCTCTTCAAATTCGCCACGATATTTGGCACCAGCGACAAGCGCGCCCATATCCAGTGCCAGTACCCGACGGCCCTTCAGACCTTCTGGTACTTCACCGTTGACAATCCGCTGCGCCAGCCCTTCAACAATGGCCGTTTTACCTACACCGGGCTCACCAATGAGTACCGGGTTATTTTTGGTACGACGCTGCAGAACCTGAATTGTACGACGAATTTCTTCATCACGGCCGATCACCGGGTCAAGCTTGCCCTGCTCGGCACGTTCGGTCAGATCGACGGTAAATTTTTTCAAGGCCTGACGCTGGTCTTCGGCTCCCTGATCGTTCACGCTTTCACCTCCGCGCATTTGTTCGATCGCCTGACTCACGTTAGCGGTTGTGGCTCCGGCGGATTTTAAAAGGTCAGTCAGCGTGCCGCGCGATTCAAGCACTGCCAGAACGAACAGTTCTGACGAAATAAAGTTGTCCTTTCTCTTTTGCGCCAGCTTGTCGCAAAGGTTCAGGATACGCACTAAATCCTGGGACGGTTGAACATCACCTCCGGTACCTTCCACCTGCGGTAATCGGCTCAATGCCTGTTCAATATTCGTGCGTAACTCTCCGGCGTTAATACCAGCCGAAGTTAATAAAGGGCGTACCGATCCCCCTTCCTGATTCAGCAAGGCGCTCATTAAATGAAGAGGTTCGATAAATTGGTTGTCGTGCCCCAGTGCGAGAGACTGGGCATCGGCGAGAGCAAGCTGGAATTTATTAGTAAGACGATCCAGACGCATAACTCCTCCCATAACAGGTCAAATTTGCTACTGGAGATTAAATGAGGTCATCCCTCAATTATTCAAGGTTAAAGACCTGAACTATGCAAAAATAAGTTTGCCTTCTGGATCATCTTAATTCGGCAGGTTATATCAGCCAGATAAAACTTGCCATACGCCCCGTTGCCTTGTCGCGACGATAAGAGAAAAAATCATCTTTTTCGTTAAAGGTGCAACGGTCACCGCCGAAAATCTGCTCAACGCCAACGCTCGCCAGTCGCTGACGAGCTAGCTGATAGATATCAGCAAAATACTTTTCACCTGCGGGACGAAATGCGCACTCCGCCATGGCATCTTTTGCCATAAAGGCGTCACGCACTTCCGGGCCAACCTCAAAAGCTTCCGGCCCAATGGCGGGACCAAACCAGGCCATGATATTTTCCGGTTTATCGGCAAAACAGGCGATGGTTTCTTCCAGCACGCCTTCGCACAGACCTCGCCAGCCGGCATGAGCAGCAGCAATTTCAGTACCCGCGCGGTTACAAAAAAGCACAGGCAGGCAATCAGCGGTCATCACTGCACATACCGTCCCCGGCACATTACAGTATGCCGCATCCGCGCGCTTTGACTCGTACGGCCCGCCATTGAGTTTCAACACTACCGTACCGTGAACCTGCTCCAGCCACACCGGGTATGACGGCAGACCACCAGCGGCGAACATGCGCCGACGGTTCTCTTCCACGTGCTGCAGATTGTCTCCGCAATGGGCGCCGAGGTTAAGTGAATCGTATGGCGACAAACTCACCCCGCCAATGCGTGTGGAACTACAAGCAGCCACGCCTTCCGGCATCGGCCATTGCGGTACAATCAGTTTAGTCATAGCCAGTCGATATCATCCTTATGAGTTTCAAAATCAGCGCGCATGGCATCAATCAAATCAACCATATCCTGTGGAATTGGCGCATGCCATTCCATCTCAATTCCGCTGTTCGGATGATATAAACGCAGCATCGTGGCATGCAGGGCTTGACGGTCGAATTTACGCAGAGCAGTGATGAACTCTTCCGACGCGCCTTTAGGCGGACGCGGGCGGCCCCCATAGACCTGATCGCCCACCAGCGGGTGAGTGATATGCGCCATGTGCACGCGAATTTGGTGCGTACGACCGGTCTCCAGGCGCAAACGCAGGCGAGTATGAATACGAAAATGCTCCATGATCCGATAATGTGTCACCGCCGGTTTTCCCATTGGGTGTACTGCCATGTGCGTTCGCTTGGTCGGGTGACGGCTAATCGGTTCTTCAACCGTTCCGCCAGCCGTCATATGACCAATCGCCACCGCTTCATACTCACGGGTGATTTCACGCAGTTGCAGGGATTCCACCAGTCGGGTTTGTGCCGGGATAGTTTTCGCTACCACCATTAAACCGGTGGTGTCTTTATCAAGACGATGCACGATCCCCGCACGTGGCACATCAGCAATAGCCGGATAGTAGTGCAACAGCGCATTCAGCACAGTACCGTCAGGATTGCCCGCGCCAGGGTGCACAACTAAATCGCGCGGTTTATTAATTACGAGGATGTCATCATCTTCATAAACGATATTGAGCGGAATATCCTGTGCCTGGAAACGAACTTCTTCTTCGATTTCAACATCGATAGCAATCGTCTCTCCCCCCAGCACTTTTTCTTTCGGCTTGTCGCTGACATTGCCGTTTACCAGCACTCTCTGGTCAAGGATCCATTCTTTTATGCGCGAACGCGAATAATCCGGGAACAATTCGGCCAAAGCCTGATCTAAGCGTTGTCCAAGTTGATTTTCGGACACCGTTGCGTTGAGTTGTACTCGTTGTGCCATATACAGCTTCTTCGTTTTAACGTTGGGTTTTACGGCTTTGCCGTTTAATATAGTGTGCTATTGTAGCTGGTCTTAACCGGGAGCAGGAACAGAGATTCTCCCGCATAAACATTTTGAGGAAGTCAAAACGTCATGACGCGCATGAAATACCTGGTGGCAGCAGCCACACTGAGCCTGGCTTTGGTGGGTTGCTCTGGCTCAAAGGAAGAGGTGCCCGATAATCCGCCGAATGAGATCTACGCGACCGCTCAGCAAAAGCTGCAGGACGGTAACTGGAAACAAGCAATAACGCAACTGGAAGCGTTGGATAACCGTTATCCCTTTGGACCTTATTCCCAACAGGTGCAGTTGGACCTGATTTATGCATACTACAAAAACGCCGATCTGCCGCTGGCTCAAGCAGCCATCGATCGTTTTGTGCGCCTGAACCCTACCCATCCTAACATTGATTACGTCATTTATATGCGTGGTCTGACAAATATGGCGCTGGATGATAGTGCGCTGCAGGGTTTCTTCGGTGTTGATCGCTCTGACCGCGACCCACAACACGCGCGCAATGCCTTTAACGATTTCTCCAGGTTGGTTCGTGGCTATCCCAACAGCCAGTACTCTACTGACGCCTACAAACGTATGGTGTTCCTGAAGGATCGTCTGGCGAAGTACGAGCTGGCGGTGGTGGATTACTATACCGATCGTGGCGCATGGGTTGCGGTCGTTAACCGCGTAGACGGCATGCTGCGTAATTATCCGGATACGCAGGCCACCCGCGATGCGTTACCGAAGATGGAAAACGCCTACCGTCAGATGCAGATGAATGCGCAGGCTGACAAGGTTGCGAAAATCATTGCGGCCAACAGCAAGAACACCTGATAACCAGTAGATAAGCAAAACGGCAGCCGATTAGCTGCCGTTTTTTTATGCGTTCAATAGCTTAACTGAACCGGTTTAGCGGAGAGTTAACTCATCAAATATGGCTCTCTTTCTTCCATTCGACAAGTAAAATCTCGCCTGTTCCTGCCCTTTCTCACAAAACAGATTCGTTGACAAAAAGTGACAATAAAATGCGATTTAAATCACGCTTTTTGACATTGGGCGAGGTATGCTGAGTTCACCAAGACGGGAAAGACAAGAGGTAAAATTTATGACAATGAACATTACCAGTAAACAAATGGAAATTACCCCGGCAATCCGCCAGCATGTCGCAGACCGTCTCGCTAAACTGAATAAATGGCAAACTCATTTAATTAACCCGCACATCATCCTCTCTAAGGAGCCGCAGGGTTTTGTCGCTGACGCAACCATCAATACGCCAAACGGACACCTGGTTGCCAGCGCACGGCATGAAGATATGTATGCCGCAATCAACGAATTGATCAACAAGCTGGAACGGCAGCTAAATAAAGTGCAACACAAAGGGGAAGCCCGCCGCGCCGCAACATCGGTGAAAGAGGCAGGCTTTGTGGAAGAAGAAGAGTAATCCTTAACTTAAGCTTGTGTCATGCCACGCGCCTTCGGGCGCGTTTTTTATTGACAGAGTGAAAACAGTACAGGTACTGTAATCCCCACTAACTCAAGGAATTCATCGTGAAACAGATCCCGTTCTTCTTCGCATTCTTTTTTACCTTCCCCTGAATGGGAGGCAATTCGTCGTGTGATAAAGAATGCGAAGACGAACAACAAGGCCTCCCGAATGGGAGGCTTTTTTATTGATTATCAATAACAAGAAAGGCAACGCATATGACCGAGGAAAACCCATTACTGGCCCTACGCGATAAGATCAGCGCTCTGGATGAAAAGCTGCTTGCGCTGCTGGCGGAACGCCGCGGCCTGGCCGTAGAGGTAGGAAAAGCCAAGCTGACATCGCACCGTCCGGTACGGGATATTGACCGCGAGCGCGACCTGCTGGAACGTCTGATGACACTGGGGAAAAACCACAATCTTGATGCTCATTACATCACGCGCCTGTTCCAGCTTATTATTGAAGACTCGGTCCTTACCCAACAAACGCTACTGCAGCAGCACCTGAATAAAATCAATCCGCATTCCGCACGCGTGGCGTTTCTCGGTCCTAAAGGTTCTTATTCACATCTTGCGGCTCGTCAGTATGCTGCTCGTCACTTTGAACAGTTTATCGAGAGCGGCTGCGCTAAATTCGCTGATATATTTGAGCAAGTAGAGACCGGTCAGGCTGACTATGCCATCGTTCCTATTGAAAATACCAGCTCCGGCGGGATCAATGATGTTTACGACCTTCTGCAGCACACCAGCTTATCTATCGTTGGCGAACTGACTCTGCCTATCGATCATTGCATGCTGATCTCAACATCAACCGATGCGCAACAGATTACGACGGTTTACAGTCATCCGCAGCCATTCCAGCAGTGCAGCCAGTATCTAAGCCGCTATCCGCACTGGAACATTGAATATACCGATAGCACATCATCAGCAATGGAAAAGGTGGCTCAGGCTAACTCGCCGACCGTTGCCGCCCTGGGCAGCGAAGCAGGCGGAGCGCTGCATGGTTTGCAGGTTCTGGAACATTGTCAGGCTAACCAGACGCAAAACATTACCCGCTTCCTGGTTCTGGCGCGTAAAGCGGTGGACGTCTCCGATCAGGTACCGGCGAAAACCACCCTGTTGATGGCCACCGGTCAGCAAGCCGGGGCTCTGGTAGAAGCGTTGCTGGTACTGCGAAACCATAACCTGATTATGACCAAGCTGGAATCGCGTCCAATTCACGGTAATCCGTGGGAAGAGATGTTTTATCTGGATATCCAGGCCAACCTGGAATCAATGCCAATGCGTAAAGCATTAAAAGAGCTGGCTGAGATAACCCGTTCAATGAAAGTACTGGGCTGTTATGCCAGCGAAAACGTTGTACCGGTCGATCCGGTTTAACACTCTATAAATGGCAATTTCTTCATCCCTGCCACGGCAACCGGCAGGGTGAAGATGGCGCCGGAAAGCGGATATTTCGCCACTTCCTCAGCATCCATATTCTCCCGCGTGGTGGTGATATAGAGCGTCTTCATATCCGTTCCGCCAAAACAGACCATTGTCGGGCAACGCACCGGTAAACGATACTCCTCCAGTTGCTCGCCCGTCGGTGAGAAGCGTGCAATACGCCAGCTGTCAAACATCGCGCTCCAGTAACAACCTTCAACATCCATAGCCGCGCCATCAGGAATGCCTTCACCCGGCTGAAAGCGACGAAAGACCTCGCGTTTACCCACCTCGCCCTGCTCATCCAACGGCGTACGATAGATAACGGCATTCGGCGTATCCGAGGTATACATCCAGCGTTTGTCTTCGCTAAATGCCAGACCGTTGGCGCCATGGATATCGCACTGGATAACCTGCGGGGAGAGATCATTATCGATACGCATCAGGAGCGCGCCGTTAAAATCTCCTGGCCCCCAGAAAGTCCCGGCATAAAACCGGCCATCGCGATCAGTCCCGCCATCATTAAAGCGTGCCAGTTGCGGATTACTGGGGTTATCGCAGACTTTTCGCTGCAGAAGGCCATGAACATCAGTGAGCCAGATACCGCTACGTAAAGCGACAATAAACCCCCCCTTTGCGCGCAGTGCAAAACAGCCCGGTTCTTCGGGAAATTGTAGTACCTGATGCTCCCTAGTCTTCACTTCGTAGCGATGAATTTCGCACTCCATAATATCGGCCCAGTACAAGGCTTGTTCGGCTTCGCTCCAGGTCGGACATTCCGGCAAATATCCTGCATAATCAAACAGCGGTTGTGGTTCAGCCATCGTTTTCATCCTTATAAAAAAGCCAGCGGGTAACCCCTCTGGCTTTATTGTATACATGTTTTACGACTTACTGCCGATTATCATTTGCCTGGCGCAGCAACGTCCGGCTTTCATTCTGGAAGCGCTGAGCATAATCACCGAACCAGTGCTCAACCTTCCGGAAGCTATCGATGAACGCCTGTTTATCACCCTGTTCCAGCAGGCCAATCGCTTCGCCGAAGCGCTGGTAGTATCGCTTAATCAGCGCCAGATTGTCTTCCGAGGACATAATAATGTCAGCATAGAGCTGCGGATCCTGGGCGAACAGTCGGCCAACCATCGCCAGTTCCAGACGATAAATAGGCGATGACAGTGCCAAAAGTTGCTCAAGACGCACGTTCTCTTCGGCCAGGTGCAGACCATAAGCGAAGGTAGCAAAGTGGCGCAACGCCTGAATAAAAGCCATATTCTGATCATGCTCGACGGCGCTGATACGATGGAGTCGAGCTCCCCACACCTGAATTTGCTCCAGAAACCACTGATAGGCTTCAGGCTGGCGACCATCGCAGTACACCACTACCTGCTTCGCCAGACTGCCGCTATCCGGGCCAAACATGGGATGCAGACCCAATACCGGCCCTTTATGCGCGGCTAACATCGCCTGCAGCGGCTCTGCTTTGACAGAGGCCAAATCGACCAGGATGCAGTCCGCTGGCAACGGTGGTAGCTGAGCAATTGTTGCCGCCGTAGTATGAATCGGCACGCTGACGATAACCATACCGGCATCGGCAACTATCTCTTCTGCCCGCGACCAGTCGTCTTTCTCCAGGATACGAACCTGATATCCGGAAAGCGTCAGCATTTTCTCAAACAGACGCCCCATTTGCCCGCCGCCGCCGACAATAACCACCGGACGCAGGTTCGGATAAAGCGTTTTAAAACCTTTATCGTTTTCGCTTGAATAAGACTCACGCATCACGCGACGCAAAACATCTTCGATAAGATCCGGCGGAACCCCAAGCGCAGCCGCCTCCTCACGACGGGAGGCCAGCATCGCCGATTCACGCTCAGGGACGTAAATCGGCAGGCCATATTGGCTTTTAACCTCTCCGACTTTCGCTACCAGTTCCAGGCGCTTAGCCAGCAGTTCCAGCAGCGCCTTATCGACTTCATCAATTTGATCACGTAACGCGGTCAGTTCAGCAACCATACAATCCTCTTACAGCAGACGGGCCGCCAGATGGCCACGCAGATCCTTGTCAAGTTCGCGGAGCAACGCATCGGTGGTTTCCCAACTAATGCAGGCATCAGTCACCGATACCCCGTATTTCATATCACAGCGGGGCTGTTCTGAAGACTGATTACCTTCGTGGATATTACTCTCGATCATAAGACCAATAATAGAACGATTACCATCTTTGATCTGCGCGACAACAGATTCGGCAACAGCAGGCTGACGGCGGAAGTCTTTATTAGAATTCCCATGGCTACAATCTACCATCAGTGAGGGCTTCAGTCCTGCCTGCGCCATCTCTTTTTCACACTTCGCGACATCTTCCGGGCCGTAGTTTGGCGCTTTACCACCACGCAGAATGACATGCCCGTTCGGGTTGCCCTGCGTTTGCAGCAGGCAGACCTGCCCGGCCTGGTTAATGCCGACAAAACGGTGCGGCATTGCCGCAGCACGCATCGCGTTAATTGCCGTGGCGAGGCTACCATCCGTGCCGTTTTTAAAACCTACCGGCATCGACAGGCCGGAAGCCATTTCACGGTGAGTCTGGGATTCCGTAGTACGCGCGCCGATAGCAGACCAGCTAAACAGATCGCCGAGATACTGAGGACTATTTGGATCCAGCGCTTCCGTCGCCAGCGGCAGCCCCATATTCACCAGCTCGACCAGCAGATGGCGCGCAATCTTTAAACCACCTTCCACATCAAACGAACCATCCATATGCGGATCGTTAATCAGCCCTTTCCAGCCGACTGTGGTACGAGGTTTTTCAAAATAGACGCGCATTACCAGATAGAGGCTATCGCTGACCTCTGCGGCAAGGGCTTTGAAACGACGAGCGTATTCAATGGCGGTTTCAGGATCGTGAATCGAACAGGGACCACACACCACCAGCAAGCGCGGATCGCGACCGGCGATGATGTCAGAGATAGTCTGGCGAGACTGCGCGATCTGCGCTTCCTGCTCAACACTCAAAGGAAATTCAGCCTTCAACTGATCCGGAGTGATCAAAACCTGTTCGTCGGTAATATGTACGTTGTTCAGCGCGTCTTTTTGCATGATTGCGATCCTGTATAGCTCGTTTGCGATAGTTATTGCCTCAGCGAGGATGACGTAACGATATCACACAAAGTAAAGATTTCAATCCATATTCCGTAAATTTTAATTTACACCATCAAATTAAATCGCAATATATCTATTCCATCCGTACAATTTAATTTACAGTAGGTACCTGAACTCCGCGCATCATCTTTCTTCACCCGGTTTTCAGTAATCTGCATCCCCACGCTATGACAACCTGACGACAGGTTCGTAATGACTGTTCTTTACCGTCTCTTTTTGACTTTAGGACTATCGCTCGTGAGTATCTCTGCTGGTGCCTCCGGATGTCTGAAAGTATTAGGACAAGCGTTTAGGGTATAAAAAAAGGTTCATCGCGCTTTACCGGGGAACGCTGCTTTTATCTTCAGGAAGAAGTAGTCGTTATCCCGGTATCCATATGCCATTCTCTTTATCACCTTGATCTTGTTGTTCATCCCTTCCAGTACGCTGGTGTTCAGTCTGTGCCTCGCGCTGGCTATTATCCCGCTTACATATCCTTTCAGCTTGTCGGCGAACTGTTTCAGCGCCCTGATACCGCTTTCCTGTGACTGCCTGTACCATTCATTCCAGCGTCGCCGGGCCGTCTCTTCATCCGGTGCATACCACAACTCTTTCAGCGCCGTTTTCATGACATATACCGTATTTAATGGCTGATTAGCTTCCAGCAACTCGCCCAGCTTTACTTCATGTCCTTCCGGCAGGTTGTCCGGATTGCGCAGTAATAACCAGCGGCTCCGCTTTATGACCTGCCGGGACTGCGGGTTATCCCGCAACTGATTTGCCTGGTCGACTCTGACGCGGTCAATCACCTCACGACCGAACTTTGCAACCACATGGAACAGGTCATACACAACCTGTGCCTGCGGGCAGTGCTCCCTGACTTCCAGGTCGAATGCGGTGTTCATATCCATAGCAACCGATTCTATGGCAGCACATCCTTCCGGTCCCAGCCAGGAGAAGAAGGGCCGGAAGGCGGCTCTGCTACGCCCTTCGCCCACCCACAGCACCTGCTGCGTATCAGCGTCCGCCACTACCGTGGCGTAACGGTGTCCTTTAAACAGGGCGAACTCATCCATCATCAGGCGACGCAGGGTATGCCGTTGTGGTTCACGAACCTCCCGCTGCAGCCTCTGGTAATCGATATGCTTAACAGTATGCCAGTGCAGTCCGGTCAGACTGGCTACATGCTTAACCGGAAGTAACCGGACGAGTGATTCAACCCACGCCGACAGGGTGGCGGTATATCGCTGACGCTCAGGCAGCCAGTCGATTTTTTCGGTCATAATGCCGCAGGATGAACAGCGAAGACGGCGAACAGGCACATCCAGCCAGACCTTCCATTTGAGCAGCTCACGCTCCCTGACACGCCGCAGGGAAGTATCGTGAATATGCGGAATATTGCGGTTGCATCCACGACAACATGGCGGTTGGGAAGTCAGGGGCTGAAGGCGGATGAGCAGGGTATCGTGGGCAATTTCAGTGCAGGAAAAGACACTGAATCCTTTCCAGAAAAGAGAAGTCAGGTTAGCATTCATAGTGACGGCAGTTTTGAAGGTTCAGGGTGTGTTTTGGCGAATACAAACCTAAACGTTCTGACTGCCGTTTTCTATTGGTTCACGCTTACCTGCGATGAACCTAAAAAAAGGGCCGACCCATCAGGCCAGCCCTCTCATTCAGGATGTCGCGAAAGCGAATCTTAGTTAAGACGCTCTTTGATACGAGCAGACTTACCGGTACGCTCACGCAGGTAGTACAGTTTAGCTTTACGTACAGCACCACGACGTTTGACAGAAATGCTGTCAACTACCGGAGAGTGAGTCTGGAAGACACGCTCAACGCCTTCGCCGTTGGAAATTTTGCGAACAGTGAATGCAGAATGCAGACCGCGGTTACGAATAGCGATAACCACGCCCTCGAATGCCTGCAGACGTTTTTTGGAACCTTCAACAACCCATACTTTCACTTCCACGGTATCACCCGGACGGAAGGAAGGTACGTCCTGCTTCATCTGTTCTTGTTCAAGTTGCTTAATAATGTTGCTCATAATTTAATCTCTTATCCTGGGTAAACTGATATTGGGGACTTACGCCATCCCATCATGTTTATGTTGCTGTTGCGCGAGTTCCTTTTTGAACTCCGCCAGCAACCTTGCTTGCTCTTCAGTCAGAGCCAGGTTTTCCAAAAGTTCAGGTCTTCTAAGCCAGGTCCGGCCCAGCGACTGCTTCAAACGCCAGCGACGTATCTCAGCATGGTTTCCCGACAGCAATACTGGCGGTACTTCCATACCTTCTAACACTTCAGGGCGCGTATAGTGCGGGCAATCCAGCAATCCTTCAACAAAAGAATCTTCGATTGCTGAAGCTTCATGACCCAGAACCCCCGGAATAAACCGGGAAACGGAGTCAATCAGCGTCATTGCCGGTAGCTCGCCACCGCTGAGAACGTAATCGCCAATTGACCATTCTTCATCAATCTCGGTCTGAATTACGCGCTCATCTACGCCTTCGTAGCGACCGCACACCAAAATCAATTTCTGATTGGTTGCCAGTTCGCTGACGCCTGCTTGATCAAGCTTGCGTCCCTGAGGTGAAAGATAAATCACTTTTGCGCCTTCACCTGCCGCGGCTTTTGCTGCATGAATGGCATCCCGTAAAGGTTGAACCATCATTAACATCCCCGGCCCGCCGCCGTAAGGACGATCGTCCACGGTACGGTGTCGGTCATGAGCGAAGTCGCGAGGGCTCCAGCTCTGGATGCTCAGCAGGCCATTTTTTACTGCCCGGCCAGTTACCCCGTAATCGGTAATTGCGCGGAACATTTCAGGAAACAGGCTAACGATACCTATAAACACAAGCCAATCCCCATAGTGCCGTTTTTTACCGTTTATTCGGAGAATTTAAAAACCAGGATCCCAATCTACTTCGATAGTACGAGTAGCGAGATCGACTTTCTTGATAACCTGCCCATCGAGGAACGGAACCAACCGCTCCTTGATACCAAATGCATCTTTCAGGTTTGCCTTGATGACGAGAACATCATTAGACCCGGTTTCCATCATGTCGATGACTTTGCCGAGGCTATAGCCTTCAGTGGTTACTACCTGGCAGCCCATCAGGTCTTTCCAGTAATAATCACCCTCTTCAAGCGCAGGCAACTGCGATGAATCCACGACAATTTCGCAATTAGTCAGGAGATTCGCTGCATCGCGATCGTCAATGCCTTTCAGCTTAATGACGATATCCTGATTGTGGTGGCGCCAGCTTTCCAGCTCAACAACCTGCCACTGACCCGCCTTCTGGATAAACCAGGGCTGATAGTCAAAAATGCTTTCGGCGTCTTCGGTGGAGGAAAACACTCTGAGCCAACCACGGATACCGTAGGAAGAACCCATCTTGCCCAATACAATCGGATCAACAGGTGCTTGTGCGGTGTGTTGCTTGCTCATCATGACCACCGTGACAGATTAAGCTGCTTTGTTAGCGGCTTTGATCAGCGCAGCTACGCGATCGGAAACAGTAGCGCCCTGGCCAACCCAGTGAGCGATACGATCCAGATCCAGACGAGTTCCTTCTTCGTTCGCAGAAGCGATCGGGTTGAAGAAACCAACGCGCTCGATGAAGCGACCGTTGCGTGCATTACGGCTGTCGGTAACAACAACCTGGTAGAACGGACGCTTTTTCGCGCCGTGACGTGCTAAACGAATAGTAACCATAACATCCTCTTGTGTGAATAAAACACCGGGCCCCATCGAGGAACGGAGCCCGGCGTCATATTAAAAGCCCGAAAATTTTACTGATTTCTGGGGAAATTGCAATCAGCAGTTATAAACTCTGCTGCGGAAGGCCGTCGCAGGTACACTTAAATTTGGTACCGGAGCACAAGTAATAGCCAGAGCGCGCTGACAATGTGTAAGAACAGAAGCACGCCCCGGCAGCAAAATGGCTAATTCAAGTAACCTGATACTATCGGCCCCCAGGGAATCCTGGCGGCATCATACCTTTCATTCCACGCATCATCTTCATCATGCCGCCTTTCGACTTCATCTTCTTCATCATGCGCTGCATATCGTCAAACTGTTTGAGCAGACGGTTCACATCCTGTACCTGCATTCCGCAGCCTGCGGCGATGCGGCGCTTGCGCGAACCTTTAATAATTTCCGGTTTAGCGCGCTCTTTCAGCGTCATCGAGTTGATGATGGCTTCCATACGCACCAGCACTTTATCGTCCATCTGCGATTTAACGTTGTCCGGTATCAGCCCCATGCCCGGCAGCTTGCCCATCAGGCTGGCCATACCGCCCATGTTTTTCATCTGCCGCAGTTGTTCAAGGAAATCGGTTAGATCAAAGCCATCGCCTTTTTTCAGCTTGGAAGCCAGCTTTTCAGCCTGCGCGCGGTCGACCTTGCTTTCGATATCTTCGATCAGAGACAGGACATCGCCCATGCCGAGAATACGGGAAGCGATACGGTCCGGATGGAATGGCTCCAGGGCTTCGGTTTTCTCGCCAACACCGAGGAATTTAATCGGCTTGCCAGTGATATGACGAATCGACAGCGCCGCGCCGCCACGGGCGTCGCCGTCCACTTTGGTCAGTACGACACCAGTCAGGGGCAGGGCTTCGTTAAACGCTTTCGCCGTGTTCGCCGCATCCTGACCAGTCATCGCATCGACAACAAACAGAGTTTCTACGGGATTCAGAGACGCATGGACTTGCTTGATCTCGTCCATCATCGCTTCATCAACGTGCAGACGGCCGGCTGTATCCACCAGCAGCACGTCGTAGAATTTAAGCTTCGCTTCTTTCAGCGCGGCATTAACGATATCAATTGGTTTCTGACCCACGTCAGACGCAAAAAAATCAACGCTAACCTGCTCAGCCAGCGTTTCCAGCTGTTTGATCGCCGCAGGACGGTATACGTCAGCGGAAACCACCAGGACTTTTTTCTTGTGCTTTTCACGCAGAAATTTACCCAGCTTAGCGACGCTGGTGGTTTTACCTGCCCCCTGTAAACCGGCCATCAGAACCACGGCTGGCGGCTGCGCGGCTAAATCCAGCGCCTGATTTTCTTCACCCATCGCGGCAACCAGTTCGTTGCGCACGATTTTGACGAACTCCTGGCCTGGGGTCAGGCTTTTATTCACTTCATGACCTACCGCGCTTTCTTTTACGCGGTTGATGAAGTCGCGTACCACAGGCAAAGCGACGTCCGCCTCCAGCAGCGCCATACGCACTTCGCGCAGGGTATCTTTAATATTGTCTTCAGTAAGGCGTCCGCGGCCGCTAATGTTGCGCAGCGTACGCGACAAACGATCGGTTAAATTATCAAACATTGTCTCTCGCCTGAGGTGGAAACGGTCGGTCGCCGTAGCGACACAAAAACGGAATGGGCGCAGTATAACACGACATAAACGCGAATGTGCTGCAACGGTTGGAGCCAGAGTCGCGTGACGCTATACTGCTTCTCTCTACTAATCTACAGTCGACATACATATGCCTGTTTTTGCTCTACTCGCCCTTGTCGCCTACTCCATCAGCCTCGCGCTGATCGTCCCTGGCCTGTTACAAAAAAATAGCAGTTGGCGGCGGATGGCGATTCTTTCCGCAACTATTGCGTTGATTTGCCACGCCTTCGCGCTGGAGTCACGCATTTTCCCCGGCGGTGAAAGCGGGCAAAACCTTAGTCTATTAAACATAGGATCGCTGGTCAGCCTGATGATCTGTACAGTGATGACCATCGTCGCATCGCGTAATCGCGGCTGGCTATTGCTGCCCATTGTCTACACCTTCGCCTTAATCAACCTCGCGTTCGCTACCTTTATGCCGAACGAGTACATCACGCATCTTGAAACCACTCCGGGGATGTTGGTCCATATCGGCCTGTCGCTCTTTTCTTATGCTACGCTGATTATCGCTGCACTTTACGCTCTGCAGCTGGCGTGGATTGACTATCAGTTGAAGAATAAAAGATTGACCTTCAGTAGCGAAATGCCGCCACTGATGAGCATTGAACGTAAAATGTTCCATATCACCCAGATAGGCGTGGTTCTGTTAACCCTGACGTTGTGTACCGGGTTGTTTTACATGCACAACCTGTTTAGTGCGGAAAACATTGATAAAGCAGTGCTGTCTATCGTGGCGTGGTTCGTTTATATCGTCCTGCTTTGGGGCCACTACCATGCAGGATGGCGCGGACGCCGGGTCGTCTGGTTTAACGTGACTGGCGCAGGGCTGCTGACGCTGGCCTACTTTGGTAGCCGCGTATTGCAACAGTTCATGAGCTAAGTCCTTAAGGAATCCCAAGTGGAACATATCTCCACCACCACGCTGATCGTTACTCTGATCATCATGGTGGTTATCTCCGCCTATTTCTCCGGTTCTGAAACTGGCATGATGACGCTAAACCGCTATCGCCTGCGTCATATGGCCAAGCAGGGCAATCGTCAGGCAAAACGCGTCGAAAAGCTGCTGCGCAAACCTGACCGTCTGATTAGCCTGGTACTCATTGGCAATAACCTCGTCAACATTCTCGCCTCGGCGCTGGGCACCATTGTGGGTATGCGCCTGTACGGTGATGCCGGCGTCGCCATTGCCACCGGCGTCCTGACGTTTGTGGTGCTGGTGTTTGCTGAAGTGCTGCCCAAAACCATTGCGGCGCTCTACCCGGAAAGGGTCGCCTATCCCAGCAGCCTTCTGCTCGTGCCGCTGCAAATACTGATGATGCCGCTGGTGTGGTCGCTTAACATGATCACCCGCATTCTGATGCGCATCATGGGCATCAAAACCGACATTGTCATTAGCGGGGCATTAAGCAAAGATGAACTACGTACTATCGTTAATGAATCACGCTCGCAAATCTCCCGTCGCAATCAGGACATGCTACTGTCCGTTCTGGACCTCGAGAAAGTCAACGTGGACGATATTATGATACCGCGCAACGATATTGTCGGTATCAATATTAACGACGACTGGAAATCCATTGTCCGTCAGTTGACCCACTCTCCACACGGGCGCATCGTGCTGTACCGAGACACACTCGACGACGCCATCAGTATGCTGCGGGTACGCGAAGCTTATCGCCTGATGACGGAGAAAAAAGAGTTCACTAAAGAGGTGATGCTACGCGCCGCCGATGAAATTTACTTCGTGCCAGAAGGAACGCCGCTCAGTACCCAACTGGTGAAATTCCAGCGCAATAAGAAGAAAGTGGGCCTGGTGGTTGATGAGTATGGGGACATTCAGGGTCTGGTAACGGTGGAGGATATCCTCGAAGAGATCGTTGGCGATTTTACTACCTCAATGTCGCCTACGCTTGCTGAAGAGG
The DNA here is from genome assembly GCA_036498385.1 of Klebsiella sp. Classification (GTDB taxonomy): domain Bacteria; phylum Pseudomonadota; class Gammaproteobacteria; order Enterobacterales; family Enterobacteriaceae; genus Klebsiella. The sequence goes on from DASYFN010000099.1 coordinate 17,788, forward strand.
TCACGCCGCTTAACGATGGTTCAGTGATTATCGACGGTACCGCCAACGTACGCGAAATCAATAAGGCGTTTAACTGGCATCTGCCGGAAGATGAAGCGCGAACCATTAACGGCGTCATCCTGGAGGCTCTCGAAGAGATCCCTGCTCCGGGCACCCGCGTACGCATCGAACAGTATGATATCGATATTCTTGATGTTCAGGAGAATATGATTAAACAAGTGAAGGTTATGCCGGTAACACCCATCCGCGAAAGCGTGGCAGAGTCATAGCACTTCTACGAGCAGGCAGGTGTGAATAGAAAACGGCTACCCTGCACTGCAGTAGCCGTTTCGCTTATTTACTTCGCTTTCGCCACGGTGACCATCGCCGCACGAATAGTACGACCATTCAGGGTATAACCTTTTTGCATGATGCCCAGAACGTTACCAGCAGCTACATCTTCAGACTCAACCATCGCAATAGCCTGATGTACGTTCGGATCCAGCGGCACGTTAGTATCGCCAATCACTTCCACGCCGAACTTACGTACCACATCCAGCATTGACTTGAGCGTCAGCTCGATACCTTCAACCATCGGCGTCATATCCGGGTTGGCTTTATCAGCGACTTCCAGCGCGCGATCCAGACTGTCGATTACTGGCAGCAGTTCGTTGACGAACTTCTCAAGCGCAAACTTATGTGCTTTTTCGATATCCAGCTCGGTACGACGGCGCAGGTTATCTTCATCGGCTTTCGCACGCAGCAATACTTCACGTTCGCGCTTCTGGGCTTCAACAAGCTGGGCTTCCAGATTCGCAATTTTTTCATCGCGCGGATCCACCTGCTCAGCCGAAACTTCAGGCTCTACCGCCTCAATGTCGTCGTGCTGCTCCATGATAATTTCTTCCGGGGCTTGCCCCTCAGGCGTTTTCTGTTCTTTACTACTCATGAATTTCTCCGCGTTTTTTTCGCATTCATCTCGCTAACTTCGCTTATTATGGGGATCTGTTTCCGGGTTTCAAGGGAACGCAGCCAGATTGTCACTATTCATTTAACTCAAGGACATCCAGATCATGAAGAATCACTTCAAGTGTATAGGCATTGTGGGACACCCTCGTCACCCAACCGCGCTGACCACACATGAAATGCTCTGGCGCTGGTTGTCCAGCAAAGGTTATGAAGTGCTGATTGAGCAGCAAATTGCTCATGAATTGCAGCTCAGCAATGTGAAGACAGGGACGCTGGCGGAAATTGGTCAGCAGGCAGACCTGGCCGTCGTGGTTGGCGGTGATGGCAATATGCTCGGCGCGGCGCGTACGCTGGCGCGTTACGACATTAAGGTCATTGGAATTAACCGTGGTAATCTCGGTTTTCTGACCGACCTCGACCCGGATAACGCGCTACAGCAGCTCGCCGATGTGCTCGAAGGCCACTATATCGCCGAAAAACGCTTCCTGCTGGAAGCTCAGGTGTGTCAGCAGGATTGCCAGAAACGCATCAGCACGGCAATTAATGAAGTTGTCCTGCACCCCGGTAAAGTGGCACATATGATTGAGTTTGAAGTCTACATTGACGAGGTATTTGCTTTCTCTCAGCGCTCCGATGGCCTGATTATCTCCACGCCCACCGGCTCCACGGCTTATTCGCTCTCTGCCGGAGGACCGATCCTTACGCCTTCGCTGGATGCTATCACCCTGGTACCTATGTTCCCACACACGCTTTCGGCCCGTCCGCTGGTGATCAACGGTGACAGCACCATTCGTTTGCGCTTTTCTCAACGCTGTAGCGACCTCGAGATTAGCTGCGATAGCCAGATAGCACTTCCGATACAGGATGGTGAAGATGTGCTGATCCGCCGCTGCGATTACCACCTCAATCTCATCCATCCAAAAGATTACAGCTATTTCAATACATTAAGCACTAAGCTAGGCTGGTCGAAAAAATTGTTCTGATTTTATAGCCAACCCCTTTACTGGATAAAAAACCATATTATACTGTACGAAAACACAGTAATGGTTTTTCATACAGGAAGGCAGCTATGTTGGCACAACTCACTATCAGTAATTTTGCTATCGTTCGTGAGCTGGAAATCGATTTTCACAGCGGTATGACCGTTATCACCGGCGAGACCGGCGCCGGTAAATCGATCGCTATCGATGCGCTGGGGCTGTGCCTCGGTGGCCGGGCAGAAGCCGATATGGTACGCAGAGGCGCCAGCCGGGCTGATTTATGCGCAAGCTTCTCCCTGAAAGACACGCCTGCCGCTCAGCGCTGGCTTGAACAGAACCAACTGGAAAGTGGACGTGAGTGTTTACTTCGCCGCGTCATCAGCGCCGATGGTCGCTCTCGCGGCTTTATTAATGGGATGGCAGTCCCTTTATCCCAGTTGCGGGAGTTGGGGCAGATGCTTATCCAGATCCACGGCCAACATGCGCACCAATTGTTGACTAAACCCGAGCATCAAAAAACGCTGCTTGATGGCTATAGCGGTGAGTATGCGCTTACTCAGCGTATGGCAGAATGTTATCACCAATGGCATAAAAGTTGTCGCAATCTGGCACAACATCAGCAGCAAAGTCAGGAGCGCGCAGCTCGTGCGGACCTGTTGCAATATCAATTAAAAGAGCTAAACGAGTTCAATCCGCTATTGGGTGAATTCGAACAAATTGATGAAGAGTACAAACGCCTGGCCAACAGCGGTCAGTTGCTGACGACCTGCCAGCATGCACTGACGGTGCTGGCAGACGGCGAAGAATCCAACCTGCAAAGCCAACTCTACGCAGCGAAGCAACTGGTCAGCGAGCTGGTTGGTATGGACAGTAAACTCTCCGGGGTACTCGATATGCTCGAAGAAGCGTCTATCCAGCTTAGCGAAGCCACGGACGAACTGCGCCATTACCATGACCGCCTCGATCTCGATCCGAACCGTCTGTTTGAGCTGGAGCAGCGTATCTCCCGACAAATTGCCCTCGCCCGGAAGCATCAAATTACGCCTGAAGAGCTTCCTGACCTTTACCAGGCACTGCTGGAAGAACAGCGTATGCTGGATGATAGTGTCGGTTCTCTGGAATCCCTTAGCCAGATGGTCGTTGAGCATCATCAGTTGGCGCTGGATACAGCGAAGCAGTTGCATGCCTTGCGCCAAAATAGCGCCGATGAACTAACTCAGCTAATTACGGAGAGTATGCACTCACTTTCGATGCCGCATGGCGTTTTCTCCATTGATGTCGCGTTTGATGAGCGTCATCTTACGGCCGAAGGCGCAGACCATATCGAATTCCGTGTCACCACTAACCCGGGTCAGCCGCTGCAGCCGATTGCGAAAGTTGCCTCCGGTGGTGAGCTATCTCGTATTGCGCTGGCGATTCAGGTGATCACCGCGCGGAAAATGGAAACTCCGGCGTTGATTTTCGATGAAGTGGACGTCGGCATCAGCGGGCCTACGGCGGCGGTAGTAGGTAAACTGCTACGCCAGTTAGGGGAGTCAACCCAGGTGATGTGCGTGACCCATTTACCGCAGGTTGCCGGTTGTGGTCACCACCATTTCTTCGTCTGCAAGGAAACAGATGGTGAAATGACCGAGACGCATATGCATTCTCTGGATAAACGCGCTCGTTTGCAGGAACTGGCCCGCCTGCTGGGCGGTAGCGAAGTCACTCGTAACACTCTGGCAAACGCGAAAGAGTTGCTTGCTGCGTAAACTTTTTGATTTTCACAGAGTCATAGTGAACAGCAAATTGCCGATAGACCTGCAACCGAAGGTTCCCAACCGGGCAAAGGTCTATTATCATCGGCATATTACAGATGAGCCACGTACTGCTCGGGCCCAAAAAGGAATCAAATCACTATGCGCTGTAAAACGCTGACTGCTACCGCAGCGGTTCTTCTTATGTTGACCGCAGGCTGTTCCACTCTGGAACGAGTGGTTTACCGTCCTGACATCAACCAGGGTAACTATCTGGCACCAACCGATGTAGCAAAAATTCGTGTCGGCATGACGCAACAACAGGTTGCCTATGCTCTGGGTACTCCGATGATGTCGGATCCGTTTGGCACTAATACCTGGTTCTACGTTTTCCGTCAGCAGCCAGGGCATGAAAAGGTTACCCAGCAGACTCTTACCCTGACCTTCAACAGTAGCGGTGTGTTGACCAACATTGATAACAAACCAGCCCTGACGGCAGAGTAAGACTATCCATACACAAAAAGCGCTCACTGAGCGCTTTTTTATATCTCAACTTTTGTGAGGTTCGGTTACTTCCCTGGGTTTTTCTCTGCCCGCTGGCGACGCAGCTCTTTTGGATCAGCAATCAATGGCCGATAGATTTCTACCCGATCCCCCTCGTGGACTTGATCCTGAAGCTTAACCGGACGGCTATAAATACCCACTTTATTCTTCGCCAGATCGATATCATTACGCAGCGCCAGAAGACCGCTGGCAACAATCGCCTGCTCGACCGTCGCGCCCTCCTCCAGTTTAACGCTTTGCAGATACTGCTTTTCCGGCAAGGCGTAAGCTACTTCAACAACAATTTTAGCCGACACTGTAGACCTCTTTAGCGCGGGTTGTGAATGCCTGCACCATATTCATGGCCAGTTCTTTGAAGATGCGACCAAATGCCATTTCAATCAGCTTATTAGTGAATTCAAAATCGAGATGAAACTCAATTTTGCACGCTTCCGGGCTTAAGGGGATAAACTTCCAGCCACCAATCAGTTTTTTGAACGGACCATCGACCAGACTCATCAGAATACTCTGGTTACTGGTCAGCGTATTTCGCGTTGTGAAGGTCTTGCTGATACCTGCTTTGGATACGTCAACCGCCGCGGTCATTTGCGTCGGCCCGAGCTCCAGAACCCGACTACCGGTACAGCCCGGCAGAAAATCAGGGTAGGACTTCACATCATTTACGAGTTGATACATCTGTTCCGCACTGAAAGGCACCAGAGCGGTACGGCTAATCTGAGGCATAGCAGGTTCCACATATAAACACGGTGCAAATAATATCATTTATCTACTGCTAAAAAAAACGCTGTACCGCAACTCGTGCTAAGATAGCCCATTACGCCTCGCAGGAAGATTGAGGTACGACTGTTTTAAGACGATGACTTCAGGATACTATGACTAAGAAAAAAGCCCACAAACCTGGATCAGCCACCATTGCGCTGAATAAACGCGCTCGTCATGAATACTTTATCGAAGATGAATACGAGGCTGGTCTTGCCCTGCAGGGATGGGAAGTAAAATCTCTCCGCGCAGGTAAAGCCAACATTGGTGATAGCTATGTTATTTTGAAAGATGGCGAAGCCTATTTGTTTGGCGCCAACTTTACGCCAATGGCAGTAGCTTCCACTCACTATGTCTGCGACCCAACGCGAACCCGTAAACTTCTGCTAAATCAGCGTGAACTGGATACTCTGTATGGGCGCATCAACCGCGAAGGTTATACTGTGGTTGCTCTTTCGCTGTACTGGAAGAACGCCTGGTGCAAAGTGAAAATCGGCGTAGCGAAAGGTAAGAAACAGCACGACAAGCGTACTGATATTAAAGACCGAGAATGGGCTGTAGATAAAGCGCGAATTATGAAACATGCGGGTCGTTAATTGCCCTTCCCATCAGGGCCAGTTTTACTGGCCCTCGCATTATATCGCTGTTGATGCTCATTTTTTCACCCAAGCCGTCTCCCTAATCCTCAAAACGAGGACTGGTAAGCACATTCATAAATCTGTTATACTTGATGTACACATTGGGGCTGATTCTGGATTCGACGGGATTTGCGAAACCCAAGGTGCATGCCGAGGGGCGGTTGGCCTCGTAAAAAGCCGCAAAAAAATAGTCGCAAACGACGAAAACTACGCTTTAGCAGCTTAATAACCTGCTCTGAGCCCTCTCTCCCTAGCCTCCGCTCTTAGGACGGGGATCAAGAGAGGTCAAACCCAAAAGAGATCGCGTGGACGCCCTGCCTGGGGTTGAAGCGTTAAAACTAATCAGGCTAGTCTGGTAGTGGCGTGTCCGTCCGCAGGTGCCAGGCGAATGTAAAGACAGACTAAGCATGTAGTACCGAGGATGTAGGAATTTCGGACGCGGGTTCAACTCCCGCCAGCTCCACCAAAATTCTCCATCGGTGATTACCAGAGTCATCCGATGAAGTCTTAAGAGCCCGCACGGCGCAAGCCCTGCGGGCATTTTTGTGCCCTCAATTTGTCCCGCGAAGTCTGATGCCAACTAATTAAATCCGAACCTTTTAGGCACCTTGTTAGGCACCTCATAAAGCTTTATTGTTTTTGAGGTGCCTAAAACTATGGAAACCCGGCAATGGCAAGACAAACCAAACCTCTATCCGTTAAAGAAATCGAATCTGCTAAACCCAAGGAAGCGGACTACGTTCTCTATGATGGCGATGGCCTTGAGCTACTTATCAAATCCAGCGGGAGTAAAATCTGGCAGTTTCGCTACATTCGCCCTGTCACCAAGAAACGTGCGAAGAAGAGCATAGGCCCCTAC
>DASYFN010000100.1:0-38262 GCA_036498385.1 Klebsiella sp.
TGATGCCTCAGCGATTATTCTGGCAAATGTTGCTACCCTCTCTGATCTTTCTTGTTCTTTCCCAACTTGCTGAGTATTTGGGGATTCATCCTCGCGCGACCGGGTTAATTGAGGTAAATCCCTTAAGTTTGCGTTCACTTATTACCTTTCAGGCCTTGATGGCAGGATGCTTGACCGGCGTGCCGTTCTGCTACTTTCTTATTCGAATTATCCGTAACCCGCTCTACCTCCGAGGGTTTGTTTCTCAGATGCGCTTACAAATCGATCCGAAAATAAAGCGCTTAGAGTTTATTTTATGGGGAGTAGTGCTGTTAATTTTATTAGTGTTATTATTAATGCCGCTGAGTAGCACAAGCACTATTTTTAGTACAAATTATACCTTGTCCTTGCTTATGCCAGTGATGTTGTGGGGGGCAATGCGCTTTGGTTATCGTTTCATTTCATTACTGTGGCCTCCTGTTTTAATTGTTATTATTCACTTTCATTATCAATATATCCCGCATTCGCCGATTTACAACAATCAACTGGCTATTACCTCCTCCAGCTATCTGGTATTTTCATTTATTATTACCCATATGGCGATGCTCGCGACGCAACAGAGAATTTTTTATGCGCGCATGCGGAGGATGGCCTTCATTGATCCGGTTGTGCGCTTGCCTAATATCCGGGCGCTGAGCCGAGAGTTAAATAAATCGTCCTGGTCAGTGCTGTGCTTCTTACGCATTCCCGAACTGGAAATATTGGCCCGCCATTACGGTGTTCTGTTGAGTATTCAGTACAAGCAGCAACTGGCCGAGTCGCTCAGCGGGTTATTACTGCCCGGTGAAGATGTCTATCAGATGACCGGGCATGATCTGGTGCTTCATCTTACCAGTGAAGACTATCAGCAGCGGATCCCCTTGTTGTATCAGCACTTTAAAAAGTTTCGCTTTGTCTGGAACGGTATGCCGTTGCAACTGCCGGTGGGGTTTAGCTATTGCTGCGTGCGTTCTCCGGTGATTCATCTGTATTTGCTGCTTGGTGAACTCAACAATGTGGCTGATCTCTCGCTGGCAACCGGGAACCCGGAAAATATACAGCGCCGTGGTGCCATCCATCTGCAGCAAGAGCTGAAAGACAAAGTCACGCTGATGAATCAACTGCTGAAAGCGGTGGAACAGGATAAATTCGTGCTGATGGCGCAACCGATTGTCGGCATCCGTGGGGATAGCTATCATGAAGTTTTGCTCAGGATGCTGAACGACAACGATGAGATCATCATGCCAGATGCCTTTTTACCGGTGGCACACGAGTTTGGACTTTCGGCACGTATTGATAGTTGGGTTCTCGAACATACGCTTATCTTTATGGACAAATGGCGCAAAAAGCTTCCGGGAATGCGTCTGGCGATAAATATCTCACCTTTTTCAGTGAGTAACAGCCGTTTTCATCAGCAGGTAAAAACGCTGCTGGAGCATTATGACATTGAACCCTGGCAGATTATTTTTGAGCTGACTGAGAACCATTCACTCACCAATCCTGAACAAGCGCAGAAAACCCTGGCACAGCTTCAGGATCTGGGTTGTCGGGTGACGATTGATGATTTTGGCACCGGTTATGCCAGCTATGCGCGGCTGAAAATGATGAATGCGGATTTGCTGAAAATTGACGGCAGTTTTATTCGTAATCTGGTGACCAGTAGTCTGGACTATCAGGCCGTTGCCTCTATTTGCCTTCTTGCAAGGATGAAAAATATGCAGGTGGTGGCCGAATATGTCGAAACGCCAGAGATTCGTCAGGCTGTGGTTTCCCTGGGGATTGATTATATGCAGGGCGATAATATTGGCAAACCAGTCCCGCTGGAGGCGTTGGTTGAGGATTTATAAATGAGTGGGCCGGAAGTCCGGCCCATATAAGCTAAACTAGCTTATCGCGTCAGGCTTCTCTTCTTCGCTAATTTTCAGCCACCAGTCAGGAACGCCTTCCCAGTACTCCTGCTCTTTTTCCAGGTCGAGCAATACCAGCGCATTCTGGCTAAACCAGTCATGCGGGAAGATCAACGTCCAGTGGTTCGCCTCGGTTTTCAGCCTGAGGGTCGGCGGCGTTGTCGTCGCCTGACGTTGGTTATTCAGCAGCACGCCAAGGCGCAGCAACTGAATCAACGGCAGAAACTGCTTTTTCTTAAACAGCGTAAAACGTGGTAAATCATCCAGCTTAATCGCTTTACGGTGGTAGCGAACTAACGTGGCCATCAGCATTTGCTGTTCCTGATTAAAGCCTGGCAGATCGCTGTTTTGCAGGATATAAGCCGAATGACGGTGCATACCGCTGTGGTTAATATTTAAGCCGACTTCATGCAGCATGGTTGCCCATTTCAGTAGCGCCGCCAGATGGGGGTTAGCAAGCCTGGGATTCTGCTCCTGCCATTGCTCAAAAATATGCGTGGTCGTCTCCAGTACCCGACGCGCCTGCTCGCGATCAATATTGTACTGATTCGCCAGGCTTTGCGCGGTGCGGCTACGGATATCCTGGTGACGGAAACGTCCTTCCATCTCGTACAGTACGCCTTCACGCAGCGCGCCGTCGGATAAGCGCAGCTCTTTAATCGCCAGCGCGTCAAACACTCCGCACAGGATAGCCAGACCGGGAGCAAAAACGGCTTTACGATCTTCCGATAGCCCGGGCAGGCTTAGCGAGTCGAAGTTTTTATACTTCAGTAGTTCCTCAACCAGCATCTCGAGGCGCTCTGGAGTGATAAAGCCGTCTTTCTCGCCCATTGCCACCAGCACTTCGTGAGCGGCTTTAATCGTGCCGGACGCGCCCAGGGCAACGTTCCACCCCTGGATGCGGAACTGCCAGGCCAGCGTTTCCAGCTTCTGCACAGCCGAAAGACGCGCGCGCTGAAAATTCTCTTTATTAATGACACCGCCAGCAAAGTAGGCCTGAGAGAAGCTCACGCAACCCATACGGCGGCTTTCCACCAGACGAGGCTCGAAATCTTCGCCGATAACCAGTTCGGTAGAGCCGCCGCCGATATCAATGACCAGCTTACGGCCTCGCTCCGGCTGCGTATGCTCCACACCCATAAAAATCAGGCGCGCTTCTTCATTGCCGGGAATGATCTCAATCGGGTAGGGGATGACTTGCTCTGCGCGCTTAAGAAATTCTGCAGCGTTTGTCGCCTGGCGCAGAGTGTGCGTGCCGACAATGCAGACGCTTGATGGGTCAAAACCCTGCAGGCGTTCGGCGAATAGCGACAGGCAGTTCAGCCCGCGCGTAATAGCCTCTTCGCTCAGTACAGAATTTTCATCCAGACCGTCGGCCAGATGTACGCGCTGTTTCAGACGACCGATGATCTGCATGGCTCCGTCGACGACGCGGGCGATCACCATATGAAAACTGTTCGAACCGAGGTCGACTGCAGCAAACTCCTGCGGCCGAGGAGCTTTTTCGTTTATTGGCATAGGTTAGTCGGGCTGTTCAAGTGATTTGAGATAGTCATATATCGCCATCTGTGCGCGTACTTTGCGGCGGTTGCCGCGTGGCACGTAGCGATTACTCAGTTCTTTATCAAGATAGCGTGCTTTTACCGTATCGTTAAACAGGATATCGAAAATATCCAGCACGCGCTGTTTTAGCCGTGGATCCAGCAGCGGTACAGCGACTTCAATACGATAGTCGATATTGCGCGTCATCCAGTCTGCGGACGATAACCAAACCTGCTTATCGCCGCCGTTTTCGAAGCTATAAACGCGGTCATGCTCAAGGAAACGGTCAACAATGCTGGTCACGCGAATGTTTTCGCTGATTCCTTCCAGACCGGAGATCAGCGAGCACATACCGCGGATCAGCAGGTTAACCGGAACGCCGGAGCTTGAAGCGGCATACAGGCGATCGACCAACCCTTTATCCACCAGGTTATTCAGCTTCAGCGCAATGCCGGAAGGTTGGCCATTTTGCGCGTTGGCAATTTCGCGATCGATCATTTCATACAGCAAGCGGCGTGAGTTCTGCGGCGAAACCAGCAGATAGTCGAAGCTTACCGGCCGGTATGGATTTTCGATAAAGTTAAACACCCGGCGCACTTCATTGGTGATGCGCGCATCGGCGGTCAGTAATGAGTAGTCGGTGTAAAGACGCGCGGTTTTTTCGTTGAAGTTGCCGGTACCGATATGGGCATAACGGACGACCTCATCACCCTCTTTACGAGAAATGAGAAACAGCTTGGCGTGAATCTTCAATCCTGGTGCGGAGAAGATAACGTGTACGCCCGCTTCGGTCAGACGTTTAGCCCAGTGAATGTTGGCCTCTTCATCGAAACGTGCCTGCAGCTCCACGACCACCGTCACTTTCTTACCGTTGTGGGCGGCATGGATCATTGAATCAATAATCCGCGAATCTTTAGCGACGCGGTAGATGTTGATTTTGATAGCCAGTACGTTCGGGTCAAAAGAGGCCTGGCGCAGCAGTTCCAGCACGTGTTCAAAGGTGTGATACGGGTAGTAGAGCAGTACATCGCGTTCACGAATGGCGTCAAAGCCGTTGCGGAACTTATCGAACCACAGATGGCGCAGGCGCGGCATCGGTTTGTTGACCAGGTTGGCTTTGCCGACATTGGGGAAGCTGATAAAGTCTTTAAAGTTGTGGTAACGACCGCCCGGCAGCATTGAGTCGTAGTTGGAGATAGAGAGCTTGTCGCGCAGCATTTCGACCATCGCGTCCGGCATATCGCGCTGATAGACGAAGCGCACCGGCTCGGCGGTCAGACGCTGTTTCAGGCTGGAGGACATCAGCTCCATCAGGCTCGATTCCATCTCGTGCACCAGATCGTATTCGGCGTCACGCGTCATTTTCATCGAGTAGGCATTCAGCGCGTCGTAATCGAAAAAGCCCTTGAAGATATCATCCAGGCAATAGCGCAGGATGTTATCTAACAAAATCATTGGCTTACGTCGGCGTGGCGCTTCCGGCGGCAGGTTCACAAAACGCGGTACCTTGTCTGACGGAATCTCAAGCAGAGCGTAATTGGTCGTATCTCCGCGAATAATCTCGACAGCCAGATAGGTGTAATCATCCTTCAGGAACTGCACCAGATCCGTTTCGCGGTTAATCAGGATCGGCGTAATGTGCTGGCGAAGGTAGAGCTTAAAGTAGTTACGCAGCCAGGATTGCTGGTTGACGGAGAGCTGGCGTTCATTAATCAGGAAAATCTGGTTACGCGCCATTTCCAGCAGCAGTTCGTTATATAAACCGTCAAACTCCTGATCGGCCTTAAGCACGCGAGCCTGAATTTTTCCCAGCAGATGGCGAGAGTGTGCGGTACTGCCTTGTTCTTCGCTGATGATGATGCGGCGCTTCAGTTCGGCAAAGCGCACCTTATAAAATTCATCGAGGTTGTTGGAGTAAATTCCCAAAAAGCGCATGCGCTCAATCAGCGGATTGCTTTTATCCGCCGCTTCCTGAAGTACGCGCTCGTTAAAGGATAACCAGCTGAGTTCTTTCTCGATGTATAGCTTTTCCTGGCCCATTACAGCTCACACTCCGTTTTACTCACAGGACATAGACTATTATGACGAAATTTTCCGCATAGAGATTCACTCTGTCACAACAATATGACAGCAAGAAGAATTATTTCTTCAATATGATTGATTGTTAAACGATTTGAATCAAAAAAAAGCCCCGCGTGGATAAAACGCAGGGCGATGGGTTACTCTTCGGCAGCGTAGCCTTGTGGCGGTAGCTTTATTTCATCAAGCCAGGCTTCGTTCCCCTCCGCGCGCAGGCGACCATCGACAAACCAACTGATAGCCAGGGGATAGATGTCGTGTTCCTGAGCCTGTACGCGAGCGGTAATGTCGTCCTCGGTATCTTCAGCGAAAACCGGCACCTTAGCTTGCAGAACCACCGGGCCTCCGTCCAGCTCATCAGTAACGAAATGCACCGATGTCCCGTGCTCCTCATCGCCATTTTCCAGCGCCTGGCGATGGGTGTGCAGCCCCGGATATTTTGGCAGCAGGGAAGGGTGGATATTCAGCATGCGTCCCTGGTAGTGGGCGACAAAAGCCGTGCTAAGAATACGCATGTAGCCAGCAAGTACCACCAGATCCGGCGCGTAAGCGTCGATCTCGTGCATCAACTCGCGATCGAAGGCCTCACGGTTGGCAAACTGGCTGGCGGTGAGCGCGTGAGCAGGAATATTGGCCTCACGTGCGCGCTCAAGGCCGAATGCGTCGGCCTTGTTGCTGAAGACTGCACGCAGGGTGCCGTTGATTTTTTTCCGGGCGCAGGCGTCAATAATCGCCTGCAGATTGCTACCGTTACCGGAAATCAGCACCACGATGTTTTTCATTCAATGACCACACGCTGTTCGGAATCAGAGGCTTTGATATAACCTATTTTCCACGCGCTTTCACCTTTGTCGTTCAGGAAAGCAATCGCTTTATCCGCCGCTTCGGCCGGGAGCGCGATAACCATGCCAACGCCGCAGTTAAAGGTGCGATACATTTCATGGCTGCTGACGTTGCCGGCAGTTTGCAGCCAGTTGAACACTTCCGGCCACTGCCAGGAGGATTCATCAATGACCGCCTGAGTGTTGTCCGGCAGGACGCGCGGGATGTTTTCCCAGAAGCCGCCGCCAGTCAGGTGGGCGATGGCGTGCACGTCGATGTTGGCAATCAGATCAAGCACCGATTTCACATAAATGCGGGTCGGCGCCAGCAGATGGTCAGCCAGCGGCTTACCGTTGAGATCGGTGGTTTGCGGGTCAACGCCGCTGACTTCGATAATTTTGCGTACCAGAGAGTAGCCGTTAGAGTGCGGGCCGCTGGAAGCCAGCGCCACCAGTACGTCACCATCGGCCACTTTGCTGCCGTCGATAATTTCTGATTTTTCTACCACGCCGACGCAGAAACCGGCCACGTCATAGTCTTCCCCATGGTACATGCCCGGCATTTCCGCCGTTTCTCCGCCCACCAGCGCGCAGCCGGATTGCAGGCAACCTTCGGCGATGCCGCTGATCACGCTGGCCGCGGTATCGACATCCAGTTTGCCAGTGGCGTAGTAATCAAGGAAGAACAGTGGTTCCGCGCCCTGAACAACCAGGTCATTCACGCACATGGCGACCAGGTCGATACCGATAGTGTCGTGACGCTTCAGGTCCATCGCCAGACGCAGTTTGGTACCGACGCCGTCGGTGCCGGAGACCAGTACCGGTTCGCGATACTTCTGCGGCAGTGCGCACAGTGCGCCGAATCCGCCCAGTCCCCCCATCACTTCCGGGCGACGGGTTTTCTTCACCACGCCCTTAATACGGTCGACGAGAGCGTTGCCTGCATCAATATCCACGCCGGCATCTTTATAGCTGAGAGAGGTTTTATCGGTCACTGCGAAGTCTCCACGCGTTTGCGGTAGCAATAAAAAACGGCGCAATTCTAACAGGGATAGCAAACGTTTGCGAGCCTGCTTTGCAGTCGATGTAAAGCGGCCGTTAAGTGCGTAAATTTGATACTGTTCACGAAAATGGAAGCGGCTACATTCTTATGCTTGCCAGTGCAGTCGGGAATAATCATCATGTTAATGAAACCGGTTTCTTTTTGCTGTAAAGTAGAGAGATACCCTACATAATCCGCGTTGCAGGACAAAACGGTTAACCGCTTTGAACAGTGCTTGCGCTGGCCCCGAAGGGGTGAGGCTCAGGGCCAGACCGAGTTATTGCCAACGCACATGCAATTTGAAGTATGACGGCTATAAACCGCGCATTTGATGGATACTGGAGGAAAGCTAAGGATGAAAATTGCCGCATTTGATATCGGTGGCACGGCGTTAAAAATGGGGATAATGACGCGCGAAGGCGTGCTGCTGGACAAAGGTAAGCAGACCATCATCGGCAGCGATGGTGACCAGATCCTGCAGGCGATGCTGACATGGATCGCCGCTCATCCGGAATGTAAAGGGGTGGCCATCAGCGCTCCCGGCTACGTTAACCCGCACACCGGTTTTATCGAAATGGGCGGTGCCATCCGTAAATTCGATAACTTTGCCATTAAGAGCTGGCTTGAGCAGCAGGTTCGCCTGCCCGTTGCCATTGAGAATGATGCTAACTGTGTGCTGCTGGCCGAGCGTTGGCAGGGTAAAGCCACCGAAATGACCAACTTTCTGGTCCTGACTATCGGTACCGGTATCGGCGGAGCGATTTTCTGTAATAACCAACTGGTCCACGGCGCGCGTTTTCGCGCTGGAGAGTTTGGCTATATGCAAACGTCGCGCCCTGGCACCCGCGATGTGCGGCGCTATTCGATGAATGAAAACTGCACGCTGCGCGTGCTGCGCCATCGCTACGCTGAACATATTGGCAAAGCGATGGATGAAGTGACCGGTGAAGAGATTTTTGACCGCTACGATGCGGGCGACGCCACCTGTCGACGTCTGGTCACTGAATTTTTTAACGGCCTGGGAACCGGGCTTTACAACCTCGTCAACTTATTCGACCCGCAAACGATTTTGATCGGCGGCGGGATTGTGGAACGACCGGGCTTTCTGGCGCTGCTGCGCGAGCATCTGGCCTGGTTTGGCATTGCGGAATATATCGATACCGTCAGCCACGGCAACGATGCCGGGCTGGTGGGGGCCGTTTACCATTTCAATCAGCAAAACCGGTCGCATAGCGGCGACTGCGCATAGGGAGAGGACATGTCCGGATTTAAAGAAGGTTTTCTGTGGGGCGGCGCGGTTGCGGCGCATCAGCTGGAAGGTGGCTGGAAAGAGGGCGGTAAAGGGGTTAGCGTCGCCGACGTTATGACCGCAGGCGCGAACGGCGTACCGCGCGAAATCACCGATGGCGTGCTGCCGGGGAAAAACTACCCTAACCATGAGGCGATTGATTTTTATCATCGCTATAAAGACGACATTCGGCTGTTTGCTGAAATGGGCTTTAAATGCTTCCGTACCTCCATCGCCTGGACGCGCATCTTCCCGTTGGGCGATGAGCAAGAACCTAACGAGGCCGGGCTGCAGTTTTACGATGAGCTGTTCGATGAGTGCCTGAAGCACGGTATTGAGCCGGTGATTACGCTCTCCCACTTTGAAATGCCGTACCATCTGGTGACGGAATACGGCGGCTGGCGTAACCGTAAACTGATTGATTTCTTCGTCCGCTTTGCCCGGGTGGTGTTTACCCGCTACCAGCATAAAGTGAAGTACTGGATGACCTTCAATGAGATCAATAACCAGGCCAACTTCCACGAAGATTTTGCGCCGTTCACCAACTCCGGACTGAAATATCTGCCGGGGGAGGACCGCGAGCCGGTCATGTATCAGGCGGCGCACTATGAGCTGGTTGCCAGCGCGCTGGCGGTTAAAGCCGCTCGCGAAATTAACCCGTCATTGCAGATTGGCTGCATGATCGCCATGTGCCCGATTTACCCGCTGAGCTGCGCGCCCAACGATATGATGATGGCGATGAACGCCATGCATCGCCGCTATTGGTTTACCGATGTTCACGTGCGCGGCCGCTATCCGCAGCACTTGCTGAACTACTTCGAGCGTCGCGGTTTTGCGCTGGATATCACTGAAGAGGACCGCATCGCGCTGACTCAGGGCTGTGTCGATTATATCGGCTTTAGTTACTACATGTCGTTCGCCACTAAAGCGACTGATGACAATCCGCAACTGGATTATGATGAAACCACCAGCCTGGTCTCCAACCCATACGTGCAGAAATCAGACTGGGGCTGGCAGATTGATCCGGTTGGGCTGCGCTACTCTCTGAACTGGCTCTGGGATCACTATCAGTTGCCGTTGTTTATTGTGGAGAACGGTTTCGGCGCTATCGACGTGCGCGAAGCGGATGGCTCGGTGGATGACCAGTATCGTATCGACTACCTCTCCGCGCATATCGCCGAGATGAAAAAAGCGGTTGTTGAGGATGGTGTAGATCTGATGGGCTATACCCCATGGGGCTGTATCGACCTCGTTTCCGCAGGCACCGGCGAGATGAAAAAACGCTACGGCTTTATCTATGTGGATAAAGACAATGAGGGCAACGGCACGCTGGCGCGTAGCCGTAAGAAATCTTTTGCCTGGTATCAGCAGGTTATCGGCAGCAATGGCGAAAAGCTGTAAATTGCCGCAAAGCCACATTTAGCCCCGCCTTCGCGGGGTTTTTTTATTTTATCTTATACTGGCTCAGGTAGCGTAAAGGCATTTTGGTTGATCCCGGTCAAACATATCGGCTATGGCATACAAGGAAAAAGACGGTATAATCCGGCGATTTTTTTGCGGCTGCCCCTCAGAGGAGAAAGAGAATGAAGATCGTGGAAGTGAAACACCCACTCGTCAAACACAAGCTGGGCCTGATGCGTGAGCATGACATCAGCACCAAACGCTTCCGTGAACTCGCCTCAGAAGTTGGCAGCTTACTGACTTATGAAGCCACGGCCGATCTGGTGACTGAAAAAGTCACCATTCAAGGCTGGAACGGCCCGGTAGAAGTTGAGCAGATCAAAGGCAAGAAAATTACCGTTGTGCCGATTCTGCGCGCGGGTCTGGGAATGATGGAAGGCGTGCTTGAACACGTGCCAAGCGCGCGCATCAGCGTTGTGGGCATCTACCGTAACGAAGAAACCCTTGAACCGGTTCCTTATTTCCAGAAGCTGGTATCCAATATTGACGAACGTATGGCGCTGGTGGTTGACCCAATGCTGGCAACCGGCGGTTCAATGATTGCCACCATCGATCTGCTGAAAAAAGCAGGTTGTTCCAGCATTAAGGTGCTGGTTCTGGTTGCGGCGCCGGAAGGTATCGCCGCGCTGGAGAAAGCACATCCGGATGTTGAGCTGTACACCGCGTCAATTGACCAGGGCCTGAACGAGCACGGATACATTATTCCGGGGCTCGGCGATGCCGGCGATAAGATTTTTGGTACTAAATAAATGATGAAGTAGAAAAAGCCGACTTTGATAGTCGGCTTTTTTTTGAAAAAAACACACCAACAGCAATCAACAAACGACTCTTAGAGGATAATGCTATGACGCGCCGTGCTATCGGGGTGAGTGAAAGACCGCCGCTTTTACAGACAATCCCGCTTAGTTTGCAACATCTGTTCGCCATGTTTGGCGCAACGGTACTGGTGCCCGTTCTGTTCCATATCAACCCGGCCACGGTACTACTGTTTAACGGCATCGGAACGCTGTTATATCTTTGCATCTGCAAAGGCAAAATTCCGGCTTATCTTGGGTCGAGCTTTGCGTTTATCTCCCCGGTGCTGCTTCTGCTGCCGCAGGGATACGAAGTCGCTCTCGGCGGCTTTATTATGTGCGGGGTGCTGTTTTGTATCGTCTCCTTTATTGTCAAAAAAGCCGGAACCGGCTGGCTGGATGTGATGTTCCCGCCGGCGGCAATGGGGGCGATTGTCGCAGTTATCGGTCTGGAACTGGCGGGTGTCGCGGCGAATATGGCCGGTCTGCTGCCCGCTGATGGGCAATCGCCGGACAGCAAAACCATTATTATTTCGGTGGTGACGCTGGCAGTGACGGTCTTCGGTTCGGTGCTGTTCCGCGGTTTCCTGGCGATTATCCCGATTTTAATCGGCGTACTGGTTGGTTACGCGCTCTCCTTCGTGATGGGGGTTGTCGATACCACGCCAATCGCCGAGGCCCACTGGTTCGCGCTGCCGACCTTCTATACGCCTCGCTTTGAATGGTTTGCGATTTTCACCATTCTGCCTGCTGCACTGGTGGTGATCGCCGAGCACGTTGGGCACCTGGTAGTGACGGCCAACATCGTCAAAAAAGATCTGATCCGCGATCCGGGTCTGCATCGTTCAATGTTTGCCAACGGCCTGTCGACGGTGCTCTCCGGCTTCTTTGGCTCAACGCCGAATACCACCTATGGCGAGAATATTGGCGTGATGGCGATTACCCGCGTTTACAGCACCTGGGTTATCGGCGGCGCGGCGATCATCGCGATTCTGCTCTCCTGTGTCGGCAAGCTGGCGGCGGCGATCCAGATTATCCCGCTGCCGGTAATGGGCGGCGTTTCCCTGCTGCTGTATGGGGTGATCGGCGCATCAGGTATTCGCGTGCTGATTGAATCAAAAGTCGATTACAACAAGGCGCAGAACCTGATTCTGACCTCCGTTATCCTGATCATTGGCGTCAGCGGCGCAAAAGTGCATATCGGTGCCGCTGAACTGAAAGGCATGGCGCTGGCGACTATTGTTGGTGTCGGCCTGAGCCTGATCTTCAAACTGATTAGCATGCTGCGTCCGGAAGAGGTGGTTCTCGACGCCGCGGATAGCGAAGAAGCAAAACATTGATCCTTATACCGGGCAGTGAGCCTGCCCGGTTCTCTCCTTGTGTATTTCTGTGCTAAACTCTCCGCGTTTTTCTGAAAGCCCATGTTGAGGTCAATCTGAACGCACCGGCACAGCTCTCTTTGCCACTGTATCTTCCCGATGATGAAACTTTCGCGAGTTTCTGGCCGGGCGATAATCCTTCTCTTCTTGCTGCCCTTCAGAACGTGCTGCGGCAGGAACATAGCGGATACATCTATATCTGGTCACGCGAAGGGGCGGGGCGCAGCCATCTCTTGCACGCGGCCTGTGCGGAACTCTCCCAGCGCGGCGATGCGGTGGGCTACGTTCCTCTGGATAAACGGACGTGGTTTGTTCCTGAAGTGCTGGACGGAATGGAGCTGCTATCGTTGGTTTGCATCGATAATATTGAATGCGTGGCAGGCGATGAACTATGGGAAATGGCCATCTTCAACCTGTATAACCGCATCCTCGAGTCAGGTAAAACCCGGCTACTGATTACCGGTGACCGACCGCCTCGACAGCTTCAACTGGGCCTGCCGGATCTGGCTTCGCGTCTCGACTGGGGACAAATCTACAAGCTACAGCCGCTGTCGGATGAAGATAAACTTCAGGCGCTTCAGCTACGTGCCAGACTGCGCGGCTTCGAAATGCCGGAAGATGTCTGCCGATTCCTGCTTAAGCGCCTGGATCGCGAAATGCGTTCACTGTTTATGACGCTCGATCAGCTCGATCACGCTTCAATTACCGCTCAGCGCAAGCTAACCATTCCTTTCGTCAAAGAGATCCTCAAGCTATAGCTGGCCGCGGATTGACAATTCAGCCGCGGCAGAGGGCTTTCAGTTAACGATTTCCAGAACCTGCTCCGGCGGGCGACCGATACGGGCCTCGCCGCGGCTGACGACGACAGGCCGTTCAATCAGCTTTGGATTATCGATCATCGCCTGGATCAGCGCATCTTCGCTAAGCTGAGGGTTAGCGAGATCCAGGGATTTATAGAGATCTTCTTTCTGGCGCATCAATTCGCGTGCGCTGGTCATCCCCAACATTTTCAGCAGCTGGCGCAGGGTTACGGCATCAGGCGGCGTCTCCAGATAGAGCACCACTTCAGGGTCGATACCGTTAGCCTTCAGCAGGCTCAGCGTGTCGCGACTCTTGGAGCAGCGGGGGTTGTGATAGATTTTGACCGTATCGGACATGAGATCTCCTTACATTTTCTGGTACGGTTTAAAACGTTCCTGCAACTGGCGCAATTGATCGATACGCGCATCGTAGCGGGCCTGTTGCAAACTACCTAATTTCACCTGGGAACTGGCGCTGCTGAGCAGCGTGATGGCCTGATCGAGGCGGCCAACCAGCGCCATAGCTTCCGCCCGGGCTGCCAGCTCCTGATCGCGATTTCCCAGTTTGGCTTCCGCTTGCGCCAGCAAATCCCAACCATTGACGTCATCTTTATTGTTAAAGGTATAGCGGTTAAGGATCGTCACGGCTTCAGCGGGCTGCCCACCTTCCAGTAGGGCGTTGGCGAGGTTTAGCTGCAGTACCGGGTTAGTACGCAGCTCGCGGGCGCTTTTCAGGCGGTTAATCGCGTCTGTCGCTCTCTTTTGCCCCAAATCGATATCGGTCGCCAGGTCAAGGTACCAGGCATTTTGCGGTTCGGCGTTCAGTAGCGGCTGCAGCGTTTTGCGCGCCAGATCGTAATTATCGCTGCCCATAGCCAGCAGAGCGCGGCCGTACTGGGCAGCATGCTGTTCGCGGATATTGCCTTTTTCCCAACTGCTCAGCAGGTCGTTGCTCAGTTTATTGTCGCCGGAGGTATACATTCCCAGGGTTCTGGCTTTTGCCAGATAGAAATCCGCCGAGGACTGAACGACAACCGGGCGCATCTGATTTGCTCGGTTGCGGGCGTCGGAGAGCCGACTTTCCGGCAACGGGTGGGTCAGCAGCATTTCCGGCGGGCGGGTCGAGTAGCGTGACTCGTCAAGCAGCTTGCCCATAAATGTCGGCATCGCCTGCGGATCGAAACCTGAACGTTGAAGGACCTGAATACCAATTCGGTCGGCCTCTTCTTCGTTTTGGCGGGTAAAGCTGATCATTCCCTGCTGGCTACCCGCCAGAGTCCCGGTCAGCGCCGCCATCCCGGCCTGCGGGCTGGCCATCGCCAGCAGAATTGAACCCAGCGCACCGACCCAGGTTAGCGGGGCGTTACGCTTTTGGTCTTCCATCGCGCGGGCAAGGTGACGCTGGGTAACGTGAGAGATTTCGTGCGCCATCACCGACGCCAGTTCACTTTCGTTATCCGAGTAGCGGAAAAGGGCTGAGTGCAGTACGACGTTCCCGCCGAAGAAAGCAAAGGCGTTAATTTGATCGTTATTAATCAGATAAAAGTGGAATGGGGTGCGTACTGAATTGGCGTGTGAGACCAGGCGCATGCCTAACCCGTTAATATATTGTACCAGCAGCGGATCATTGATTAACGGCGCGCTGCCGCGCAACTGGCGCACATAGTAATCTCCCATCTGCATTTCCTGGCCGATGGAGAGCGTGCTTCCTGCGGAGGTGCCCATATCCGGCAGGGTGTCTGCGGTATCGGCAAAAGCAGGTAATACTGAACTCAGCGTCAGCGACGCTATGACTGTCGCCACCAGCGTTTTTTTCAACTGCCTGAACATAGCCTCTGTCCTGTAATGTAGGTGTGCCAGTTTGACCGATTGTGCGGCGTAATGTTCCCTGTCCGCAAGCAAGTCCAGCGAGTTTAGCCGTCGTTGGCCTTATTGAAAATACGATATTCAGCCGACGGTTAATGTTTGTGGTTTTATCCATAAAAAGCGAAGTCTTTTTTGTGACATTTCGATACAATTCCTGAGATTGTTACAGTTTTGCTCTTCAGGGAAGGGTTTTATGCTTCAGATGTTAATGCAGTGGTACCGTCGTCGATTCAGCGATCCGGAGGCGATAGCGCTGCTGGTCATTTTGCTGGCCGGGTTCGGTATTATGTTTTTCTTCAGCGGCCTGCTGGCACCTCTATTAGTGTCTATTGTTCTGGCCTATCTGCTGGAGTGGCCCACCGTCAGACTGGAGCGTATCGGATTTTCACGTACCTGGGCCACCTCGGTCATTCTGATTCTGTTCGTTGGTATTTTGCTATTGATGGCGTTTGTGGTGATGCCGGTTGCCTGGCAACAGGGCATCTATCTGATTCGCGATATGCCGGGGATGCTGAACAAACTTTCCGATTTTGCCGCGACGGTGCCGCGTCGTTATCCGGCCTTAATGGATGCCGGAATTATCGACGCGATGGCGGAGAATATGCGTAGCCGGATGTTAACCGTCGGCGATTCGGTGGTGAAATATTCACTGGCCTCTCTGGTTGGGCTGCTGACCCTGGCGGTCTACCTGGTCCTGGTGCCGCTAATGGTTTTCTTTCTGCTAAAAGATAAAGAGCAGATGCTTAATGCCGTGCGCCGGGTGCTGCCGCGCAACCGCGGGCTGGCCGGACAGGTGTGGAAAGAGATGAACCAGCAAATTACCAATTATATCCGCGGTAAGGTGCTGGAAATGATAGTCGTCGGCGTGGCGACGTGGATTGGCTTTATCCTTTTTGGTCTCAATTATTCGCTGCTGCTGGCGGTATTGGTGGGGTTCTCGGTATTAATCCCTTATATCGGCGCTTTTGTGGTTACCATTCCGGTGGTAGGGGTAGCGTTGTTTCAGTTTGGCGCGGGCACCGAGTTCTGGAGCCTGTTTGCAGTTTACCTCATTATTCAGGGACTCGATGGCAACTTGCTTGTTCCGGTCCTGTTCTCGGAAGCCGTTAACCTGCATCCACTGGTGATTATTCTGTCGGTGGTGATTTTCGGCGGTCTGTGGGGATTCTGGGGCGTATTCTTCGCTATCCCGCTGGCGACGTTAATCAAAGCGGTAATGCATGCCTGGCCGGATGGCCTGACAGTTAAAGACGAGGATTAGCGCGAAGCTGAAGAGAATATCCTGAAAAAGACGCCGGGTGGTTTAATCACTCCCCGGCGTCTTGTGTTTGTCTTCGCGTCAGGCGTTCTCTTTCAGCCAGTTCAGCACCACATCGTGGTGATTGCTGGTTTTGAAATCATCAAACACATGTTCGATTTTACCGTCGGTGTCGATGAGGAAGCTAATACGATGAATACCGTCGTAGGTTTTCCCCATAAATGTTTTTTCACCCCAGATACCAAACTGCTCGCATACCTGATGATTTTCATCAGACAGCAAGGTGAAGTTCAGTAACTCTTTTTCGGCGAAGCGGGAGAGTTTTTCTGGTTTATCAGTACTGATCCCCAGTACTTCAACATCTGCTTTTTTCAGGTCGTCCATGTTATCGCGTAAGCCGCACGCCTGTACGGTGCAGCCCGGGGTCATGGCTTTCGGGTAAAAATAAACCAGAACACGCTGTCCCTGGAAGTCGGTCAAATTTACTTCCTCGCCGTCCTGGTCCGGTAAGCTAAATTTCGGTGCAATATCACCGGCTTTCAGTGGGTTCATTACTCAAACTCCATCCTGTTCATCATGCTGTGAATAATTAACGATGTTAATACTGCCTTGTGCATTCAATTCTGTACATAGGGCTTTGAACGCTTGTTCGATATTTAATGCATTTTGCGTAGTCGGGCTGTGGGCGGTGATTTGGATAAAAAGCTGTGCTGAATCGTCGTTCTCTCCCGGCTGAGTGCGGGAAACCAGCTCGGCAATGTTCATTTTCCACGTATCGCACAGAGCCGTAAATCGCTCGATAATGTGCGGCGAATCCGGTACCTCAACCTGAATCCAGACGGTGTTCTGCATCGCCTGAGGAGGCCTCGCGGTTGTACGCTTCATCACGATAAGCAGATCCAGCTCGGCGCCTTTCAGCGGCAGAGTTGATTCAATCAGGTTGATGGCATTCCACGAGCCGGAAAGCAGCATGATAAACGTAAACTCATCACCAAGCATGGCCAGCCGACTGTCTTCTATATTACAGCCGCAACTGCTGACGTGACGAGTGATCGCATTCACGATGCCAGGGCGGTCAGCACCCAACGCGGTAATAACCAGATAGTGGTGTAATGAGGCTGTCAAACCTGTTCTTCCTTTAAAAAGGTGAGGTAACGTTAGGAAAGCATAAAAAAAACCGGCATACAACATCCCTGATGGCATCGGGTCGCTTGCTTTTATTACGGCACCAAAAGTAACATTGAGAATCTTGTCTCACTGATGCTCTGAGGATGGCCCATGTTTACGGGAAGTATTGTAGCGCTTATCACGCCGATGGATGAAAGTGGCAACGTCTGCCGATCAAGCCTGAAAAAACTGATTGATTACCATGTCGCCAGCGGAACCTCGGCGATCGTTTCGGTAGGTACTACCGGAGAGTCCGCAACATTGAGCCATGAAGAGCATGGTGACGTGGTTATGCAGACGCTGGAACTGGCCGACGGGCGTATCCCGGTCATTGCTGGTACCGGTGCAAATGCAACCGCAGAGGCAATTAGCTTGACCAGGCGGTTTAACGATAGCGGCGTGGTTGGTTGCCTGACGGTAACGCCGTATTACAACCGTCCGACTCAGGAAGGGTTGTTCCAACACTTTAAAGCTATTGCAGAACATACTGACCTGCCGCAAATCCTGTATAATGTGCCGTCCCGTACTGGTTGCGATATGTTGCCTGAAACCGTCGGTCGTCTGGCGGAAATTAAAAATATTATCGGTATTAAGGAAGCGACGGGGAACTTAAGCCGCGTTCATCAGATCAAAGAGCTGGTTTCAGATGACTTTATTCTGCTGAGCGGCGACGACGCGACCGGAATGGACTTTATGCAACTTGGCGGTCATGGCGTGATTTCCGTAACAGCAAACGTTGCGGCGCGTGAAATGGCTGAGATGTGCCGACTGGCGTTAGCAGGTCAATTTGCCGAAGCTCATGCGATTAATCAGCGTCTGATGCCATTGCATACCAAATTATTTGTCGAACCCAACCCTATACCGGTCAAGTGGGCCTGTAAGGCGTTGGGTCTTGTGGCGACCGATACGCTACGCCTGCCGATGACCCCAATTACCGAAAACGGTACTAAGGTCGTTACCGCAGCGCTGAAGCATGCCGGTTTGCTGTAAAGTTTAGGGAGATTTGATGGCTTACTCAGTACAGAAGTCGCGCCTGGCGAAGGTTGCGGGTGTTTCGCTGGTTCTACTCCTCGCGGCCTGTAGTTCTGACTCGCGCTATAAGCGTCAGGTGAGCGGCGATGAGGCCTATTTGCAGGCTACGCCGCTTAGTGAACTTCACGTGCCAGCAGGGATGATCCTGCCGGTTCAGGTGGGTGATTATAATATTCCGGTTGCAACCAGCACCGGTAACACAGGCAAAGCACTGGACATTCGTCCGCCAGCTCAGCCTCTGGCGCTGGTTAGCGGCGCGCGCACTCAGTTTACCGGCGATACCGCGACGCTAATGGTGGAAAATGGCCACAGTGGTTCGCTGTGGGCGCAGGTGGCAAGCATCGTGCAGTCGAAAAACTACATTATCGCTAAACGCGACGATGCCAGCCAGACGCTGAATACCGACTGGGTCGAATGGAATCGCCTCGATGAAGACCAGCAGTACCGTGGTCGCTATCAAATCTCAGTTAAACAGCAGGGCTATCAGCAGGCGGTGGTCGTGAAACTGGTGAATCTGGAGCAGGCGGGTAAACCGGTTGCCGATCCGGCTTCGCTGCAGCGCTACAGTACCGCCATGCTGAACGTCATTTCCGAAGGTCTGGATCTGAACGCGACCAGCGCGCAGAACGCCGCACAGAAAAATGCCGGGGCGACCTTCGATGTGCAGAGCGGCGCTGATGATACCGGCCTGCCGATGCTGGTCGTTCGCGCGCCGTTTAATCTGGTATGGCAACGCCTGCCGGGTGCACTGGAGAAAGTCGGCATGAAGGTAACCGATAGCTCTCGTTCTCAGGGCAGCTTATCTGTAACCTACAAACCGCTATCCGACAGCGGCTGGACTGCTCTGGGCGCTCGCGACCCGCAACTGGCGTCTGGTGATTATAAATT
The DNA here is from genome assembly GCA_036498385.1 of Klebsiella sp. Classification (GTDB taxonomy): domain Bacteria; phylum Pseudomonadota; class Gammaproteobacteria; order Enterobacterales; family Enterobacteriaceae; genus Klebsiella. The sequence continues at coordinate 19,343 of DASYFN010000100.1, forward strand.
GCAGGTCGGGGATCTCGATAACCGCAGTAGTCTGCAGTTCATCGACCCGAAAGGTCATACTCTGACCCAGTCGCAAAATGATGCCCTGGTCGCCGTATTCCAGGCCGCATTAAGTAAGTAATAAACAGGGCTGGAGCAATCCGGCCCTTTTTATTGTATAGTGACGCAAACGTGTGCGTATACACATCATCCTTCAAATTGCCTCTTTGTTGGCACCCCAGTCACTTACTTATGTAAGCTCCAGGGGATTCGCTCAGTTGCCGCCTTGATGCACTTTGAATGATTTTGTGTATAGGCGGAAACGTATCTTTTAGACTTAATATCACTGGAGTGGTGAAAGATGAAAAAGCAAGCTGAGTTGTATCGTGGTAAAGCGAAGACGGTATACAGCACCGAAAACCCGGATCTGTTGATACTCGAATTCCGTAACGATACGTCAGCAGGGGACGGCGCTCGCATTGAACAGTTCGATCGTAAAGGCATGGTGAACAACAAGTTTAACCATTTCATTATGAGCAAGCTGGCGGAAGCGGGTATCCCGACCCAGATGGAAGCGCTGTTGTCCGATACCGAGTGTCTGGTAAAAAAACTGGATATGGTGCCGGTGGAGTGTGTTGTGCGTAACCGCGCTGCCGGTTCGCTGGTGAAACGTCTGGGAATTGAAGAAGGTATCGAACTGACCCCGCCGCTGTTCGACCTGTTCCTGAAGAACGATGCCATGCATGATCCGATGGTCAACGAATCCTACTGCGAAACCTTTGGCTGGGTGAGTAAAGAGAACCTGGCGCGTATGCAGGAACTGACCTACAAAGCTAACGATGTGCTGAAAAAGCTGTTCGACGACGCTGGCCTGATTCTGGTGGACTTTAAACTGGAGTTCGGTCTGTTCAAAGGCGAAGTGGTGCTGGGGGATGAATTCTCCCCAGACGGTAGCCGTCTGTGGGATAAAAAGACCATGGATAAAATGGACAAAGACCGCTTCCGTCAGAGCCTCGGCGGCCTGATTGAAGCCTACGAAGAGGTTGCTCATCGCCTGGGCGTTAAGCTCGACTAATCCCCTGACGCCAGAGGAAGATTTCTTCTTCTGGCGCTCTTCTTGTTGTTTCCTGTGGTAATCCTCCGCTGAACCGCCTACGATCTCATTTATTGGTTAATATAATTCATTGAGGTGCTTATGCGCTGGCAAGGACGTCGCGAAAGCGACAATGTTGAAGATCGTCGTGGTCAATCTGGTTCGCCGATGGGCGGCGGAGGCGGTTTTCGTCTCCCCAGTGGCAAAGGCGGCATTGTATTGCTGATTATTGTTCTGGTGGCGGGCTATTACGGCGTAGATTTAACCGGCATGCTGACTGGCGAACCGGTATCTCAACAGCAAACCACCACTCAACGTTCCATTAGCCCGCAGGATGAAGAAGCCGCGAAATTCACTAAGGTGGTTCTGGCGGACACAGAAGATATCTGGGGCACGATTTTTAAAGAGAGGGGCCGCCAGTATCCACAGCCAAAGTTGGTGATGTATCGCGGCGCGACGCGGACTGCCTGCGGTACCGGTCAGTCAGTGATGGGACCTTTTTACTGCCCTGCGGACAGTACGGTGTATATCGACCTGTCATTCTACGATGAGATGAAAACCAGACTCGGCGCGGGCGGCGACTTTGCTCAGGGCTACGTTATTGCCCATGAGGTTGGCCACCACATACAAAAACTGCTGGGTATTGAAGCGAAAGTGCGCCAGCTGCAGCAAAATGCTTCGCAGGCGGAAGCGAATCGCCTGTCGGTGAAAATGGAGCTACAGGCGGACTGCTTCGCGGGTGTCTGGGGCTACAACATGCAAAAGCAGGACGTGATGGAAACCGGCGATCTGCAGGAAGCGCTGAATGCCGCAGAGGCGATTGGTGACGATCGCCTGCAGCAGCAAAGTCAGGGGCGCGTGGTGCCGGACAGCTTTACGCACGGAACGTCGCAGCAGCGCTATACCTGGTTTAAACGCGGCTTTGATAGTGGCGATCCGGCGCAGTGCAACACCTTCGGTAACGCGTTGTAATGCTTTCCTGGCATGGATGAACTGCTTCATCTGACGGCGCTGATGGCGCGCGAGGGCATTCGTCGCCTGCTGGTCCTTAGCGGCGATGATGCCTGGACCCTGGGCCAGGCGCAAATACTGCGTACTGAACTGTCCGGAGATGGCCTGTGGGTTGGCCCACAGCGGATGCCGGAGCCGTACGCTTCTCCTGCTGCCCTGAACTCACTGCTGGGGCGCGAATTTCAGCATGCTTTTTTCGATGCCCGCGACGGTTTTGACGTTGCCGCATTTGCCGCATTAGCCGGTACGCTGCGCGCGGGAAGCTGGCTGGTATTGCTCACACCTGACTTTGGACACTGGCTAACCCGGCCGGATGCGGATTCTCTGCGCTGGAGCGACAGCCCCGTTCCCGTGCCTACGCCGAATTTTGTCTATCGTTTTTGCCAGCAGATTATTGCGGATAAAGAGTCAGTACTCTGGCGTCAAGGCCATGAACCCGCTGTGCCTGATTTTCCTGTGCGCGAGCAATGGTATCCCGCCGATGGTCATCCGCAGGCGGAGCAGGCCGCCGTTCTTGCCGAACTGGTCGATTTCCCTCCCGGTATTGCCGCACTGACCGCCGAGCGTGGGCGAGGAAAGTCCGCTCTCGCAGGAATGCTTATTCGCCAGATGGCGGGCGACGCTATCGTTACGGCACCGGCGCGCGGGGCTACGGAGGTTATGGCTGCTTTTGCTGGAGAGGACTTTCGTTTTATAGCCCCGGATGCATTGCTGGCGTCGGAATGTAAGGCGACATGGCTGATTGTTGACGAGGCTGCGGCTATTCCCGGACCGCTGCTACGCCAGCTTGTCTCTCGTTTCCCGAGGGCGCTGTTGACCACCACCGTGCAGGGGTACGAAGGTACCGGGCGCGGTTTTCTGCTTAAGTTTTGCGCCAGTTTTGCGCACTTAAGGCAGTTTAGCCTGACGACGCCTATCCGCTGGGCGGCGGGTTGTCCGCTGGAGGTGGCGATCGCGCAGTTGCTGCTGTTTAACGATGAGACCTTTCAGCATGCGCCAACCGGCGAAGTTGTGCTGGAAAGCGTCAGCCAGGAGAACTGGCGGCGGCAGCCTGCTTTACCGGAAGCGATGTATCAACTGCTCTCCGGGGCACATTACCGTACCTCGCCGCTGGATCTGCGGCGCATGATGGATGCGCCGGGGCAGCATTTTGCTTGTGCCCGCAGCGGAAAGCGTATCGCCGGGGCGCTGTGGCTAGTGGAGGAGGGGGGACTTGAGCCGTTGCTTAGCCAGGCGGTGTGGGCCGGTTATCGCCGTCCACGTGGTAATCTGGTGGCGCAGTCTCTGGCGGCACATGGCGGCAGTCCGCTGGGGGCAACGCTTACGGGGCAGCGTATCAGCCGCATTGCCGTGCACCCGGCTCGTCAGCGCGAAGGGTTGGGGCAACGACTGGTGGTCTGGGCTGCCTCTCAGGCGGCGGATCGGGATTATCTCTCGGTCAGTTTTGGCTATACGCCCGAACTGTGGCGCTTCTGGCAAAGCTGCGGTTTTACGCTGGTGCGGCTGGGTACCCATCGGGAAGCCAGCAGCGGCTGTTATACCGCGATGGCGCTCTACCCCATTACTGAGGCTGGGCGACATCTGGCTCAGCGGGAAGCTAAGCGGTTGCAGCGTGACGAGTACTGGCTGTGTGCCTGGCGAGATGAGCCCTCGCCGCTGACCACGCCGGAAGAAGCGACTATCTTTACTGAAGAGGACTGGCTGGAAGTTGCTGGTTTTGCGTATGCTCATCGCCCGCTGCTGGTGGCGGCTGGTAGCCTGAATCGCCTGCTCAAGCAGGTGGACTTAGCGCTTCCGGCGCTGCGTGCGCGTCTGCAGCAGCACGACGAGACAGAACTTTGCCGCGCTTTACGGCTACCCGGGCGGAAAGCGTTGTTGGCCAGGCTGCGCGAAGAAGCGACGCAGGCGTTATCAAGCCTGGATGCAAACCGCGCCAGCGTTCTGCGCCAGCAGGTCGAGATGCTGCAATTTTTTTAACTAACTCCTTCAGTTAAATGGCATGGTCATATTTCACCTGCGGCGTAAACTTCGTTGCATATATTAAGGAGACAGCCATGAAACACGACCATTTTATTGTTCAAAACCCTGCGACCCCTGCACAGCAACTGCTGCTGCTGTTTCATGGTGTCGGCGACAACCCGGTGGCAATGGGACAAATTGGTAGCTGGTTTGCGCCGCTCTTTCCGGATGCGCTGATCGTCAGCATCGGCGGCGCGGAGCCGTGTGGTCCGCCTCCAGGACGCCAGTGGTTTTCCGTACAGGGCGTTACTGAAGAAAACCGCCAGCAGCGCGTGGATGCCATTATGCCGACTTTTATTGAAACGGTTCGCTATTGGCAACAGCAAAGCGGAGTCAAGCCACAGGCGACGGCGCTGATTGGTTTCTCGCAAGGGGCAATTATGTCGCTGGAAAGCATTAAAGCGGAGCCGGGGCTGGCATCGCGAGTGATCGCCTTTAACGGCCGCTATGCGACACTGCCGCAGACGGCAACAACAGCGACGACCATCCACCTGATCCACGGCGGCGAAGATCGGGTTATCGATCTGGCGTGGGCGGTAGCCGGGCAAGAGGCGCTGCAGCAGGCGGGCGGCGACGTGACGCTGGATATTGTTGAGGACCTGGGACATGCAATTGACGATCGCAGCATGCAGTTTGCGCTCGATCATCTGCGCTTTACCGTGCCGAAGCACTATTTCGACGAAGCGCTCAGCGGCAGCACGCCGAAAGACGATGATATTATCGAGCTGTTGTAAATAAAGCCTCTGGCAGCAATACATACGAACCAGGGCATCGTGAAGGAACATACCTGATCGCGTGCCTTTTGGCTGAAGCCTGGCAGCCGTTTTGGCTTCTTACCTATTACGATGCTTACCGGGGTTTGCTTGTGCTGACCATACCCTTATCCCTTGCGCCTTCACCGCCGCGGCTGGCAGTTTCGGATTGAGCCTCACGGCTCGCTCTTACGGACAATCCGTGGCTACGTTGTCCCCGACGCTTTGCACCCTGAAATTACTCTTAACGCACAGCCGGGTAGGGAACTGCTGGTGAGACAGCAGGTTTCTTCGCACTTCTTACTACATACTGGCTGAAACAATCACAGGAACAGCCTCGTGTCGCACCACAGAATTGTGCACAGGATCCAAAATATCTATTTAAAATATTGTAAACAAATGCGCACGTGGATAGTATTCGTGTTGGTTTACATAATGCTCACATTGATTTACATAAAAAAATATTAAGCATTTCCTGAGAGGAGTGCTGACAAGGATGGGTTGATGTTGTTCTCACACGCAGTACGTTCGGTGCGTCATTATCGTGTCTGTCTTATTGCTATACCTTCACTCTTTACGCTTTCTCCTTCGGTATCTGGCGCCACCTTCAGTAGTGAGCAACTGATCCAGCAGCAGCAACGGCAGAGAGCTCTGGAACAACAGTTATTGCCCCCGATGCCCGATGTGCATCTGTTGCCCCCGGCTTCGCGGTTGGGCAGCCTGGCGTTCCCACCAGAAAAACCCTGTTTCAACATCGAACGCGTGAAACTGAGCGGTCAGGAAGCCTTACCCCGCTGGCTACCATTACAACGTATTGCCAATCAGGCGCAGGGGCAGTGTCTGGGCGGCAAGGGCATCAACCTGCTGATGAGCACACTGCAGAATCGCCTGGTGGATCATGGCTATATCACTACCCGCGTACTGGCCCCGCAGCAGGATTTAAAAAGTGGCACCCTGCAACTCAACATCCTGCCCGGTTATATCCGCAGCGTGAAACTGACTCCGGACAGCGGTCAGTATGTCAGTCTGTTCAATGCTTTCCCGCCTCGCGCTGGTAATCTGCTGGATTTGCGCGATATTGAACAGGGATTAGAAAACCTCCAGCGTTTGCCCACCGTGCAGGCCAGTATGGATATCGTCCCTGGAGAAAAACCGGGGGAAAGCGATATTCAGTTGCACTGGCAGCAGGCCAAAATCTGGCGGCTGGGGGCATCGCTGGATGATTCCGGCACCCGCAGTACCGGGCGCTACCAGGGGGGACTGACCCTGTCGCTGGATAATCCACTTTCCCTCAGCGACCTGTTCTATATTTCCGGCACTCGGGCGTTGCAACCGGGTAATGACAAGAGCAGTAAAAACGTCACCGCACACTACTCGGTGCCGTTCCGCTACGCGATGTTGTCAGTCACTGCCAACGACTATGACTATCACCAGACCGTGGCCGGGCTGAATGGCGATTTTCGTTACAGCGGCGACAGCCAGAACCTGACGGTACAACTGAGTCGCGTCCTGCACCGTAGCGGTAGCCAGAAAACCACCTTTACCTACGATATCCTGGCGCGTGCTTCGAAAAACTACATCAATGACACTGAAATAGAGGTGAACCGCCGCCGTACCGCAGGCTGGCGGGTGGGTCTGCAACACCGTCATTTTATTCAACAGGCGACAGTGGACGCCGGTATCAGCTATCAGCGTGGCACCCGCTGGTTCGGGGCGCTCCCGGCCCCGGAAGAGTCTTACGGTGAAGCCACCGCGTTGAGCAAGATTATTCAACTTTCCAGTCAACTGAACGTACCGTTTGCGCTGGGCAAGCAGACATTTCGCTACAACGTGCAGTACCAGCGCCAGATGAGTCATACGCCACTGACGCCGCAGGACCAGTTTGCCATCGGGGGGCGTTTTACCGTGCGAGGTTTTGATGGCGAGCGTACCCTCAATGCCAATGCAGGCTGGACGGTGCGTAATGAACTGGCCTGGACCACGCCAGTGCCTAATCAGGAACTGTATCTGGGGGTCGATTACGGCCATGTCAGTGGTCGTGGTACCGAAAACCTGGTTGGAACCCACCTGGCCGGTAGTGTGATCGGTGTGCGAGGCAGCGCCTTCAAGACCCGCTATGACCTGTTTGCCGGAGTACCGCTCTCCAAACCGGACGGTTTTGAAACCAGTTCGGTGACGCTGGGTTTCAACCTGAACTGGGATTTCTGAGGGGGCGAACGATGCAGATAGGTGTTTATGACGTACATGCCCCGTTGATATTGGGCGGGGATCGCAGTGAAGCCGAGGTTTTGGGGGCATCTGTCTGGTTGTGGATGCACTCGCCCCAGCACCGGGATGTGCCATTGCACGCGTTGCCCACGGTGCTGCTGCCGATTATCAAATACCAGCATTATATGCTGGTCAGTCGGGGCTCCCAGCCGCTGTTTTTTCTCAGTTGGATGTGGTTGAGTGTTGAGGCAGAAGCGCGTTATCTCACAAAACCGGCCATTCTGGTACAGGAAGCCGACTGGGCCAGCGGCGAGCGTCTGTGGATCCGTGACTGGATTGCCCCGTTTGGGGATGTTCGGGCGATGCGTCGCCTGGTGGGGGCCGCGCTGTTTCCTGAGCAGTGCTTCCGGTCCCTCTATCACCGTGGTGCGGAAACCGGCCAGCGGGTGATGAATTTTCAGGGGGACCGAGTCAGTCACGCTCAGGCTCGCGCCTGGCGTGCCGCCCACCCCTTATCTGTTTCTCTTCCCGAATCCCCAGCAGGCCGATAGGCAACAGAGCCAGGGACGATGTAAAATCACTACTAAGACTTAAAGGATGAAACAATGAAAACGTTATTGATGACCTCTGTGTTGGTCGCCACTCTGGGGTTGAGTTTGCTGGCACAGGCCGATCAGCAAACGGTCACACTGGGCTACGCGCAGAGCAAAGTTCAGGGTTTGAACAATATTAACGGGGTGAACCTCAAGTACCGCTATGAGTGGGATTCACCCGTCAGCATCATCGGTTCATTCACCTACATGAGCGGTAAAGACGATTATTCTTATCTGCTAGTCAAAGATATTATCGACAACAAGGTAGACATCAAATATTACTCTCTATCTGTCGGCCCGGCTTACCGCTTTAACGAATTTATCAGCGTCTATGGCCTGCTGGGGGTTAATCGTAACAAAGTGGATTACCGTTCATCCTGGACTAACTACGAATCCGGCTCTTACCGCTATATGGGCACGGAAACCGGCAAGATCAACAAGACCTCGTTGATGTATGGCGTGGGCCTGCAGATTAACCCGATGAAGAATATGACTGTGGATATCGGTTACGAAGGCTCCAGCCTGGACGAAGGCGGTAAATCTTACGACATTAATGGCTTTAACATCGGTATCGGTTACCGCTTTTGATGCCAGACATCCCGGTTTTGGCCGGGATTAATGACCTGAAGCGCGACAGGGTGCATGCTGTCGTTTGAGGTCATTAAGGTAGAGATTTTACTTTTTATTTTTGGCTTTTCCGCAGGGACGTAGTCATGAACAAGAATTTATACCGACTCATTTTTAACCAGGCCCGTGGCATGCTGATGGTGGTGCCCGATATTGCCGGGGCTGGCCGTGCGGGAGCCGCGTCATCGGTATCCGTCAGTGGCCATACTCTCAGCCAGATGATCGGTAAAGTTCATGGCGTGTGTTTTGCCTTGCTTCTGGCCCTGGGGGCTATCCAGCCGGTACACGCGGGTATCGTTGCCGATGGCAGCGCACCGGGTAACCAGCAACCGACCATTATCAGTAGCGCCAACGGCACCCCACAGGTCAATATCCAGACGCCAAGCGAAGCAGGGGTTTCACGTAACGTCTATAGCCAGTTCGATGTGGATAACAAAGGCGTTGTGCTCAATAACAGCCACCTCAATACCCAGACCCAGATTGCCGGGATGGTGACTGCTAACCCGTGGCTGGCAAAGGGCGAAGCCAGGGTCATTCTCAATGAAGTCAATGCTCGTGACCCCAGTCAGTTAAACGGCTTTATTGAAGTGGCCGGGCAGAAGGCGCAGGTGGTGATTGCCAACCCGGCAGGCATTACCTGTAGCGGCTGTGGTTTTATCAACGCCAACCGCGCTACGCTCACTACTGGCCAGGCGCAGATGACCAACGGCCAACTGACAGGGTACAACGTTGAACGTGGTGAAATTGTAGTGCAGGGGAATGGGCTGGACAGTAGCCTGCAGGATCATACTGACTTGATTGCCCGTTCTATTAAAATCAATGCTGGGGTGTGGGCCAACGATCTGGCCGTGACCACCGGACGCAACCAAGTGGATGCGGCGCATCAGTCGGTCAGCGCCAAAACCGCTGATGGCAGCCCACGCCCACAGGTGGCGGTGGATGTGTCCCAACTGGGTGGTATGTACGCCAATAAGATCCTGCTGCGCGGCACCGAAGCCGGGGTGGGGGTGCATAATGCCGGGGCGCTCAATGCCATCGCTGGTGATGTGGTGGTCAATGCGGATGGCATGCTCACCAACAGCGGGGCGATAACCACCACGCAGAATCTGCAACTGACCACCTCGGGCGGCGTGGATAACAGCGGCAAACTCTATGCCGGAAGCAATACCCAGGTTCAGGCTGCAGGGGCATTCACCAACAGCGGCATTCTGGCCGCACAGGGTAACACCACCCTCAGTGCAGCCAGTATCAACAGCACCACTCAAGGGGTACTGGCTGCAGGCATGGCCAGCAATGGCAAACTCGGCAGTAGCGGTAACCTGACGCTCAACAGCCAGGGGCAACTCAATGCAAACGGCCAGAACTCGGCCGCGGGCCAACTTTCCTCCACCGGTACGGCGCTGGATTTCAGCGGCAGCCAGACCTATGGCAACAATATTGACCTTCAGGCCACGGTGGGTGATATCAGTACAGTCGGGGCCAATCTGGCGGCAACACAGACACTTTCTGCGCGCACGGGCGGGATGCTCAATAACGATGGCGGTAAACTCAGTGCCGACCAGCTTGCGCTGACCGCCAGGGCGCTCTCTAACCAGCAGGGCACCGTGCAGCAGCTCGGCCAGCAGGATTTAACCCTCTCGCACACAACCCGCATCAACAACCGTGCCGGGACGATTGCCAGCAACAGCAAAAACCTGACGCTCAACACGGCGGATCTTAATAACGAGAAAGGCACTATCGTGCATGCCGGTGATGGAGCGCTGACTATCCAGGCCGGGCAGATGAACGGTGACAATGGTGCAGTGGTTTCCAACGGCAGCCTGGCACTGACCGGCACGTCGCTGCAACTGGATAATACCGCTACTCAGGCGGGGAATATCACCCTTAACGCCAGTAGCCTGTCGCACCGTGGTGGGCAGATGACCCAGATCGGCAATGGTACGCTGAATCTCAACGTCACCGGACTGTTTGATAATCTGGACGGAGAGGTCTTCTCCAATGGCGCGTTATCGCTAACCGCTGGAACGCTCAACAACCAGCAGGGCCAGCTCATTGCTGCCGACAAGCACGATGTCACGCTGACCCTGAACGGTGCGCTTAACAACCGGGACGGCCTGATTGCCGCCGATGGGCGTTTGACTTCACTCTCGGGCGCGGTGGACAACACGGGGGGGCTGATCCAGGCCGGTTCCGCGTTGAGTCTCAACAGTCGCGGCGCTGAGGTAATAAACCGCAACAGCGGTACACAGGGCGGCATCATCAGTTCCGGCAGTATGCAACTCTCAACCGGGAGCCTCGACAACAGTCATGGCCAGATTGCCGCCAGCACCCTGGATGCCCAAACTGGTTCGCTTAATAACGCCGCAGGCAAAATTCTGGCGGATAACGGCTTGGCACTCAGTAGCGGTGCCCTCAATAATCAGGCGGGGAGCATACAGTCTGGTGCGGCTCTGACGCTCGATACCCACGGTCAGAGCCTCAATAACGCGGCGGGGGGGCTGATCGGGGCGACAGACTATCTGTCGCTTTCCAGCGGGACGCTGGATAACCGCCAGGGCAAGCTGGTTGGCGGCGGCGACACCGCGTTACACACCGGGTTACTCGATAACCGGGGTGGTCAACTGGCTTCACTCAGTAGTTTGTCGCTGTTCAACACCGGGTTTCTCAACGATGATGGCGGTCTGCTGCAAAGCGCTGCCGACCTGCTGATCGACACTCAGGGCGGCACCCTCAGTAATACTCACAGCGGTGAGCAGGGCGGCATCACCAGTCAGGGTAATCTGACCCTTAACACCGCTGTGCTGGACAACCAGCACGGTGTGTTCATCAGCAACCAGCAACTCACCCTCACCGCTGGGGACGTCAATAATCAGGAAGGCCAGATTGCGGCGCTCGGCAGTATCAGTGCACTGACGCAGGCACTCAATAATGCCTGGGGCACTTTACAGTCCGGGCAGAATTTACAGTGGAATACTGAAGGCGCTACGTTCGATAACCAGCACGGCACCTTCAGTGCGCAGGGTGACCTGTCACTGACCTCAGCAGATGCGAATAACCAGTACGGATTGCTGGCTTCCGGTGGGGCGATGACGCTTAATACCACTGTGTTCGACAACAGCCTGCAGGGCAACCTGTTCAGTAAAGGCACACTGGACCTGACGGCCAGCCGTATCAATAACCAGCAGGGCCAGATCCAGGCGCTGGGCAATATGGCGCTTAATGCCGTTCAGTCCGTTATCGACAACGGGGCTGGGTTGATCCAGGGGGCACTGAATGTCACCCTGAACGCCGCCACCATCCTTAACCAGAACACCCTCGGCGCAGCCAGTGGCATCCAGGGCGGCAGCCTGACGCTGAATGCGCAGGATGTCGATAACAGCCAGGGTGCATTGCGCGTGGATGATGCGCTGACGCTCAATCTGAGCGGTAATCTGAACAACACTTCGGGGCTGCTGAGTGCGCAAAACAGCCTGCACACCCAGGCCCAACAAGTGACCAACAGTGCAGGGGCGATGGAAGCGGGCCAGCAACTCACGCTGGACAGTGGTTCCCTGACCGGTGATGGCTCACTGCTGTCTCTCGGTGACATAACGCTGAATCTGACGCAGAATTTCTTCAACGTTGGCACTGTGCAGGCAGGTAACAATCTGGTCCTGACTACCCAGGGCGATTTGACTAACCAGTCACTGATCCAGGCCGGTAACCAGCTTGATCTGACGGCGACCAACCTGTTCAACAGTGCCAGCGCGGAAATCAGCGCAGGCACCACACAACTCACCGCCACCCAGACCCTGACCAACTATGGCCTGATTGACGGTTTTTATACCCGTCTCAACGGTACCACTGTCAACAATATCGGCAGTGGACGTATTTACGGCGATGTATTAGCTATCCAGGCGGGAACATTGAACAACCTGGCGGAGAATGGCCAGGCGGCGACGCTTGCTGCCCGCCAGCGCCTGGATCTGGGTGTGGGGACGCTGAACAACCGCGACCATGCGCTGATTTATAGCGACGGGTTTATGGCAATAGGTGGGGCGCTGGATGGCAACTACCAGGCCATCGGTCAGGGCGGAGTGCTCAACAACCACAGTTCCACGATTGAGTCTGCCGGAGACATGGCGCTCAATATTGCACAAATCAACAACATCAACGACCACTTCTCGCTGGAGAATGTGCTGGTTTCCCAGGAGCACATATCCGAATACGAAGTGGCGCGTCTGAATAACGGCGTGCGTTACAACGACAAAGACTACACCATCTATATCTACCAGGATCAGGTGAACATCCTGTGTATTGAAGGGGTGATCTGTCACACCACTGACGGTGACCGCTTTACCCATTACGATTACACCCGCACTATTACTGAAGACCGGGTGAAAGAGACTGATCCGGCCAAAATCATTGCCGGGGGCAATCTCAGCATCAATGCGGGTAACGTGCTGAATGACAAGAGTCAGATCATTGCTGGTGGGGCGTTGGCGCTCCAGGCGGGGTCAGTCGATAACGTTGAGGTCGAAGCTAACCGACAGATCAATGATGTCGGTAAGGCCGTCTACTATTCGCGTCACCAGCACAAAGGTGGTGACTCTTCCAATGTTGATACCACTGACTACACACCGCCGACAGTGATCCAGGCCATCACCCTGAAACCCAGTACGCTGGCGGAATATACGCAGGATCAGGGCAGCCGTCTGGTGATTGATGCGCAGCAAAAAGCAGATATCAACGGTGATATTCAGGGGACTGCAGGCATTAATGTCGAGCCGATTGCCGGGCCGGGCGCAGGCAGCCTGCTGCCGGTGGCGCCGGGGGCGATCATCCTGCCAGCGGGTAAAACCTTTGAGGTGAGCCTCGGGGACTCGGGCAAAGTAGTACGCCTGGTGGGGCCGAATACCCAACTGCCGGATAACAGCCTGTTCCAGGTGCGCCCGGAAAGCAGCCCGTATCTGGTGGAAACCGATCCGCGCTTCACCAACCAGAAACAGTGGCTGGGTTCGGATTACATGATGAACGCCTTCACCACCGATCCGAACAACGTGTTGAAACGCCTGGGGGATGGTTACTACGAGCAGCGGTTGATCCGCGAACAGGTGATTGCTTTAAGCGGCAACCGTTATCTTGACGGTTTCCAGAACGATGAAGAGCAGTTCAAGGCGTTGATGAACAACGGGGTGGAATTCGGCAAGCAATACAACCTGACATTGGGCGTGGCACTCACTGCTGAACAGATGGCGCTGCTTACGGGGGATATCGTCTGGCTGGTGGCGCAGACTGTGACCTTGCCGGACGGAAGCCAGCAGCAGGTACTGGTGCCACAGGTGTATGCCACCGTCAAGGCGGGTGATCTGGACGGCAGCGGCGCGTTGTTGTCGGGGAAAACCGTGGGTCTGAATCTCACTGGCAATCTCACCAACAGCGGACGCATCAACGGCCAGCAGAGCACGCAGATCCTGGCAGAAAACATCAACAATCTGGGCGGGTTGATCCAGGGTAATGACGTGGCGCTGAAAGCGCGGACCGATATCAATAACGTCGGTGGCATGATTGCCGGTCAGCAGAGCCTGGTGGCGACCGCCGGGCGGGATATCAACGCCATCACCACCACCCGCAGCGCCGAGAGCGCCGGAGGTGATTTTGCGCGTAACACACTGGACCGCGTTGCCGGGCTGTATGTGCAGCAAGCGGATGGCACACTGGCGTTGCAGGCCGGGCGCGATGTGAATCTGACGGCGGCACAGGTGGTGAATAGCGGTGAAGGCGGCAGCACCTCTATTACGGCGGGGCGAGACCTGAACCTCAATACCGTCACCACTGGCAGCAAGGACAATCTCAGTTGGGGTGACAACTGGCAGCACCATTCCAGTAGCCAGCAGGTCGGCAGTGAAATCGTCGGTGCCGGTAATGTACAACTGGGTGCCGGAAACGATGTGAATATTACAGCAGGCAACGTTTCTGCTGGTGACAAGCTCAGTGTGGCGGCGGGTAACGATATCAGCATTCAGCATGGCGTCGATACCAACACGCTGGATCAGCATTACAAGGCGACTGGCAGCAGTGGTATGCTCTCCAGGACCACTACCGAGTCGCGGGACACCATTAGCCAGCAGACTGTCAGCGGTAGCCAACTGAGTGGCGACACGGTGACTCTGCAGGCCGGACACGATCTGACGGTGAGCGGCAGCAGCGTGGTTGCCACACAAGATGTCGACTTGACCGCCGGTAACAACCTGAGCCTGCAGGCGGCGACTGAGCAGCGGGATGAAACCCATATGCTTCAGGAGAAGAAAAGCGGCCTGTCCGGCACCGGCGGCATTGGGTTCAGCTATGGCACCAACGACACCAAAACCACTGATGACGGCAAATCCCGGACCAGCGTTGGTAGCACCGTGGGCAGCACCCAGGGGAATGTTACGCTGAATGCAGGAAACACCCTGACGGTACAGGGTTCTGACGTACTGGCGGGGAAAGATATCAACCTGACCGGCAAGGAAGTGAATGTCCTTGCTGCAGAAAACCAGAGCACCCAGAAGCATGTGGTGGAGCAGAAACAAAGCGGCCTGACGCTGGCGCTCTCCGGTACGGTGGGCAGTGCCGTGAGTTCAGCAGTATCAAGCGCCAACGATGCCAGCAAGGAAAGCAGCGGGCGTCTTGCCGCCTTGCAGGGGATGAAAGCAGCACTCAGTGGGGTACAGGCCGCCCAGGCCAACGAACTGCGCAACGCCGGAGATGAAAAAACCAGCCTGGTGGGGCTGAACCTCTCTTATGGCAGCCAGTCGTCAAAATCCGAGCAGACCACGGTGCAATCGCAGAGCCAGGGTAGCACCCTGACGGCGGGCAACAATCTGAACATCCGCTCGACCGGGACCGATATCAATGTTCACGGCAGCCAGTTGCAGGCCGGGAAGGATATCAGTCTGAATGCGGCGCGGGACGTCAATCTGCTCTCTGCTCAGAACACCCAGACGGTGGACGGCAAGAACGAAAGCCACGGTGGCTCGGTGGGTGTGGGCGTAAACTTCGGTCAGGGTAAGAACGGCCTGACGCTGAACGCCAGTGTGAACAAGGGCAAAGGCTCTGAAAGCGGCAATATGTTGACTCACACCGAGACTACGCTGAACGCCGGTAACAACCTCAACATCACTAGCGGGCGCGACACTACACTCACCGGGGCACAGGTGAGCGGTGAGAAGGTGACGATGGATGTGGGGCGCGATCTGACGCTCACCAGTGAGCGCGACAGCGACAATTACGACTCGAAACAGCAGAACGCCAGTGCAGGCGGCAGCGTCGGTTTCGGTTCTGCCAGTGGTTCGGTCAATCTGAGTCGCGACAAGATGCACTCCACCTATGACAGCGTGCAGGAGCAGACCGGGGTCTTCGCCGGAAAAGGTGGCTTTGACATTACTGTAGGTGAGCATACCCAGCTCAACGGGGCGGTTATTGGTTCAACCGCCACGGCTGACAAGAACAAGCTCGATACCGGTACCCTGGGTTTCAACAATATCGAGAATCAGGCAGAGTATCAGGTCGAGCACCAGAGCGTGGGTATCAGCTCGGGCGGTCCGATTGGTGGGCAGTTTGCGGGGAATATGGCGAATGGCCTGCTGACCGGGGTGAATGGCAGCGGCAGCGCCAGTTCGACTACGCAGTCGGCGGTGAGTGAAGGCACCATCACCATCCGTGACCAGGCGAACCAGAAGCAGGACGTGGCAGACCTGAGTCGGGATGTCGAGAACGCCAACCCTGGGCTGGACAAAATTTTCGACAAGGAAAAAGAACAAAACCGGTTGAAAGAAGCGCAACTCATCGGTGAAATTGGTAGTCAGGTGAGTGATATCGCCCGAACTCAGGGTGAGATCAACGCTCAGAAAGCGCTGAATGATCCGCAGGCTATCCAGGCTGCTAAAGATGCGCTGGCGGCCAAAGGCATTCTGATCCCTACGGATAAAGAGCTCACTGACCAGATTCGCAATACTGCGATGGCCCCTTATGGCACCGGCAGCGCGTTACAGCAGGGTATACAGGCGGCGACAGCGGCAATACAGGGTCTTGCCGGCGGGAATATGGCGCAAGCACTTTCAGGGGCAGCCGCGCCGTATCTGGCAGAGCAGATCCACAAGCTGACCGAAGGCAACCCGGCAGCGAAAGCAATGGCGCATGCCGTAGTTGGAGCAGTCACCGCCTATGCCAGTGGTAACAATGCGGCAGTTGGAGCTGCAGGTGCAGTCAGTGGTGAGCTGATGGCGCAACTGGTGATGGAGCAACTCTATCCCGGCAAGAAAGTCAGTGACCTGAGTGAAAGCGAGAAGCAGACTATCAGCATGCTGGGTACGTTGGCAGCAGGGTTGGCTGGTGGTGTGGTGGGTGACAGTACCAGTAATGCGGTGGCGGGTGCGCAGGTTGGGAAGAATGCGGTTGAGAATAATGCGTTATCTGGTGATATGTTTTCTTTGGATAGAAAAGTCAAACAAGCAAAAGAAAATGGTGAGGACATCACACCAATACTGAATATGTATCGTGATATTCTGGAAAAAGATCGGGAAAAAATGAAAGCTGCGTGTAAAGCGAACCCTGATACATGTGGTTTTTCTCGTGAGGTGGCTAATGATGCCTATAATGTATTGTTGGAGGACGGAGCATACCTTGGTATAGACACTGATGTAGTTAATTTTATAGCACTGGAAACAGCAAAGGATAATGCTGTAATAAATCAGAACACGAGTGAGTTCGGTAAAGGGCTGGTAGTCGCATCTGAAGGGCTATCGATACTGGCTGGTATGGGGACGGGCGTAGCCTTAAATGTATTAAAAACAGGTGGCACAGTCAGGGACCCAAAAACTGGTGCTACAGTTACAGTATATCGGGTTGAGGGAACACCTAACACACGAGTTTTAATTGGCGAGAATGGACAAGTAACCATAACAGGGGATACAACTTTGTATCTGAATTTTGGTGATAAGGCTCGCGCACAAGAATTTTTGCAAAAACGTATTTCGCAAAACATGGAAGGGGCTACGGTAAAAACATTTGATGTGCCTAAATCAGTCTTAGACGACTTGCGAAAAAATGCAGTATCAGAATCTGAAGTTAAACTTTATCCTAACAGGCCAATTATTGCTGATCCTACGAAGGCTCCAGATCAGTATGGTATTAGACCTGATAAAATAAAAGATCTACAAGACAAAATTATTCAGGGGACAGGAAAAGATGCCAGTAAGTAATGAAGTAATGAATGAGATCCTATTGGAACGAAAGAGGCTTGCCTGTGCCCCTTCATTATCTGATAAACCAACTGGTATTGGCTCTGTGAGGTTTGTCGTTTCATGTGAATCAAATGCTGAACACATTTTATCTCTTGCTAAAGAGGTGTTAAAAGTAGTTAGTGATGCCTATGAGACTGAATGGCCTGATTTAGCGTCATGGAAAGAAATGCTCCCCGAAGTTTTTGTTGATAGTTGTGAGCCTGAAGTGTCAAAAGAAGATATGGATGAGCGAATAGCTTACAGAAAGTCATTACCTTGGAAAGAACAGCAAAAATTACTTGCTAATGAAAAATGGTCACTTGATAGTTGGTTATACTGGTTGGAGCCAGAAAACAGAACCTGGTTCTGGTGGGATGCTGCTTTGTTGGAAGAACCAATTAGAGAGATATACTTTATAGTCGCTGTTGTTGTTCTGGAATGGCCTTTTCCCTGGGGGGCATTAAAATGGTTATTTAAAGCCTGCGGGGCTTTGGATGTAGTCTCAGAAAAGGATTTGTAATAATTCCTTGGAATTTTCTTGATTTTTATTCGATGGCTTATCAGCTTTTAAAAAAGCCGGATATGACATGTAAATTAGCTTTATGCGTTCTTTAATAACATGTTGAGTTTTGGGGTGTGTCTGATACCAACGAGTATTTAGGCGAAAAAGGTGCGTCGGGGAAAAAGTTGTTGCGCCTGAAGTACAGCAGGCAAAAACGACGCTAACTGACGAAAATTACAGGTAAAAATCTGTTCCGGTGGCTGAATTCTCAACGGATAAAGTTGTTGTTGAGAATAATGCGCTGAGCAGTACGCAGTCACTGGCTTTTGATAAAGAGCTGTCGGACTGCCGAAAATCCGGTGGTGATTGCCAGGTTGTTATCGATAAGTGGAAACAGATCAGCGATAAACAGAGCGCTGAAACTGAGCAGAAACTGAAAGACAATCCGCTGGAAGCCCAGGTTGTTGATAAGGAAATTGCTCAGGGCGGTTATGATATGGCAGATCGTCCCGGCTGGTTGAGTGGTATCGGTGCCGATGTCATGACCAGTGAGGAAGCCAAAGCTTACGTCCAGCAGTGGAATGGTCAGGATCTGGCGAAGATAGATCAAAGCAGCCCTGAATGGACGAAATATGCGGCTTTTGCCTCTGACCCGGAAAACCAGGCAGTGCTAGGTTCGCTCGGATTGCTGGCAAAAGATCTGACTGTGGCGGCCATCTCGTTTATGGGCCGCAATACGGCAACGGCTACCGTCAGTGCCGCCGAAGTCGGTATGAAATGGGGCCAGGGCAATATGAAGCAAGGAATGCCGTGGGAGGATTATGTTGGAGCTTCATTGCCTGCCGATGCCCGCCTACCGCAGAACTTCAAAACCTTTGATTACTATGATGG
>DASYFN010000101.1:0-50477 GCA_036498385.1 Klebsiella sp.
GCAACCTGCATCAATTTTTAAGACGATTCGATTTGTAGATCTGGCGAGAGAAAATCTGATGAAAAACTGGAAAACAACTGCAGAAGCAATCCTCACCTCCGGCCCGGTTGTACCGGTAATCGTGGTGAAAAAGCTGGAGCATGCCGTGCCAATGGCGAAAGCGCTGGTTGCAGGCGGCGTACGCGTACTGGAAGTGACTCTGCGTACCGCGTGTGCGATGGACGCTATCCGCGCGATCGCTAAAGAAGTCCCGGAAGCTATTATCGGTGCCGGTACTGTCACTAACGTTGAGCAACTAAAAGAAGTGACCGAAGCGGGCGCACAATTTGCTATCAGCCCAGGACTGACAGAATCTCTGCTGCAAGCGGCGACCGGTGAAGGCACCATTCCGCTGATCCCCGGGATCAGCACGGTGTCTGAGCTGATGCTGGGTATGCAGTATGGCCTGAAAGAATTCAAATTCTTTCCGGCGGAAGCGAACGGCGGCGTGAAAGCACTGCAGGCGATTAGCGGCCCGTTTGCTCATATCCGTTTCTGCCCGACTGGCGGAATCTCTCCGGCAAACTATCGCGATTATCTGGCGCTGAACAGCGTATTGTGCATCGGCGGCTCCTGGCTGGTGCCGGCGGATGCGCTGGAGGCCGGTGATTACGACCGTATCACCAAACTGGCTCGTGAAGCGGTAGAAGGCGCGAAGTAATCTTTGCCTACTTATCAGAGGCCCGGTCGTAGACCGGGCTTTTTTTTATCCCGTGACGACGACCGCTGAAGCCGCCGCTTTGGCACGCGAAACCGCTTCCTCGACGTTATCGGCTATCGCCAGCGTCACGCCTAAACGACGCGAACCGTCAATTTCCGGCTTACCAAACAGACGCAACTGCAGGCCCGCGCCGACGGCTGCCTGGATATTGCTGAAGGTGACGTTCTGACTGGTCAGTTGCGGTAGGATTACCGCTGAGGCCGCCGGGCCGTACTGGCGAATTGCGCCAATCGGCAGCCCGAGGAAGGCGCGAACATGCAGAGCGAACTCTGATAAATCCTGCGAAATCAGCGTGACCATACCCGTGTCGTGCGGGCGAGGCGAGACTTCGCTAAAAATCACATCGTCGCCGCAGACGAACAGTTCGACGCCGAACAGGCCGTAACCACCCAGCGCCAGCACCACTTTACGGGCGATTTCCTGTGCGCGTTCCAGCGCCAGCGCGCTCATCTGCTGCGGCTGCCAGGATTCACGATAATCGCCATCTTCCTGACGGTGACCGACCGGCGCGCAGAAGTGCACGCCGTCCACGGCGCTTACGGTGAGAAGGGTAATTTCGAAATCAAAATTCACCACACCTTCAACGATAACGCGGCCAGCTCCGGCACGACCGCCTTGCTGTGCATACTGCCATGCTTCAGCCAGTTGCTCGCTGGAACGAATAAAACTCTGACCCTTACCCGATGAGCTCATTACCGGCTTAACAATGCACGGTAAACCAATCCCTGCGACGGCTTCACGAAACGCGGCTTCGCTGTCGGCGAAACGGTAGGCTGAGGTGGGCAGTTTCAGCTCTTCTGCGGCCAGACGGCGGATCCCTTCACGGTTCATGGTGAGCTTTGCCGCGTGCGCGGTGGGGACGACTTTTTGCCCGGTTTGCTCCAGCGCCACCAGGGTATCGGTGGCAATAGCCTCTATCTCCGGCACGATAAAATCCGGTTTTTCCTGCTCAATCAGTGCCTGCAATGTCTCGCCGTGTAGCATATTGATGACGTGCGAACGGTGTGCTATCTGCATGGCTGGGGCGTCAGGGTAACGATCGACGGCGATGGTTTCAATTCCCAGACGCTGGCATTCGATGGCCACTTCTTTACCCAATTCGCCGGAACCTAACAGCATTACCTTTGTTGCCGCAGGGCGCAGCGCCGTACCTAATACAGTCATGACTCTCTTCCGCAGTAAAAAACATGCGCCGCATTATAAACGAAAACGTTTGCGCATGTCTTCATACGCGTAATTTGAGTTCAGTGGGAAAATTTGTTATACTGTATATAAATACAGTGATAAAGGGCTGCATCATGGCGGTTGAAATTAAATATGTAGTGATACGCGAAGGTGAGGAAAAAATGTCTTTTGCCAGTAAAAAAGAGGCCGATGCTTACGACAAAATGCTCGATCTGGCGGAAGTACTGAACGACTGGCTGGTTGAGTGCCCGCTTATTCTCGACGAAGAGCAGCGCGATAGCATGGCGATGTGGCTGGCCGAGCGCAAAGACACCCTAAGCCATATTCTGCGTTCCGGTAAACTGCCGGAAGCCGGGGGCAACGTCGATGAACCCTCCGCCCGGGTAGAAGATGGAGACAAGGCCGACGATGTCGTCGTCGAAGCTGAAGTCCCGGCTCCGGCAAAGCCGCGCAAAGCGAAAGCCGCCTGAATTTCTCTCCTGCCGCCAGGATTTTCTGGCGGCAGCCTTTTCTCTCTTCCCTGCACTAAATCAGCTCATCTTTAGCGGCCGATAGCATTTCCTGACGTCGTGTCGTTCAGGATGGTGGCATCGCTTATTGCGCAACGAGGAAAAGCTACCTGAACCTCTCAGCGAAGCGCTTATGCTACCGCAGGACGTGCGTGAAGACATCGAACAGGGGCATTCAAGCGCAAAAAAAACAGGCCATAACGGCTTAAGTCCGTGCGTTTCGCTTGCATCGCTGGCGACTTTTGCCACCCTTATATATTGTGTAGCCACGTACCATTCGAGCTGTTTTAGGCAGTCCGAAAAGTTGTATGCCACTATATACCCTAAATAATTCGAGTTGCAGGACACAATGGTCAACCGTCTTGAACAGCGCTTGCGCTGGCCCCGTAAGGACGAGGCTCATGGATGAGCCGAGTAACAAAGCCAACATGCCTGTAACTTGAAGTATGACGAAAATAAGCAGCAGAAGAATAAGCAAATGCCACCAAAAGCCAAACGGATCCCCCATGCCATGACCTTACATGGCGACACGCGAATCGATAATTACTACTGGCTGCGCGATGATGACCGTTCACAGCCGGAAGTGCTTGATTATTTGCGTCAGGAAAATGAGTACGGCAAAAAAGTGATGTCTTCGCAAAGTAGCCTGCAGGACAGGGTGCTAAAGGAGATTATCGACCGTATTCCGCAGCGCGAAGTGTCGGCCCCCTACAGCAAAAATGGCTATCGCTACCGTCAGGTCTATGAACCGGGCTGCGAGTATGCGATTTATCAACGCCAGTCGGTGGTAAAAGAAGAGTGGGATGACTGGGACATGCTGCTGGATGGCAACCAGCGTGCGGCTGGCAGCGAATTCTACACCCTCGGCGGGTTAGGCGTTTCGCCCGACAACAACTTGATGGCGGTGGCGGAAGACTATCTCTCCCGACGACAATATAGCCTGCGTTTCTATCCCTTAAACGACGAAGGTGAATTTACGGAAGTCCTGGAGAACGTCTCGCCTGATTTCGCCTGGAGTAACGATTCACAAACACTGTGGTACGTGCGTAAACACCCAACCACGCTGCTGCCGTATCAGGTCTGGCGCCATCGCCTGGGCACTCCGGCCAGTTCAGATATACTGGTGTATGAAGAGCAGGACGATACTTTTTATGTCAGTGTTCACAAGACGACTTCCCAGCAGTTTGTGGTGATTCATCTGGCCAGCGCGACCACCAGCGAAGTGCTGCTGCTCAATGCAGAAATGACCGACGCCGAGCCGGTCTGTTTTCTACCACGACGTAAAGATCATGAATATAGCCTTGATCATTATCAGCACGCTTTTTATCTGCGATCTAACCGTGAGGGGAAGAACTTCGGCCTTTATCGCAGCACCCTGCGCGATGAGCAGCAGTGGGAAACCCTGATACCTCCGCGTAACGAAGTGATGCTGGAAGGTTTTACCCTGTTTACCGACTGGCTGGTTGTGGAAGAGCGTCAGCGCGGGCTCACCAGCCTGCGCCAGATCAACCGTAAAACAAGAGAGTCGCAGGGAATAGCGTTCGACGATCCGGCCTACGTGACCTGGCTTGCCTATAACCCGGAGCCGGAAACCTCGCGCCTGCGCTACGGCTACTCCTCCATGACGACTCCGGATACGCTGTTTGAACTGAATATGAATACTGGCGAGCGGCGAGTATTGAAACAGCAGGAAGTAAAAGGGTTTGATGCCAGCCTTTACCGCAGTGAGCATTTGTGGATCAAAGCCCGTGACGGCGTGGAAGTCCCGGTATCGCTGGTCTACTGTCATGAACATTTCCGTAAGGGCGCCAGTCCGTTGCTGGTGTACGGCTACGGCTCCTATGGCGCAAGCATGGATGCGGATTTCAGCGCCAGCCGCCTGAGCCTGCTCGATCGCGGTTTTGTATTCGCTATCGCTCATATTCGCGGCGGCGGCGAGCTGGGCCAGCAGTGGTACGAAGACGGCAAGTTTTTGTGCAAGAAAAATACCTTCAACGATTATCTCGACGTCTGTGATGCGCTGTTGGCGCAGGGTTACGGCGATCCGCGTTTGTGCTACGGCATGGGCGGCAGCGCAGGCGGCATGCTGATGGGCGTGGCGGTGAACCAGCGGCCGGAGCTATTCCACGGCGTGGTGGCTCAGGTTCCCTTTGTTGATGTTCTTACGACGATGCTCGATGAGTCGATCCCGTTGACCACCGGCGAGTTTGAAGAGTGGGGTAATCCGCAGGATGAAGAGTATTACCGCTATATGAAAAGCTACAGCCCGTACGATGGCGTTCAGGCTCAGGCGTACCCGCACCTGCTGGTCACCACGGGTCTGCATGACTCGCAGGTACAATACTGGGAACCGGCAAAATGGGTGGCAAAACTGCGCGAGCTGAAAAATGACGATAATCTGCTGTTACTGTGTACCGACATGGATTCCGGCCACGGTGGTAAATCCGGTCGCTTCAAAAGCTATGAAGGCGTGGCGCTGGAGTTTGCGTTCCTGATTGGCCTGGCGCAGGGAACGCTACCGGGCCAGGCGGAGGTATAATGTCGGTTACTCCCCGAGATAGTGCTTCAGCGTCAGGCGCAGTTCGGGACTCATGCGATCCAGGTTATTGAACAGCCAGCGTAAATAGCCGGGATCGTTTTCCGCAACTTCAGAAACTGGCTTACCGCGATATTTGCCGAAGGTAAAGGTGGATAGCAGCGCCGGGCGACCGGTAATGGTCGCCATTTCCTCCGGCGACCAGCCGGATGTTTTGATAATATCGAGCAGCAGGGCTGCGGTGATATAGCAATCATATAGCGCCCGGTGGTGATGCAGACCTGGTGGCGTTGTGATACTGAGCTTGCGCGATTTATACAGCCCAATATTGCTGTACTTAATCCCTGGCCACAGGCGGCGCGCCAGCTTCATCGTGCAGATCCACTCGCCCTCCATTTCCGGCAACACTCGGCGGTCAAAGCTGGCGTTATGGGCGACATACCACGGACTGCCCATATACAGCGGCGCAATCTCCTCAATCCACGGCTTATCGGCGACCATCTCTTCGGTTATATGATGAATCGCCATTGCCTGCGGGCTGATGGGGCGGTCAGGGCGAATCAGATGACTCATGGGATTGGTAATTTTTCCGTCGACAATATCTATCGAGGCGATTTCAACAATGCCTCCCTGCAATCCGCAGGTTTCTGTATCGATTACGCGCAGCATGACTCGCTCCAGGCCAAAGAAACCAGCGTAATGGAATGCGCAGGTCTTGCCAACTCGGATATCCGCAGGGGACGGCAATTATTTTTGTTTCGGTTCATAGGGCAGGCGAGAGAGCGAAACAGAGGTTTGCCGATGGGCAATCAGACGCTCGCGAAACCAGCTGCGCAGATGTTCGGGCTGCTCTCTTTCGACTAAATCGGCAATCACAGGCATATTGTAGCGCTCTTTAAAAGCGACGCCCGCCGCTGCGAGATCGACATTCACCTTGTCCATCTCCTCCTGGGATATTTTAGCCAGGTTCTTTTCCATCGGGTTCTCCTCTGATTATGCCGCAGAAAGTACTAAGCACGCGGTAAAAAGGCAAGTCTCAGACGCTTAGCTCGACCGCGCCATTATACAGGGTTATTCTCTGTGCTACATACATAACAAAAAGGAATGACGACAATGCCAATCATCGCCGGACGCGCGCTGCGTCTGTCTCTGTTTTTCGCCGGTTGCCTGAGCGCAGCAGGCGCATTTGCCCACGCCCATTTGCAACAGCAGCTTCCGGCCGCCGGTGCTGAGGTGGAGGCTTCACCGCAGGCGCTGATGCTGAATTTTTCCGAAGGTATTGAAACGCAGTTTAGCGGCATAACCCTGACCGGGCCGCAGCAGAAAACCATCATCCTCGGTAAACCTGTCCGCAGCGACAGCAATAAGGCCCAACTGACAGTACCCGTCGGGCAGGCGTTAACGCCGGGCAAATATAGTGTTGACTGGCACGTGGTCTCCGTAGATGGCCATAAGACGAAAGGACACTACACCTTTACCGTGAAGTAAGTCGATGTTGAGTGGAGTCTATGTCAGCCTACGCTTTATCCATTTCATCTCGCTGATGGTCGCTTTCGGCTGTGTGCTCTACGGCGCATGGTGGGCGCCAGTGAGCTTACGTCGCCTGATGATGCAGCGTTTCTATCCGCTGATACGCCATTTATTGTTGGTGAGTGCGTTGTCAGTGTTGCTGATGCTGATGGTACAGGGCGGATTGATGGGCAGTGGCTGGCCGGATGTGTGGCGGCCGGCCATCTGGCGAGCGGTTATCGGGACGCAGTTCGGCGGCGTGTGGGTGTGGCAAATTTTGCTGGCCTTTGTGGCGCTGGCGATCGTGTGGTTGAAGCCCCGACACCCGGGACGTTTGCTGCTGGTTCTCTTTTGCGCTCAGTTGCTGCTGCTGGCAGGCGTTGGACATGCTGCGATGAACGAAGGCTGGTTGGGGATCCTACAGCGGACAAACCATGCTGTTCATCTGTTTTGCGTGGCTAGCTGGTTTGGCGGTCTGCTGCCGTTTATCTACTGTCTTCGCCTGGCGCATGGTCGCTGGCGGCAGGACGCGATTTACACCATGATGCGTTTTTCGCGCTACGGGCATCTGGCCGTGGCCGGAACCATCGCCAGCGGCGTGGTGAATGCACTACTGATTCAGGGCGGGCTTATCAGCACCTCGCCATGGGGGCGCATGCTGTTGTTCAAATGTGCGCTGGTGGCAGCAATGGTGGCAATTGCGCTGGTGAACCGGTATGTTCTGGTGCCACACATGTCGGCAGGCGGAACGCGAGCAAAACAGCTTACCGTGCGAACCACGCAGATAGAGATTGCGTTAGGGGCGCTGGTATTATTTGCCATCAGCCTGTTTGCCACCTGGGAACCTTACTGAATAAACGGGTTAAATCATGAAAAAAAGAGTTCTGACAATGTTGTTATTGGCAAGTTCTGGCGCAGCGCTGGCGGCTCCACAGGTGATTACCGTGAGCCGCTTTGAAGTGGGTAAGAGTCTCTGGGCGTTTAATCGTGAAGAGGTGATGCTGACCTGTCGTCCGGGCAATGCACTGTTCGCCATTAATCCCAGCACGCTGGTGCAGTACCCGCTCAATGATGTCGCCGAGCAGCAGATGAAAGACGGTAAAACCAACGCGCAGCCGATTTCTCTGATCCAGATTGACGATCCGCAGCGGCCAGAACAAAAAATGAGCCTGACACCCTTTATTGAGCGCGCGCAGAAGCTCTGCTGATTGACGTTTGCATCCTGCTGTATTTACATGAAAAAACCGCCATCCTCCCATGCCGGGAATGGCGGTTTTTTGTTGGTACTTGCAATTTTTACACGAATTATTCGTCCACTTTTGTCGCGGACTGGAAAACCTGACACGGTAAACTATTCTTATAAGGCAAGGCGACTTAGCCTGCATTAATGCCAACTTTTAGCGCACGGCTCTCTCCCAAGAGCCATTTCCCTGGACCGAATACAGGAATCGTGTTCGGTCTCTTTTTATCTGTCTTTCACCCATAGCAGATTTCATCCTGACATCCCCAACAGCTTTTCGGGGCTTTTTTCTTATACCACAACAATAATTTCCTAAACATTTTTTTTACAAAAAATCGTCTGCTAACGTTTTTAGTTGCAAGCGGTCATCTGTACGGTATCGCTGTAGGTTCCCGCTTGCTGGTGACTCCGGGTCGGTTTGTTAGCGATTGGCTGGCTCACCTACTGCCAGTCATCGACGCTGGCGGGGGAGGTGCAGGCCGCGTTTTTCGTGTAGCGGATGGCAAACTGACCGCTGTAGTTGCTAAAACTGGATGGTAACACTGGAGGTGCCGTTCAGCGATGGAGGGGAGAAAACACCTGCACGAAATCAGGCCCATAGTGCAGATGAAGTTTACGGGCCAACATCGGAAGCGATTCAATATACATATTTGTATGATAAATTAAATAATAGATAAGAAACAGCTTTAACTTTTTTGGTGGTTATTTTTATAACCACTCTATTAGTTATTTCACGGTGAGCGAAGGAGGTGAGCTACAGCATAAAAATAATCTGCAAAGATTTATTCTGGCACCACAAAAGAGGGATACGGCCATGTTTCCAGATAGCTCACCAGCAACCCTATTTGTCCACTAAAAATAAACCAGAGAGCAGCGGCCAAAATAATCAACAGGATAGCCAGCAGGCATAATTCTTTTTTGCTCATAACTTCACTCGCCGTCCGCAAGGAGTACAACTGAAGCCAGGATAGTCACTAAAGCGCCATTGAAGATGCAAACGGCGTTTGTGAAACGGCTGGAGAGCTAATCCATGAGTATCGCCATCTGAGCGGCCATATCATCCAGCAACTGGAAGCGGCGACGATATTCGGCGCGCTTCTTACTGGCGATGCTCTCAAGCGTCTTTCTTTCCAGTTGCCGCGGCAAGCGCCAGCGCCAGGCACCGTCGGCAACCCCATCGATAGATTGCCAGAACTCATCATAGCTGGCGTGAAAATGGCGCCCTTTACTCAGCCGATAGCGCAGCGCGCGAAAGACGTGACCGTTGTCGCTGACCCCGTAAATTTGATGAATGTTGCAACGAGCCGCCATTAACCAGATAAATTCCATCAGCAGGCGTTTCGGGAACAGGCCGTAACAGGCGCGAGTCGCCCGTTTAATCACTTCATGCGGAATATTGCTGCGTGGCCCCTGCAGGCCGCCGAGGGTCAACTGCCATTGCTCCTGGTGACGGGTGACGCTAAAGGTCGCGCTGGCAAGCACAATCTCATCGCTATCACGCAGCCATAGCGTCGTTTCGCCCTCGCGCTCGGCTTTGCTCGCCGAGGAGGCGGAGAGCGTAAACCGGCTGTCGTCTTTGCCTGTCAGCTCAAGTAGCGGCATATCCTTCGCGGCGGTCATGGCGCCAGCGAGTCGCGAGCCGCCCAGCGAATCAACAAACTTATAGTGACTGATAATGGCCTGCGAGCGCTGGCTGGCGTTTAAACCGCGGGTCAAATACTGGCGATGGACCTTGCCCGGCAGCGTTACCTGAGCGGCCAGCAACTGATTGAAGTCCGCGCGCGCCGCCAGGCTCTCCAGCATGTTACGCGTTGGTGCATAAAATAATGCTGTGCGCAGTAAAAACTTAAGTCGGTAATGACGTTTTTGCCAGATGGGGGCGGGAGTGAGGCGGCCCATCACCAGATCTGCAATAAGATTTGAGCGTCGCTCAATTACGCTGGCTGAATGCAGGCTATTATCCATCACGATGAATACCTCGTTGTTATTTAGCCTCTATTTTATGGATATATCATGGGGAGCTTAATGCCCCGTCGGACTATATTTGACTTTCGTTTAACATCGATTGAAGTGTCAATATTACGAGTGTTAAAGGTACAGATCTTTCCTATAATTATGCCTGGAGGACGAAATATGTATCAGCGTATTAACGGTTCTGCCTGGCGTAATATCTGGCTGGTTGGCGACCTGCACGGTTGCTTCGCGCGACTGATGGCGGCCCTTCGTGAGCGCAAGTTTGACCCTTACCAGGATCTGCTTCTTTCGGTGGGCGATTTGATCGACCGTGGGCCGCAAAGCGCGGAGTGTCTGGATTTACTGCGCTATCGCTGGGTTTACGCGGTACGCGGAAACCATGAACAGATGGCGCTGGAGGCGCTTGCAGGCAGCGACATGAGGCTCTGGGAGATGAACGGCGGTGACTGGTATACGCAATGTTCAGAGAACCAGAAACGGCTCCTCGCGGAGCTTATTGCCCGCTGTCGCCACTTGCCGCTGATTATTGAACTTCACTGCGGTGAGCAGGTGCACGTGATTGCCCATGCTGATTATCCCGCTGCAGTTTATCGCTGGCAGCACGTTGTAGATGAGCATCAGGTATTGTGGAGTCGGCAGCGTCTTACCAACCATCTCGCCGGGCACCACGGCGCGATTGCTGGCGCTGACCATTTCTGGTTCGGCCATACACCGCTCAAACGGCGTTACGACAGCGATAATCAGCATTATATCGATACGGGGGCCGTATTTGGCGGAGAGCTAACTTTGGTGGCGCTACAGTTGGCAGGCTAAAAATCACTGTATTCTCGGGCGGGGAGCCAGAAACTATCGATAAAATCTTCTACCGGAAAGCAGCCACCGTGGCGTATCCGCTGATCGTCCATAGCCGTTGTGCACTGCCGCTCGTTATCGTAAATATCTACAACGATATCTTCACAGCCGCCGTCCAGGTAACAAATAAACAGCACTAAGGCAAACATCCTGTCCTCATATCCTGAAAAACATATTAATAAGTGTAGGAGATGTCAGAAAAGCGGGGAAATAAATAACCCGTCTCAGTCGACGGGTTCATTTGAGTCAGGCGAGGCGCATGACCCAGGCATCGGACTGGCGATCGTAGTGCTTACGGTAGAGGACGGAATGTTCACCATCAAGTATGGCGGGTACGCTGGTATCCGCGTCCCATGCATCAAGCTGCATGCATAAATCCGGATCGGATTTGCAGGGGATGCTTAACGTTCGCTCTCCCTGCTGTTCGCCGTGCAGTTCGGCATCGTCTATTTCAAACGCGCCGATACGTACGCTGGTTTTACTCATAAATTCACCCCGTTTGTCTGCTGATTTGTGGTACGACCAGTTAAGGCCGACATTTTTCAGCGTAGACAAAAGGGCGCAAAGCGCCAGTGAAAAAATGCTGTTTTCTGGCACACCATTAAACTTTGCTGCTGAAAAGCTTTCCGTCACGCACCAGTTCGCGGGGGTAGCTATTTTTTAAACGTGATCCGACTTTTTTCGCCAACCCGAGCGGCGCGCCCTGATAGGTGACAATAGCATCATCCTTCTGCGGCAGCGTTTCAGGGTAGACGTCACGACCGCGATACCACTCTTCCGCTTCGGCCTGGGTCAGCTCAAAGGGGGCGGCTGGCGCGGCAAGCGCAATCACCGCTTCGTGCTGCCAGCGGTAGCCTTTGTTATGGGTTTCGGCAAGACGGATCCCGATGCGGGAAAAGCGCACTTTACCGAATAACGCGTCGAGCGCCTGCGGGAATAGCCAGATTTCTTTATCGCGCTGCCAGAGCGTATGGTCGGCGGTCCACTGCAAACCGACGGCGGCAGCGGCGGTAACGATGGCGGCAGATTCGCGGTTTTTAAGCGGCGTGAAGGGGAATTTCCCCACTCTAAAACCCGGCGCCGGGAGAGGTTCAATGGCGGCGGTTTTACGCAAACGGGCGACGAAGAAGCCTTCGCAGTCAAAAATCTGGGGAAAAACGTGCAGGAAACCCTCGCTGGTTAGTGCTTCGCTGGCCTGTGGAAACAGTGAGTCGAGCGGTAACACTTCTACCGCCTGCGGATAGCGCGCTAACAACCCGTTGACCACGTCTTCGTTTTCTTGCCGGTTCAGGGTGCAGGTGGAGTAGACCAGCGTACCACCGGGGCGAAGGGCGTGAAACGCGCTGTCAATAAGCTCGCGCTGGGTTACTGCGATTTCCGCGTTGCTTTCCGGCGACCAGTTTTTCAGCGCATCGGGGTCTTTACGTACCACGCCTTCGCCGGAGCAGGGGGCATCGAGCAGGATCGCGTCAAAACACTCCGGCAGCGCAGCGCCGAATACCCGACCGTCGAAATGGGTCAGCGCCACGTTGCTAATCCCACAGCGGCTGATATTGGCGTGCAGCACTTTAACCCGGCTGGCGGAATATTCATTTGCCAGAATTCCCCCTTTGTTACCCATGCGCGCGGCGATTTGAGTGGTTTTCGAACCTGGTGCGGCGGCGACATCCATCACCCGTAGCGGCGTTTCGCCGTCGGCAAACAGCGCGGCGACCGGCAGCATGGAGCTGGCTTCCTGAATGTAAAACAGCCCGCTAAGATGTTCCGCAGTGCTGCCCAGCGGCAAGGTGTCTTCATCTTCGCGATCGATCCAGAAACCCTCCTCACACCACGGAATTGGCGTTAGCTGCCAGCTATAGGGGGCGACCAGCTGTAAAAAGTCAGCCACGGTGATTTTCAGCGTATTGACGCGAATGCTTCGCCGCAGTGGGCGTTGGCAGGCGGCGATAAAGTCATCGAAAGAGAGATGCGTCGGCATTGCCGCACGCATTTGAGCGAGGAATTCTTCAGGGAGATAGACAGCGTTTTGAGCCACGGTGAGCGCACCACAACGAAAAAAGGGGGCGTAGTTTACCATAAAGGCTCCGGCGGCGGACACCGGAGCCTGTTATGCTTAGTGCGGCAGGGCGGTACCCCATTCGCGCCACTCTTTTGGTTCACTCTCCAGCAGCAGGAAGTGTTTTCCATCCTGCGCTTTCGGCGCCAGCGGCGTACCAGGAGGCGTCGCAAAAGCGATACCGCCACGAATGAACTGATTGAAGGTGCCGGTTTTCACCACCCCGCCAATCAGACCAAAGTCGAGGTTATAGCCGGAAGCCAGCCAGAATACCGAGTTGTTACGCACCAGGTACTGATAACGTTTACTGATACGCAGCTGTACCATCACGCGATCCGACATCGAACCGAGCATCAGGCCGGTCACCGTGCCGACTTCAAGCCCGCGGAACAGCACCGGCGTGCCGATACCCAACGAACCCGCTTCCGGCGCTTCGACGATAATGCTCAGGCCGTCGATATAACGTGAATCGCTAATCGTGGTTTCCTGAATTTCAAAATCACGTCGCGGCAAACCGCGTCCCGGCTCCACGTTGATATACGCCTGGAAAAGAGTATCCAGATGCTCGACGCCTGCTGCTGAAATCTGTGGGGTAATCACCGAGAAACGCGTACCGGCGCGGGCAAACGTGTTGGCGTATTCCGGGTAGAGAACCGCTTTCGCCTGTACTTCGTTTTTCGCGGTAATTAAATTCAGCGATTGGATCTGACCAATATCAATCCCCAGATAGCGAATCGGCATGCCTTCGGCGATTTTACCGGCATCGAAGGCGTGGAGGGTTATCTGCCCACCCACCGCGCGGGCGGCGGCTTCCGACGCATACAGCACGCGTTTGTTATCGATACGTGCGCTGGCGCTGGCACCGCTCAGGTTATCAAAGCTAATTGCGCCTTTCAGCGCGCGGGAGAGCGGGGAAGCCTGAACCGTCAGACCGCTGCCGTTAAGCTGTACCTTTGCGCCGCCTTCGGCCCAGAACACGCTATTGCTGGTCAGCAGATGGCGATATTCCGGCTTGATATGAATATTGATCTCAAAGGCGTGCTTAGTCGGTTGAACGGTGATGATTTCCCCTACTGCAAATTTACGATACAGCACCACGGATCCTGCCTGCACGTCCGGCAGCGTCTCGGCGGAGAGAGTAAGCGTGGTGGTCGGCAGATCGCTCATGCTGTTTTCCAGCGCCTTTTCCTGGTTCGCATACAAAGGATAGCGGCTTTGCATTGCCCCTTTGTCGCCCGGAATAATGCGGATCCCGCCGTTAACCCATTCGCTGGCGCTGGCCCCAAGGAACTGCACGCCATCGATGCCGACTTTGACATCGATACGGCTGTTGACCACGAACTTGCTATCGCCGCGAACCAGTGAACGGTACTCCGGCATGACCGCGACCTGGAAAGTGACGCCATCGGCATTCAACTTACGCTCCAGAACCTGGCCAATCTGGACGCCATGCAGAATCAGTGGCTGCCCGGCGTCGATACCGTAGCTTTCCGGCGCGGTTAGGGTGACGGTAGCGACATCCGGCTCTTCCAGAATGGATTTATCGGCAGGCAGCACCGCGAACTGGTTACGCGGTTCACCTTCACCGGGTACCAGCTCAAAAGTAGTGCCGGTTAGCAGAGAACTGACGCTGGGGTTATCCAGAGAGATTTTCGGTTTCTTCATCTGAATCAGCGTCTTCTCGCGCAGCAGGCTGACGACGCTCGGGTCGACGGTCATCTCGCCGGTCACTTTCCCGTCGGAATTGAGATTCAGCTTACTGAGTTGGCCGACCTCCAGACCCTGATACATCAGCGGCGTAGAACCCGCTTTTAAGCCC
Source organism: Klebsiella sp. (assembly GCA_036498385.1). GTDB lineage: Bacteria > Pseudomonadota > Gammaproteobacteria > Enterobacterales > Enterobacteriaceae > Klebsiella. The sequence goes on from DASYFN010000101.1 coordinate 14,441, forward strand.
GCGCCGTCGGGAAGATCCAGTTTGACTATCACCCCTCGCTGGCTGTGGGCCAGGTCTTCATACAGATGATAATCGGTGTTCTGCGGAGCCTGCGGCGACTCATCGGGGGAATCAAAAGCGATGGCGCCGTTAACCAGCGCCGAGAGGCTATCCAACTGGACCTTAGCGCCGCTCAGGCTGACATCCGCTTTTACGCCGGATACGTTCCAGAAACGGCTCCCTTTTTTCACCAGGTTAGTGAAACGACGCTCGATCAGTACATCAATCGTGACGCCCTGATTATTCGGATTAATGGCGTAGTCATAAACCCGGCCGACCGGAATTTTGCGGAAATAGACCAGTGAGCCGCTGGTTAACGAGCCCAAATCCGCTGACTTGAGATGAATCATCAGCTCGCCGTTATTAATGTGGTACTTCGGTTGGGTATCAAGGGCGACAAAGTGATCTTCAGGCTCGCCCTGACCGGGCATCATGCCGATATAGTTGCCGCCGACCAGCGCATCGAGGCCGGAAACGCCGGCAAGAGAAGCTTTCGGTGTCACCAGCCAGAACTGCGTCTCTTTGCGTAGTGCATCTTTCATATCGCCTTTGACGCTGGCTGAAACCTCAATTTTGCTCAGATCTTTACTCAGCGAGATATTCTCTACCGTACCGACTTCTACCCCCTGATAGCGAATAGGCGTGCGTCCCGGAACGATACCGTTTGCCGACTGGAAGTCGATGGTGATCGTCGTACCGCGATCCTGATAGCTGGTCCAAATCAGCCAACTGGCAATCAGTAGCGCAATGACCGGCAGCAGCCAGAAGGGCGAAATGCGGCGTTTAGTTTTAATTTTGGCTTCAGTCGGCGAAGCGGGCGTTTCCTGACTCATGTGCGTCCCAAAGTAAGCGGCTGTCCAGCCATTCAACAGCAAGGATAGTTAATATTACCGCGGTGCCAAAATAGACGGCGGCGGGCCCCATCGTAAACGCGAGGAGCTGATCGCGGTTGATCAGCGACATGGTTAATGCGATGACAAAAAGATCCAACATAGACCAGCGGCCGATCCAGGTAATCAGCCGCAGCAGTAGGATGCGGGTACGTAACCCCTGTTCACACTTGAATTGTATGCTGACCAGCAGTGTAAACAATACAATAACTTTGGTGAATGGAACCAGAATACTGGCGATGAACACGACTCCGGCGATGGCAACGTTGTTGCTGGCCAGCGACATAATGCCGGAAAGGATGGTGTCGTCCTGGCGCGCGCCGTTGACGTAGATAATCGAGATCGGCAACAGGTTGGCTGGAAACAGAAAAACCAGCGACGCAATCAGCGCAGCCCAGCTTTTTTGCAGGCTCTGGCGGCGTCTGTGACGCAGGGGAGTATGGCAGCGGCGGCAGCGTCCGCGCGAATCGCGATGTCCGGTATAATGGCAGCCGAGACAAACCTGTAGATTATTATCCGGCCGCAGCGCCGGGCGCTGGGGATAAAAACGCTCCCATAGCTCCTCAACATTCATATGGATAAGCGTCAGAACGCTCAGCAGCGTGAGCGCAATATATGCGATAAGCCCGATACCGGGCTGCAGGAACGCGTAATCTTGTACCTTGATTGAAGCGACGCCAATACCGACCAGGTAAATATCCAGCATCACCCACTCTTTGAGCCGTTCCAGCATGAGCAGTATCGGACGCAGATTCATACCCAGCACGTTGCCCAGCCACAGATAAGCGATAGAGACAACCAACAGAGCCGGCGCGACGATAGCGCAAAATAGCACCATTGCCGCAGTCAGCGGATCGCCCTGGCCGGTCATTTGCCAGATCCCCTGCAGTACGTTAGCGTCGATACGCACACCCAACAGATGCAAACGTAGCAGTGGTTCGCTCCAGGCAAAAGGCATCAGCAGCAGCATAGCGATCGCCATGCTGCCCAACCGGGTAAGCGACCAGTCGCGACCATCGCGCACTTTGGCGTTGCAGCGAGGGCACCAGGCGCTTTGATTCTTTTTAAGGACCGGTAAACGAAACAGCAGATCGCACTGTGGGCAACGCTGGTAGTGAGCGTGCGCAACAGGGGCGCTGATCGAGTACACGATCATTTTTTTTGCTGGCGTAATCCTGGGTGTTTTTAGTGGCATTGATGATGTACGTAAATGAGAGATATCTCGCTATCTTAACTCAGGAATGAATTCATCTTGAGCATGAATGCATTTAAAGCTTATTTTATTAGGCTGGTAAGTGTAAGGCAGTAAGACAACTAAGCGATCAAATAATGAACAAATCAGAATTCTACGCGGATCTGAACCGCGATTTTCAGGCGTTAATGGCAGGCGAAACCAGTTTTCTGGCCATGATCTCAAACACCAGCGCGCTGTTATTTGAGCGGCTGACTGAAGTGAACTGGGTCGGTTTCTATCTGCTGGAAGGCGATACGCTGATCCTGGGCCCATTCCAGGGCAAGCTGGCCTGCGTTCGTATTCCGGTGGGGCGCGGTGTATGTGGGACTGCCGTAGCGCAGAATCGCGTGCAGCGAGTAGAAGATGTTCACGCCTTTGATGGTCACATTGCCTGCGATGCCGCCAGTAATTCGGAAATTGTCTTTCCCTTGAAGGTAAACAATCAGATTATCGGCGTTCTGGATATCGATAGCATAGCCTACACTCGCTTCACTGCTGAAGATGAGCAGGGGCTGGCAGAATTTGTCGCACATCTGGAAAAACTCATTTCTGCGACTGATTACCAAAAAATATTCACCCGCGTCGCAGGATAATCAACGGATAACGTGGCATTTACCGATGACGTCATTATAATGACGCCTGTTCATGCCTGCGGCTTGTTGGCTACGTCCGTTGTAATCAGGAAATTTCATGGAAAATCAACCTAAGTTGAATAGCAGTAAAGAAGTCATTGCGTTTCTGGCCGAACGTTTCCCTCAGTGTTTTAGCGCTGAAGGCGAAGCTCGTCCCCTGAAAGTCGGTATTTTTCAGGATCTTGTTGAGCGCGTTGGCGGAGAGATGAATCTCAGCAAAACCCAACTTCGCGCTGCATTGCGTCTTTATACCTCAAGCTGGCGCTATCTGTACGGTGTTAAGCCTGGGGCAGTCCGCGTTGACCTTGACGGCAACCCATGCGGCGAACTGGAAGAGCAGCATGTCGCTCATGCCCGCCAGCAGCTTGAAGAAGCGAAAGCCCGCGTCCAGGCACAGCGTGAAGCGCAGCAAGCGAAAAAGCGCGAAGCCGCTGGCGCAGCAGGTCAGACGGAAGAGGGAAGTCGTCGCGAGCGTAAACCGCGTCCTCAGGCTCAGGCGCGTCGTAAAGAAGGCGCTGAGCAGCGTAAACCGCGTCCTGCAGCAGCCAAAGCGCCGCGCGAAGAGCGTCATACCCCTGTATCAGATGTGTCTGTATTGACCGTTGGCCAGGCACTGAAGGTGAAAGCAGGTAATAATGCAATGGACGCCACCGTCCTGGAAATCACCAAAGATGGCGTTCGTGTACAGCTGACTTCTGGTATGTCAATGATTGTACGCGCAGAACACCTGGTGTTCTGAAACGGAGGCCGGGCCAGGCATGAACAAATTCTTTAAGCTCACCGCGTTGGCGGGTCTGCTGGTAATCGCAGGCCAGTCGTTCGCCGTGGACGATATAACCCGGATTGATCAAATCCCCGTGCTGAAAGAAGAGCCACAGCACGCGACGGTGAGCGAGCGCGTCACATCGCGCTTTACCCGTTCTCACTACCGCCAGTTCGATCTCGATAATGCCTTCTCGGCAAAAATTTTCGATCGTTATCTGAATCTGCTGGATTACAGCCATAACGTGCTGTTGGCCAGTGACGTGGCCCAGTTTGCCGCGAAAAAGGATCAACTCGGCGATGAACTGCGCAGTGGGAAACTTGACGTTTTCTACGACCTGTATAACCTGGCGCAAAAGCGTCGTTTTGAGCGTTATCAATATGCATTAAAAGTGCTGGAACGTCCGATGGACTTTACCGGCAATGATAACTTCAACCTTGACCGTAGCAAGTCTCCCTGGCCGAAAGATGAGGCCGAGCTGAATGCGCTGTGGGATGCCAAGGTGAAGTTTGATCAGCTCAGCCTGAAACTGGCTGGCAAAGATGATAAAGAGATTCGCGAAACCTTAACCCGCCGCTACAAGTTTGCCATTCGCCGTCTGGCACAAACCAATAGTGAAGATGTTTTCTCGCTGGCGATGACCGCCTTTGCGCGTGAAATCGACCCGCATACGAATTATCTCTCACCGCGCAATACCGAACAGTTCAATACGGAAATGAGCTTGTCTCTTGAAGGCATCGGCGCAGTATTGCAGATGGATGACGACTACACGGTGATTAATTCACTGGTGGCCGGTGGTCCAGCGGCGAAGAGTAAAACCATCAGCGTGGGCGACCGTATCGTTGGCGTTGGTCAGTCGGGTAAAAGCATGGTCGATGTGATTGGCTGGCGTCTTGATGATGTGGTCGCGTTGATCAAAGGTCCAAAGGGTAGCAAGGTTCGCCTGGAAATTCTGCCTGCGGGTAAAGGCGCGAAAACGCGTATTGTTACCCTCACGCGCGAACGCATTCGTCTTGAAGACCGCGCGGTTAAGATGTCAGTCAAAACCGTCGGTAAAGAAAAGGTTGGCGTGCTGGATATTCCTGGTTTCTATGTCGGTTTGACGGATGACGTTAAGGTTCAACTGCAGAAACTGGAGAAACAGAATGTCAGCAGTATCGTTATCGATCTGCGCAGTAACGGCGGCGGGGCGCTGACCGAGGCGGTTTCGCTTTCTGGTCTGTTTATTCCATCCGGCCCGGTTGTTCAGGTACGCGATAATAACGGTAAAGTGCGTGAAGACAGCGATACTGACGGCGTGGTGTACTACAAGGGGCCGCTGGTGGTACTGGTTGATCGTTTCAGTGCCTCGGCTTCTGAAATTTTTGCCGCTGCGATGCAGGACTATGGTCGCGCGCTGATCGTCGGTGAGCCGACCTTTGGTAAAGGTACCGTTCAGCAGTATCGTTCGCTGAACCGCATTTACGATCAGATGCTGCGTCCTGACTGGCCGGCGCTGGGTTCCGTACAGTACACCATCCAGAAATTCTATCGCATTAACGGCGGCAGTACTCAGCGTAAAGGGGTGACGCCGGACATCATGATGCCGACCGGAACCGAAGAGCGTGAGACCGGCGAGCAGTATGAGGATAACGCGCTGCCGTGGGATAGCGTCAATGCTGCAACTTACGTGAAATATGGTGACCTGACGCCGTTTGGCGCGGAATTGCTGAAACGGCATGATGAACGTATCGCCAAAGATCCTGAGTTCCAGTACATCATGAAGGACATTGCTCGCTATAACGCGATGAAAGACAAACGCAACATCATTTCCCTGAACTATGCACAGCGTGAAAAGGAGAACGAAGAAGATGATGCGATTCGTCTGGCCCGCGTTAACGATCGCCTGAAACGCGAAGGGAAGCCGTTACTGAAGAAACTGGACGATCTGCCGAAGGATTACCATGAGCCAGATCCCTATCTTGATGAAACGGTTCACATTGCGCTCGACCTGGCCCACCAGGAAAAAGACCGGCCTGCTGTAGAGCCACCAGCCAGTAAATAATCCTGCAACGGGCACAATAATTTGTGCCCGTTTTCCTCTCTCCTTCCTGATGTTCGTTTCTCGATTCCAACAAAATGTCAACGCTTTTGCCGAGCGTCAGCAACATGCTACAAAATGTAAAGTTGTGTCTTTCTCGTGACTTAGCGGGGTCTGATAGTTGAAAATTGGCGCTCTACCCATACCATGTGGGTAATCGCATAGTGCGTTTTGTTAAATCGAGGTTAAAAGAAAATTATGATGCGAATCGCGCTTTTCCTGCTGACCAACCTGGCGGTGATGGTGGTATTCGGGCTGGTGCTAAGCCTGACGGGAATTCAGTCACGTAGCATGACCGGGCTGCTGATCATGGCACTGTTGTTTGGTTTCGGTGGTTCAATTATTTCGCTGCTGATGTCGAAATGGATGGCGCTGAAATCGGTGGGTGGGGAAGTCATCGAGCAGCCGCGTAACGAAACCGAGCGCTGGTTAATGCATACCGTCGCGCAGCAGGCGCAGCAGGCGGGCATTGCTATGCCGCAAGTCGCAATCTACCATGCGCCGGATATTAACGCCTTCGCGACCGGCGCGCGCCGCGATGCGTCGCTGGTTGCCGTCAGCACCGGGCTGTTGCAGAACATGAGCCGTGATGAAGCGGAAGCGGTTATTGCTCATGAGATTAGCCACATTGCCAATGGTGATATGGTCACCATGACGCTGATTCAGGGGGTTGTAAACACCTTCGTTATCTTTATCTCGCGAGTTATCGCGCAGATTGCGGCGGGCTTTCTCGGCAACCGCGACGAAGGCGAAAGCAGCAACGGCAACCCGCTGATCTACTTTGCGGTCGCCACGGTGCTGGAGCTGGTATTTGGTATTCTGGCCAGCATCATCACTATGTGGTTCTCCCGCTACCGCGAATTCCATGCGGACGCTGGCTCAGCGAAACTGGTGGGTCGCGAGAAAATGATTGCCGCGCTGCAGCGTCTGAAAACCAGCTATGAGCCGCAGGAGGCCAGCAGCATGATGGCCTTCTGCATTAATGGCAAAGCGAAATCCATGAGCGAGTTGTTTATGACCCACCCGCCTCTGGATAAACGTATTGAAGCCCTGCGCAGCGGCGAATATCTGAAGTAACTGTCGCTCCCGTCCCGGCCGTAAAAACAAAAATCCGCAACCTTCGGGCTGCGGATTTTTTATGCCGGATTTTTAGTTACAGTCTGGCGCGCGGCTGCATAACGCGAAGAGCGCTGACGGCGGCCGCGACAACGGCAAGGATTCCGGCTAGCAGAAGAGCGGTGTGAGTTCCGCTATTGCCCTGCAGATTAAACAACAACGCCACCAGCGCGGCACCTGTGCTCTGTCCAAGCAGACGTGCGGTCCCCAGCATTCCACTTGCGCCGCCGCTGCGATGAACTGGCGCTGAAGATATAATAGTGTGGTTGTTGGGAGACTGGAACAGGCCAAAACCCGCGCCGCAGAGCGCCATTCGCCAGATAATATCCAGATCCGAGGGCGCAGAGGGCAGCAAAGCCAGGCCGAACAGACCGCAGGACATGACTATAAGGCCAATTGCCCCCAGCAACCCGGCGTGAAATTTTTCAATCAAATATCCTGCAAGCGGCGCCATCACCATAGTAGCCAGCGGCCACGGCGTCAGGAGCAAACCGGTTTTCACCTCGCTGAGGCCCAGTATTGATTGCAGGAAGAATGGCAGAGAAACCATTGCCAGCATCTGGGCGCAGAAAGAGCATATCGAGGTACAAATTGACAGCGAAAAAAGCGGAATGCGCAGCAGGTCAACCGGCAGCAGGGGAACTGGCATCTTGAGCTGACGGCGGACAAAAAAGAATCCGACGATCAGCATGGCAATGACCTCCGCCAGAACCAGCTCGCCTGACTGGCCCTGAGCGAACCCGCCGAGAGCGGTAATCAGTAAGCCAAAAGTGAGGGCATTCATGATAGCGCTCGGCAGGTCGAAGCGGGTGACCTTGCTGCGGCCCGTGTTAGCAGGCAGATAGCGTATCGCGAGAAGAAGTGAAATAATGCCCAGCGGAACGTTAATCAGAAACAGCCATTGCCATGAAGCCACGGAGAGAATCGCGGCAGCAATGGTCGGTCCCGCCGCGGAGGAGACGGCGACGACAAAAGAGTTAATCCCCATTCCACGGCCCAGGAAGCGTCGGGGATAAATCAGGCGTATCAGCGCCGTATTGACGCTCATCAGCGCCGCGCCGCCAAGCCCCTGCGCAACGCGCGCCAGAGTCAGCATTTCCAGGCTGCGAGAGAGCGCGCATATCAGGGAGGTGAAGGTGAATACGACCAGGCCGATTTTATAAATGCGCCGATAGCCCACCATATCGCCGAGGAAAGAGAGCGGCAACAGTGCGATAACGATAGCGATTTGGTAGGCATTTACGATCCAGATTGAAGACGCTGGGGTGGCGTTTAAATCCGTTGCAATGGTCGGAAGAGCGACGTTTGCGATGGCGCCATCAAGCACTGCCATTGTTAAACCTAATACAATAGTCAGAATCGCGCCGTAACGTTCTGGCAAAGGCAGCCCATCAGGGAAGTTTTTATCCATGTGAAGTGTATGTCTTATCAGGAGCGATTAACCGGATAATAATTTTAGCATTGATTATTCAGCGGCATGTCGCAGATTTGTAACGGACAGACAGAAGAACGATTGCGGGTAACGAGATGCGAATTTATAATAAAAATGGGTTCTAATTTTTATAAAACAGTCGCGATGAGGTGATAAATGGCAGTTGCAGATTTGGATAAACAGCCAGATTCTGTCTCTTCGGTATTGAAGGTTTTTGGCATTCTGCAGGCGCTTGGCGAAGAGCGTGAAATTGGCATTACCGAACTGTCCCAGCGCGTCATGATGTCAAAAAGCACCGTTTATCGCTTTTTGCAGACTATGAAATCGCTGGGGTACGTAGCTCAGGAAGGCGAATCTGAGAAATATTCTCTGACCCTGAAACTCTTCGAACTTGGCGCGCGGGCTTTGCAGAACATCGATTTGGTGCGCAGTGCTGACATTCAGATGCGCGAGCTTTCACGCCTGACGAAAGAGACCGTCCATCTGGGCGCCCTGGATGAAGACAGTATTGTTTACATCCATAAGATCGACTCCATGTATAACTTGCGCATGTACTCGCGCATTGGTCGTCGTAATCCACTGTACAGCACCGCGATCGGTAAAGTGCTGCTGGCCTGGCGCGATCGCGCAGAAGTTGAGCTGATTCTGGAAGGTGTGAAATACAAACGTAGTACCGATCGGACCATCACCAGCACGGAAGAGTTGTTGACGGTTTTGGGTAAGGTTCGCGAACAGGGTTATGGCGAAGATAACGAAGAGCAGGAAGAAGGGCTGCGCTGCATCGGGGTACCGGTCTTTGACCGCTTCGGCGTGGTTATCGCTGGCCTGAGTATCTCTTTCCCGACGCTGCGTTTCTCTGAAGAGCGCCTGAATGAGTATGTTGAGATGCTGCACACGGCCGCGCGTAAAATTTCTGAACAGATGGGTTACAACGACTATCCGTTCTGACGACCCTGTCCATGATTCGGGCTACAGGGCTGTAGCCCGAATCATGACTAGCCGTTATCAACAACCGTGACGCTTTTTCGCAGAATAGGGCAATCGGTAATGCCGATAATACCGCTGCTGGAATGAATATATTGTGTAGTACTGATGCCGCGAGCCGTAAGATACTTACATTGTAATCCTAACCCTCCGGCATTCTCACTACTGCCGATTAATACCCCGTAACCGCTTAATAATACGCCAATCCACAAGATAGCCAGCACCACAATGGTGCGAATAATCAATCGCATGTCGCCTCAATATGTGTATTATCCTTGCGTCTATTCTGTCACGAACATGAGTTGAAACAAGTCTATGATTCCTAAACTTGCCTTTCGTATTACAGTGATACCCTAAATAATTCGAGTTGCAGGACAAAATGGTTAACCGTTTTGAACAGCGCTTGCGCTGGCCCGTAAGGATAAGGCTCATGAATGAACCGAGTAACAGAGTCAACACACATACAACTTGAAGTATGATGGGTATAGCCGCGGTTTAAGAAGGTCATGTTATCCTGGCGACATCTGATACTGATGCGGAGAGTGGGGTGAAAAAATTACGCTGGGTTTTACTGATAGTCATCATAGCAGGCTGTTTACTGCTATGGACTCAGATGCTTAACGTAATGTGCGATCAGGATGTTCAGTTCTACAGCGGCATCTGCACTATCAATAAGTTTATTCCCTGGTAAGACATTTTTAATATGACTGATTTTCTTCTGCTGCGTGGGTGGTAGAATAAGCGCCTTCTCTTTGAGGTGGTGAAATGAGTGAGTTACTAAATCCTGGGATTGTAAGTCTGGCATCCGTGGCGCTTTCAGTTGTGCTGTTGCTTGTCGGCTTGTTGTTATGGTTTTTTGTTAATCGTGCCAGTTCGCGCGCTAATGAGCAAATAGCGCTGTTGCAGGCTCTGCTGGATCAGCAAAAGCGACAAAATGTGCTGTTGCGCCGTCTCTGCGAGGCCAATAAGCCTGAGAAGGAGAGTGCTATTGAACCTTCAGTCGTCGAGAAGGGGAAAGGCGACGACGACTTCATCCGTCTTGTTGCAGAGCGCTAATCTGATTGGCAGGTGTGCATCGTACGGTGTGCGCCTGTATCTCACTCCGGTCTATAACTTATTCTTATCTATAAATCTTCTGCTGACGGTTATCCTGCACGCTGGCAAGCGGACGCTGCTCGTTAATCGCCTCTTTAATTAGTTTGTTTAATTAATCAAATAAAAGAACAGAAAAGGCCTGACTGTCATCAGGGCTTCATTAATGGCGTGCAGTATAGAACATATTTTAAGTTCTTCAATTAGTGAACTGCAATATTATGAAATATCCTATTAAAGCAATTTTTCAACTATCGATATGAGCTTTTATATGCATTTTTATGCAGTGATTGTTGCATCCCTTACTGTTGGCAGTTTGACTATATATGGGGCCAGACACGCTGAAGTTATTGAGTTATGGCGGATAAGTTGCCGTTATGGGGGATATATCGGGGAGACAGGCGTGGGGCAGCAAGGATAAGGCTGAGGGAGCAATGTCGCATAAATGTGCAGATGATCAAATGATTCCCTTATAATCTGTGCGAGCGATCGTGACCCCTCTAAAAATGGCTTGCCATTATTTACGTAGTATGTGATAACACATTTCGGGTTAAACGAGGTACAGTTCTGTTTATGTGTGGCATTTTCAGTAAAGAAGTCCTGAGTAAACACGTTGTCGTTGAATACCGCTTCTCTGCCGAACCTTATATTAGTGCCTCATGCAGTCGTGTGTCAGTTTTATCTATGTAAGCGCCCAAGGGCGAAGAAAACAGTCTAAGGAATTTTGCAAATGGCAAAGATTAAAGGTCAAGTTAAGTGGTTCAACGAGTCTAAAGGTTTTGGTTTCATTACTCCGGCTGATGGCAGCAAAGATGTGTTCGTACACTTCTCTGCTATCCAGGGTAACGGCTTCAAAACTCTGGCTGAAGGCCAGAACGTTGAGTTCGAAATTCAGGACGGCCAGAAAGGTCCAGCTGCAGTTAACGTAACTGCTATCTGATTCAAGACCACTCAATCTTGTAAGAAAGCCTCGCATCTGCGGGGCTTTTTAGTCTTTGTTGCACAACATGTCAATTTTCCTCCCTCCGTTGCGCTTTGTTGCAAAACAACACCTTTATTAGCACTGTTTAGCAACCTGTTTTGTATATATCTGTTAAATCAGGTGGTTGTAAAAAAATGATGGAGCTAAGGTGCAAAAGAACAAACGTAAATCAGTCGCTAATTTTACCCCTCTTCGGTTTGGGTTGTTATGCGTGGTCATTCTTTGCTGTATGGGGCTGCTGCTGGTCCGGGTAGGCTGGCTGCAAATTGTTTCTCCTGACAATCTGGTGAGACAAGAAGATATGCGCTCCTTGCGCGAAGAGCCTATTGATGTGCAACGTGGAATGATTAGCGACCGCGAGGGCCGTCCGCTGGCGGTTAGTGTTCCGGTGAGCGCCATCTGGATCGATCCGCAGACAACGCTCGAAAAGGGTGGAGTAGGATACGGCCCACGCTGGCAGGCAATGGCTCAAGCTTTACATCTCAACCTTAGCGAGCTGGCCCATCGCGTGGAGGCGCATCCTCACGCGCGGTTTCTCTATCTGGCGCGCCAGATAAACCCGGAGCAGGCGGAATGGATTGACAGGCTGCACCTGCCGGGTATCAATTTGCGCGATGAGTCGCGTCGTTTTTATCCGGCCGGGCAAGTTGCCGCTAACCTGCTGGGTTTTACCAATATTGATAATCAGGGGATTGAAGGGGTAGAGAAAAGTTTTAACGCTCAGCTGACAGGTCTGCCCGGGCGCCGACTGGTGCGAAAAGACCGCCACGGTAATGTCATCGAAAATATCACTGAAGTACCGGCAGTCCCGGCTCACAATTTGCAACTGAGTATTGATGAGCGTCTGCAAACGGTGACCGAAGACGCGCTGGATAACGCCGTGCGCTGGAACAAAGCGGAATCAGGCGCGGCGGTATTAATTAAAATTGATACCGGGGAAATTCTGTCAATGGCCAGCTACCCGGATTTCAACCCTAACAACCGCGATGACGCGAAGCTGGATGATTTCCGCAATCGTGCGATCAGTGATACTTTCGAGCCGGGTTCGACGGTTAAGCCGCTGGTGCTGATGGCCGCGCTCCAGCAGGGGATTGTTCAGCCGGATAGTGTGGTGGATACCCATCCGTTTATCCTCGATGGTCATCGTATTCGCGACGTGGGTTATTATCCTGAATTATCCCTCACCGGCATCCTGCAAAAATCCAGCGATACCGGCGTTTCACATTTGTCGCTGGCCATGCCGATTCAACATCTCATCGATACTTATAAAGCGTTCGGTTTCGGCGACGCTACCGGCCTCGGATTAACCGGCGAGAGTGCCGGGTTGATGCCGCAGCGCCGCTATTGGGGGCAACTGGACCGGGCGACATTCGCTTTCGGCTATGGCCTGATGGTAACGCCACTTCAACTGGCGCACGTTTATGCCACCATCGGCAGCTACGGTATCGAGCGTCCGCTATCGATCACCCGTATCGACCCACCAGTTATGGGCACCCGGGTAATGCCGGAGCAGATTGTGCATGAAGTCGAGCATATGATGGAGAGCGTAGCCTTACCGGGCGGCGGTGGGACCAAAGCTGCGGTACGCGATTATCGGGTGGCGGTAAAAACCGGTACCGCCAAAAAAACCGGGCCTGATGGTAAATATATCGATAAGTACGTTGCCTACACTGCAGGCGTCGCGCCAGCCAGTAACCCGAAATTCGCGCTGGTGGTGGTGATGAACGATCCCAGCAATGGTTCATATTACGGCGGGGCGGTTTCGGCGCCGGTATTCAGTCAGATCATGGGCGATGTCCTGCGCCTGGAAAACGTCATGCCAGATGGGATGCCGCAGGGGTCAGAAAACCTTATCGTGATGCATCATGAAGGAGCCCTGTCGCCTGCGTTGTAGCGGTGGCCTGGAGGGGCGAATAGCGCTACACTTTCGCCCTTTCAGTACACCGGAGTTGTCATGTCTTACAGTTGCCCACTTTGCCACGCGCCGCTTAACCGTCGCGATAATAGCTATATCTGCCCGCAGCGGCATCAGTTCGATCTGGCGAAGGAAGGGTACGTCAATTTGCTGCCGGTACAGTTTAAGCGCTCCCGCGATCCGGGCGACAGCGCTGAAATGATGCAGGCCCGGAGAGCATTCCTCGACGCGGGACATTATCAGCCTCTTCGCAACGCTATCTGCACTTATCTGCAAACCTTTGCGCCGAAGGATTTACTGGATATTGGCTGCGGGGAAGGGTACTACACTCACGCTTTTGCCACTATCGCCAATCGTAGTTGGGGTCTGGACGTGTCGAAATCCGCTATTCGCGCTGCAGCAAAACGTTATCCGCAGGTCAGCTTTTGCGTCGCCTCCAGCCAGCGTTTACCGTTTGAGGATGCGAGCCTGGATGCGATAGTGCGAATTTATGCCCCCTGCAATGCTTTTGAGCTGGCGCGCGTTGTCAGGCCCGGTGGTTGGGTCATCACCGCGACGCCAGGACCTCGTCACTTGATGGAGCTGAAAGGGTTGATATACGACGAAGTGCGTTTTCATGAGCAGAGCACGGAAGAACTGGAAGGGTTCACATTACGTCACCAGCAGCAACTGGCCTATCCGATGCAGCTTAACGGCAGCGAGGCAGAAGCTTTACTGCAAATGACGCCGTTTGCGTGGCGGGCAAAGCCGTCGGTTCGGGAAATGCTGCGCCAGCAGGCACTATTTGGCTGCCAGACCGATTTTGCTATTCACTGCTGGCAGCGTGATGCCTGAGGATTAACCTGTGAAATGGCTCCAGAGTATCTGGGCGCCAATACCGATCAGCACAATACCGCCAAGTATTTCCGCCCGCTTGCCGAGCAGCGGGCCGATAAAACGTCCTACCATTATGCCCAGCGTTGACATAATCAGCGTGGCGCAACCGATAGCCAGCGCGGTGGCGATAATATTGACCTGCAGAAAAGCCAGGCCAACACCGACGGCCATTGCATCGAGGCTGGTGGCGAAAGCGGTAGTGGCGAGTAACCAGAAACCATGACGGCGGGGAGCTTCGCACTCTTCGTCATCGCCGCCGCGAAACCCTTCGACAACCATCCGACCGCCAAGAAAAACCAGCAGCACAAAAGCAATCCAGTGGTTCCACTCGAGAACGAACTGGCTGGCGAGCATCCCCATACCCCAACCGACGAGCGGAGTGAGTGTTTCGATAGCACCAAAGATGAGGCCTGTGCGCAGGGCTTCAGAAAATTTAGGTTTATGGAGGGTTGCGCCTTTGCCGATAGAAGCCGCGAAGGCGTCCATTGACATACCGAAGGCAAGAAGAATTGTAGCGGATATATTCATGAGAGCGTCCTGACCGGGGATAATCCATATGACACATCGCCGCCCCCAGTAAAAATACGCAGCCCATCATGATGAGGAAGCGCCGCGTACAGCAGTGATGTGTCTATGGTCTCGCCTGATTGAATACGTTCTTCTTCAACCCGCACGTGCCACGTTTTGCAACGAGTATGTTGACACGGACATTTTCTGACAGGCAGAAAATTGGCTACTCCCCAACGACGGGCGCAACCTTAACATAATTTTAGGACATGAAACAATAATACCAGCAGGTTATTTTGCATTCAAATGATAACGATTTTCATTTAAATTTGAGGTAAATAATTCGTTAAGAAATATCGATGAATTAAACGGGTGAAATATAGCCACGGCTATATTTCACCCGCCGGGAAGCGATTGAATATAACGCGAGCTATATTTATAACTTATTGAGTGGAAATGAGAATTTTGTATATTTTTTCCAGGTCGTCGATATTTTGCACGCGGATCAGCAGACGACGTTGTTCTAATTGCATAACCAGCACGCCATCTTCCGATAAATTCATCTCTTTAATGCGCTTATATTCGATCCAGATATTAGCGAAAAAAAAGCCCTGTTTTTTGAAGATGATTTTGGGCGAACGGATCCAGAAAAGATATAACCCCATTAAGGCCAGGGCAGATAATAACCAGGTGGTGATAAATTCGCCCTGGCTGGCAATATTGTTATAAATCAGGATGGCAATGAGGCCGACGAAGATAATGCCATCGACGCGATTGCGGCGGAGCAGGGGGATAGCCAGTAAAACAGGGCCATTACGGCGCGGCATGATGAACTGGTCGTAAACCGCAAACGCGAGCAGAACGAGAATAAACAGGATTAACACCAGGTCCGTGATTGTCATCCATCCTCCAGATAAAAAAACCGGGGGCAAGCCCCCGGCGCACAATACGCTGATTACTGACCCAGCAGGCCGACAGCGTAGCCTGCGATACCGATGACGAAGAAGCCAACGATGATCCACAGGGCGTTAACTTTCTTACGCAGCAGCCACATACAGGCGAAGGTCAGCAGCAGCGGCACCAGGCCCGGCATCAGTTGGTCAAGGATAGTCTGCACGGTGGTCACGCGAGTCTGTCCATCCTGACCGGTGATGGTGGAAACCACAAGCGGGATGTTCACGTGCGTCCACTTGTTAACCAATGCCCCCATGACAAACAGGCCGAGAATTGACGCCCCCTCGGTCAGTTTCTGCAGGAAGCCGCCGCCCATATCTTTAACGATGTCGATACCTTTACGGTAACCGTACGCTACGCCGTAATAACGGGTCAGCAGACGCACTGCATTAAACAAGATAAAGAACAGCAGAGGGCCGAGCAGGCTGCCGCTCATGGCGATACCAGCCCCCAGTGCGGCGAATACCGGACGAACGGTACCCCAGAAGATAGGGTCACCTACGCCTGCCAGCGGACCCATCAGGCCAACTTTGATACCGTTGATGGCGCCATCGTCGATTTCTGCGCCGTTGGCACGCTGCTCTTCCATCGCCAGCGTTACACCGAGAACCGGCGCCGCAACGTATGGATGGGTGTTAAAGAACTCAAGGTGACGCTTAATCGCCTGTTTACGCGCATCGTTATTCTCCGGATACAGGCGACGAATAGCCGGCACCATGGAGAAGCAGAAGCCCAGCGCCTGCATACGTTCGAAGTTCCATGAACCCTGGAACAGGTTAGAACGAATGAACACGCCACGAATATCACTCTGAGTGAGTTTTTTCTCGGTGGTATTTTTAGTCATATCAACCATTTCGTTTACCTGCTAGTCCAGTTCGTTGTCGAGATCGTTATTACCAGCAGCCTGCACAGGCGCACCCGCTACACGGTTATATTTCGGGCTCAGCTGGATGTAGAGCACCGCCATCACGGTACCAATGACACCCAGAGCAACCAGGTTAAAATCGGTGAACGCGGCGGTGACAAAGCCAAGGTAGAAGAACGGCATCAGGTAGCCTGCGCGCATCATGTTGATGACCATCGCGTAACCCACTACCACGATCATACCACCCGCGATGTTCAGACCGCCGGTGACCACTTCTGGAATGGCGTTCAGCATGCCCTGAACTTCGCTGGTGCCGACGGAAATCGCCACGATAACGGCAGGAATAGCGATACGCATGGCCTGCAGGAACAGAGACGAAACATGTAGCCAGGAAATGGCCGTCAGGTTTCCATTTTCTGCCGCTTTATCCGCAGCATGCTGGAAGGCAACGGTAATAGTACGGACGATAATAGTCAGAACCTGCCCCGCTGCTGCCAGCGGGATTGCCAGCGCGATACCGGCACCGATGCTTTGGTGACCCGCGATAACCAGGACGGTCGAAATGATGGATGCAAGAGCGGCATCCGGCGCAACGGCTGCACCGATGTTCATCCAGCCCAGCGCGATCATTTCCAGAGTACCACCGATGATAATACCGGTTTTCATATCCCCGAGAACGGCGCCAATCAGCGTACAGGCCACCAGAGGACGGTGAAACTGAAATTCATCAAGTACCGACTCCATACCCGCAATACACGCGACGATGAACACCAGCACAATCTGAAGAAGGGTAATCTCCATTGTACTTCTCCTGTTGATTAAGTCTTAAGTTGAAAATTGGGTTGTGGCCTGCAAGGTTACTTACTCACCTTGCCGATCAGATCCATCATTTTCAGTTTCTGGTCGGTGGAAACTTTACGGGCTTCCAGTTCGATACCGCGGGCGTTCAGCTTTTTGAACGCTTCAATATCTTTTTCATCGACCGAAATGGCGTTATTCACCTGCGTTTTGCCCTGACGGAAAGCCATACCGCCGATGTTGACGCTGGTGATGTTCACGCCACCTTCAACAACACGTTCAACATCCGTTGGGTTAGTGAACAACAGCATAATGCGCTCGCCTGCATATTTGGGGTTGTTATAGACGCGAATCATCTTCGCCACGTCTACAACGTGGGCGGTAACGCCTGGAGGAGCAACTTGAGTCAGCAGTGTCTTACGTACGGTATCCGCCGCAACTTCGTCGCTGACGACGATAATGCGGGAAACGTTCGTTTCTTTGGTCCAGCGAGTGGCGACCTGGCCGTGAATTAAACGGTCATCGATACGCGCAAGCCCGATCACCATGTAGTCGTCTGGACCCATGGGTTTCAGCGGCGCGGCCGCTTTCGGCGCTGCAGCCTGAACCGGAGCTGGGGCGGCCTTTTCCACCGGCTTCGCTTTCAGAGCCTTAACGCCTTCGCGACCGGTTTCTACCGCCAGGGCAACCAGTTCATCGAACGACGGGTTGTCGTCTCGCGCCATCAACGTTTCGACCAGCATCGGAATATTAACGCCCGCGATAACTTCATAATGTTCTTTATCGACGACAATGCGGCTGGCCGCGTTAAACGGGCTACCTCCCCATGTATCGACGAGAAATAACACGCCTTTTGCTGTATCCAGCTTTGCCAGTTGAGCGTTGTACTTTTCAATCAACGTTTCTGCGTTTTCACCAGGAACGAAATCGATCCAGCCAACGTTTTCCTGTTCTCCCAGCAGCATTTCTGCCGTTTTTAACAGCTGTTCTGCAGCCCAACCATGTGTGCCTATTACAATAGCAATCGTCACTTGCTACCTCCTTTATAATCGTGAATGCATCATCTGTTCTGATACATCCTGAATCACTCTTGCGAACAAAATCGATTCAGTAAGGGTGTAAGATATAAAGTAATTACTACAGCGAATTATTTTAGACAGTGAAAAAATAATTAATGTGATGAAGCTCCGCTAATTATGTATCTATTGGTAATTATTTTGCAGCGCAAAAAATCACCTTATTTATTGCAAAGACAGGTAAATTTTTTCCAATCTTGCTTTATATTTTGATATGTTTACGCTCTGTTTAATTACTCAGGAGTATAGGGCATAGCCCGCTATATGGATCGTCACCGACGTCTTTTCACCTTTCGGCTCTCAACTGCCGCTAACACCTGCTACTTCTTTTCATCAGCAACAAGTGTCTCGTCTGTGCATGACACAGCGATGACTACGCCTGTCGTTAACTGGAGCTGCTCATGGAATTCTTAATGGATCCCTCTATTTGGGCCGGTTTACTGACGCTTGTCGTCCTTGAAATTGTACTGGGTATCGACAACCTGGTTTTTATCGCCATCCTTGCTGACAAGCTGCCGCCAAAGCAGCGAGATAAGGCGCGTCTGTTCGGCCTCTCGCTGGCGCTGATTATGCGCCTGGGTCTACTGTCGGTCATTTCGTGGATGGTGACCCTGACGAAACCGCTTTTCAGTGTTGCTGATTTCTCGTTTTCCGGACGCGACCTTATCATGCTGCTCGGGGGGATATTCTTGCTGTTTAAGGCGACCACTGAACTGCATGAACGGCTGGAGAACCGCCAGCATGACTCCGGTCATGGTAAAGGTTATGCCAGCTTCTGGGTGGTGGTACTGCAAATCGTCGTACTTGATGCCGTTTTCTCGCTGGATGCGGTGATCACTGCGGTCGGGATGGTTAACCATCTGCCGGTGATGATGGCGGCGGTAGTAATTGCGATGGCGGTGATGTTGCTGGCTTCGAAACCGTTGACGCATTTCGTCAACCAGCATCCAACGGTGGTGGTGCTCTGTTTGAGCTTCCTGCTGATGATTGGCCTGAGCCTGGTGGCTGAAGGTTTTGGTTTCCATATACCGAAGGGTTATCTGTACGCCGCGATTGGTTTCTCGATCACCATTGAGTTCTTTAACCAGGTTGCGCGCCGTAACTTTATTCGTCATCAATCAACCCTGCCTCTGCGTGCACGTACTGCCGATGCGATCCTGCGTCTGATGGGCGGGCGTAAACAGAGCGCCGTGGCCCACGATAGCGATACCCCATCTGTGGTGCCGGTGCCGGAAGGCGCGTTTGCTGAAGAAGAACGCTATATGATTAATGGCGTACTGACTCTGGCCCAGCGTTCGTTGCGCAGTATTATGACGCCGCGAGGTGAAATAAGCTGGGTGAACGCAGAGCAAAGCGAAGACGAAATTCGCCGTCAGTTGCTCTCTTCACCGCACAGCTTGTTCCCGGTATGTCGCGGCGAGCTGGATGAAATCATCGGTATTGTACGGGCAAAAGAGATGCTGGTGGCGCTGGAAGCGGGTGACAACGTTGCCGCTCTGGCTTCCGCTTCTCCGGCGATTGTGGTTCCGGAAACCCTGGATCCTATCAACCTGCTGGGCGTGCTGCGTCGTGCCCACGGGAGCTTCGTTATCGTGACTAACGAGTTTGGCGTGGTGCAGGGGCTGGTCACGCCGCTGGATGTACTGGAGGCGATTGCTGGTGAGTTCCCGGATGCTGACGAAACACCGGAAATTATCATCGATGGCGACGGCTGGCTGGTGAAAGGTTCAACCGACGTTCATGCGTTGCAGCAGGCGTTGGGGGTGAATGGTTTGGTCGATGAGGACGAAGATATTGCGACGGTTGCCGGTCTGGTGATTGCCGTCAACGGCCATATTCCTCGTCCTGGTGACGTGCTTGAACTGTTGCCTTTGCAGTTCACTATTGTTGAAGCCAACGACTATCGCGTCGACCTGGTGCGCGTCGTCAATGTGCGCCAGTATAACGACGAAGAAGAGTAACGGTTGATGCCCGTTGGTCTCAGGCCGACGGGCTTTTTTGCGAGCGCCTCTCCCGACGCTTTTCCGCCGTCAGCCACTGCGGAAAGTCTTCTACCGGCATTGGCCGGGCATAATAAAATCCCTGCAAAAAATCAACGCCGTTGTTGCGCAGATACGCTTCCTGAACCTGGGTCTCTACGCCTTCCGCTATCGTCACAATTTTCAGCCGATGAGCGAGCGCAATAATCATATCGGTCACCGTCGCGTTAACGCTATCAATACCAATCGCACTGGTGAAGGACTTATCAATTTTCAGTACGTCAGGACGCAGCTTTTCCAGCCAGGAAAGGGAGCTGTTGCCGGTGCCGAAATCATCAATGGCCAACTGAACCCCTTTGCAATGAAGATGCTCGACCATATGGTAGTCGCCATCCTGAAGTACATCGCGCTCGGTGAGTTCAACTACCAGTTGTTGTACTGGATGGGCGCTAAACCAGTAGCGATGCAGGTCACGCAGTAGCTCGCCGTTGGCGAAATGGCGGGCGGCGACGTTAATGCTGATGTGAAACTGTTTGTCCTGTGGGAAGAGCGCTAATTGGTGGGCCGTCCGGGAGATGACATAGCGGGTGAGAGGGACGATCAGGTTATAACCTTCAGCTATCGGGATAAATACATCCGGCGAGATAGCGCCTCTGCGCGGATTATCCCATCGCAGCAATATCTCAACACCGCAGCACTGACGGGTATGCAAGTTCTGTAGGGGCTGGCACCAGAGTTTAAATTCGTGGGCTGCAATACCGAGATTAATTTCACGGGAAAAGCTCATTCTTCCGGCGGTAGCCAGCCAGGCGATGCCAGTCATTAACAGGCTGATAATTAACGCCAGCGGCAGTTCGCCCGGCAGATCATTGAGGGCGATCATTGAGGCTCCCGGCCCGCTGACGCTAATACTGAAGGGAAACTCCTTCGACCGCTGGCGGTAGATAATTTGTTTGCCAGACGATGCTTCCGCTTTAACCAGTCCAGCACCGCTAACATAGCTTTGTTCGCCGACGTTGAGGCTGATTCCCGTGATTAACGCTGACTTTGCGTTGAAAATTAACTCGCCCAGCAGCTCGATATTAATCACCAGCAGCACGCCATCGTCACCGCTAAGCGAAGCGGGGTACCACTGGATAAGTACCGGCGTCCCTTTTAGCAGTGAAGAGTCGTAGCTGAAGATTAGCAGGGGATGAGTGGTGGGTAATGCCGGCTGTAATTGGTGAATCGGAATATCCCGTTGGCCAAAAATGCTGGAGCAGTAGAGCTGGTTCGACTGCACAAAAGCGATAGAACGTACCGTTTGTAGTGATGCTACCAGCTTACGTAAGGTGAGATGAACATCCTGACAAGGTTGATTCACAAGGTGCAGCAGGGTGGCATGCTGAGCTGCCAGGGGACGCAATATGTTATCCATAGCCACCACCATTTCGTGGGTGCTCGTCTGAATTCGCTGCTGATTTAAGCTACGCTGTGAAATAAATCTTATTGCCAATGTTGTGGTTAGCGTTAATAACGCTACCAGCAAGCAAACCTGGATGCGTCTTCTGCGATATGTTGTTATAACTTTTTGTGCAGTTTGCATGCGTAATGCCTTGTCGGCTAAAAGTATTCAGCAGAGTAACAGTCGCCATAGAGCAAGTGTAGTGGGTGCAGATAATATAGAAAGGAAAAAGAAGAATGCGCCCGATGGACGCATTCTGTTGAGCAGTGATTAATCGCACTGAACTTTGATAGCCAGGCCGCCGCGCGATGTTTCGCGATATTTAGCGTTCATATCCTTACCGGTCTCATACATGGTTTCAATGACTTTATCGAGGGAGACCCGTGGTTCGCTGGTGCGGCGCATTGCCATCCGGCAGGCGTTGATCGCTTTGACGGAAGCAATCGCGTTGCGTTCGATGCAGGGAACCTGTACCTGTCCGGCCACCGG
Source organism: Klebsiella sp. (assembly GCA_036498385.1). GTDB lineage: Bacteria > Pseudomonadota > Gammaproteobacteria > Enterobacterales > Enterobacteriaceae > Klebsiella. The sequence continues at coordinate 36,588 of DASYFN010000101.1, forward strand.
ATCGCAGGTGAGTCCAAGGTTGTGTTCCATGCCGATTTCCGCCGCCACACAGACCTGCTCCGGGCTGGCGCCAAGGATCTCAGCAAGGCCTGCCGCCGCCATCGAGCAGGCCACGCCGACTTCACCCTGACAGCCCACTTCTGCGCCGGAAATAGATGCGTTCATTTTGTAGAGTGCGCCGATAGCCCCCGACGCCAGGAAGTAGCGAATATAGATATCCGGGCTGACGGACTCGATAAAGTGGTCATAGTAAGCCAGCACCGCCGGAACGATGCCACAGGCGCCGTTAGTAGGGGCCGTCACCACCCGCCCACCGGCAGCATTTTCTTCATTGACCGCCAGCGCAAACATATTGACCCAGTCCACCACGTTCATCGGGTCGTTTGAGAGTTTATCGCTGGCAACCAGCATCCGCCGCAGCGCTGAGGCGCGACGAGGAACGCGCAGCGGGCCAGGCAGTACGCCTTCAGTGTTTATCCCGCGATCGATGCAGGCGCGCATGGTCTGCCAGATATTGGCAAAATAGTCTTCAATCTCTTTTTTGCTGTGCAGCGCCAGCTCATTCTGCATCACCATACCGGAGAGCGACATACCGGTCTCTCTGCAATAGCCCAGTATCTCCTGGGCGGATTTAAACGGATGGGGTACGGGGAGTTCGCTGGCGCTCTCTTTACCGAAATGCTCTTCATCGACGATAAAACCGCCGCCGATGGAGTAATAGGTTTTGCTGTAGATTTCTTTCTCGCCAGCCCAGGCATGAATGGTCATGCCGTTTTCATGCAGCGGCAGGTTGTCGCTACGAAAACGCATGCCGTCATTTTGCGGGAAATCGACTTCATGCTGCCCCTGCGCCAGCAGCAGGCGTTCGCGCGTTTCAACGTCGCGAATAAATGCCGGTATCGCGTCAATATTGACCGTATCGGGCTGATTGCCCGCCAGCCCCATAATAATGGCGATATCCGTATGGTGGCCTTTGCCGGTTAATGATAGTGAGCCGTAGACGTCAACCGCCACGCGAGTCACTTCATTAAGCAATCCCTTTTCGACCAGGTCATCGACGAACTGTTTACCAGCCTTCATTGGCCCTACAGTATGGGACGATGATGGACCGATCCCCACCTTAAACATGTCGAATATACTAATCACGCTAACACTCCTGACCGAGTTGCCGCAGTGCGACAACGATGTAATCACTGCGCATAGTGTAAGAGGGAACCGGACCATCGGCTAAAGTATTCACATGAATTAAACTAATGGATAACCATGGATTTACTCATGCTGAGAACGTCGTCTCAGTTTCAGTAGCGCTAAGGGCGGGAGCCTATCTGTAGCGCCAGCTCGCGAATAATGCCAGCGGTCATCCCCCAGACAAAATAATGCTGATACCAGGATAGCCAGACACGATGCGAATTGCCGCGGCGATGGATATCCAGCGGATGATAGCGCCCAAGACGCAGCGCTTCGGCCAGCGGCATTTCGAAGACCGCCGCGACTTCATCCTGGCTGGCGTGATAGTGCAGATCAGGTGGAATAATGCCCACCACCGGGGTGACCTGAAAGCCGGTCACACTATCGACTGGCGGCAGAACGCCGATAACCTCAACCGACTCAGGCGGGATCGCCACCTCTTCCTGCGCCTCGCGCAGCGCGGCGGCAATCAGTGTTGTATCGCTGTGATCCACTGCGCCGCCGGGGAAGGCGACCTGACCCGCATGCTTACGCATCAACGGCGAACGCTGGGTCAGCAGCAGGCCTGGCTGCGGGCGACGAACAATCGGTACCAGCACCGCAGCCTGACGTTGATTGAGCGCGTTGCGCGTGGGTTGCGGGCGCAGAAGCTGAAAACGTGAAAGGAAATCGTCAAGTTCGAGGGCGTGGTTCGCCATGTTCTGGCTCCTCCAGTTGATGCAGGATACGATTAACTTTATCAAAAGTTTCCTGATATTCCGCCGCTTCTTCGCTATCGGCCACAATTCCGCCTCCGGCGGAGCAGTAGAGCTGCCCCTGCCAGGCTGTCAGCGTACGGATGGTAATGCTGGTATCCATATTGCCGCAGAAGCTGAGATAGCCGATGCTACCGCACCATGCGTTGCGCCGCTGCGGCTCCAGCTCATCGATTATCTCCATCGCTCTGACCTTTGGCGCGCCGGTGATTGAGCCTCCAGGAAAGGCTGCGCGCAGCAGGTCGGTGGCGTGCAGATGGGCGGGCAGTGTGGCGGTAACGGTGCTAACCAGATGATGCACGGCAGGGAAGGGTTCCACCACAAACAGCTCAGGTACGCGAACGCTACCGGGGACGGCAACCCGGCCAATATCGTTACGCATTAAATCGACGATCATCAGATTTTCGGCGCGGTCTTTTGGCGAATTCGCCAGCTTTTGCGCCTGCTGTTTATCCTGTTCAGGATCGGCCAACCTTGGTAACGTCCCCTTGATGGGGCGGGTCTCAATTTCGCCTTGCCGGAGCTGAATAAAACGCTCGGGCGACAGGCTTAATATTGCGCCTTCCTGCAGGCGAATAAAGGCACTAAACGGGGCGCGATTGACGCGGTTAAGCTGACGGAAGGCCTGCCACTCATCCCCACGATAGCTCGCCGTAAACCGCTGCGCCAGGTTGACCTGATAGCAGTCGCCGCTGTGCAGATAAGCCTGAATCTGGCGGAACTTCTCGCCATACTCCTCGCGGCTCATATTTGAGCGCCACGCTGAAGTCAGGGCGAAAGGGGCAGCGCCTGGCGCAGCTTGCGCTTCCAGCCACGCCAGGCGTGCCTGCGGATCGTCATAGCTGAATAACGCCACTTCCTGACGTTGATGATCGACAATTAATGCCCAGTCATAAATGCCTACCGCCATATCCGGCAGGCCGATATCCGCGTCGGCCTGCGCGGGTAGAGTTTCAAAACGGCGACCCAGATCGTAGCCGAACAGCCCCAGGGCGCCGCCGAGAAACGGCAGATGCGGGTGAGCCTGCGGTTGCAGATTACAGCGCGTCAGTTGCTGATGCACAAGCGTAAGCGGATCGGCGGAAGAGGTTGAAACGGTTTCCCCCTCGTTTATTGTCGTAATTTGACCGCGAGTCACCAGTGTTGCGCACGGCCGGGCGACAATAATGTCAAAACGATTATGCGGATGTTCGGCAAAACCGGAATGCAGCAGCATTGCCCAGGGCCGGGAACTTAATGGGCAAAAATAGTATTCAGCGGCATCCGGGCGCCAGGGCAAGGAAATAATAGCGGGAGACAACATCTTCATCGATCCTGATCTTTCCCGTCCATTAGTGTATAAGAGGACGGCGTGAAATAATGGCGCCCCACAATGTAGCAGGAGTGAGTGATGTTTGCAGGTTTACCTTCGCTGAGCCATGAGCAACAGCAAAAAGCAGTAGAACGAATTCAGGAGCTGATGTCTCAGGGGATGAGCAGCGGCCAGGCTATTGCTTTAGTAGCAGATGAACTGCGCGCCTCGCATACCGGCGATCGGATTGTGGCGCGCTTTGAGGATGAAGACGAGTAAACTTCCCCCATGTATTGAGATTAGATGCCGCTTTCTGCGAACGGAAGGATCACATCAGGTCGTTTCCCCGGATCGTCGTACAGCGTCACGTGCGTCACGCCATCGCCGCGCCAGAAGGTAATTTGCGTACCGACTGGCGTATGATGCACGTTGACTTCCGTCAACGGTGCGCTGCTTGCCAGATCCCACAGGCAGACAAAACGCGCCTGCGGCAGATGATTGCGCATCACCACATAGCTGAGATCGCCAATCGCCGGGTTATCGGGCGCCAGCCCTTGCCAGAGTTCACCCTCACCAGACAGCCAGAGCGCAACGGTATCGCCGTCGCGCGCAAAGTGGCGCGGCTGACAACCGCTCAGCGGTGTCATGGTTGCATTGGCCATATGCCGCAGCGGTCCGCTGAGCGAAAAACGCTGCGGCGTGCCGCTCTGATCCAGCGCCTGCGCTGCCAGGTGCAGCGTCCAGTCGAGCTGCTGACGATGCGGGTTCTCCACGGTGGACAGATCAATCAGCACATCTTCAAGCCACAGCATGCGGCGACGAAAGCGCACCTCTCGCCAGGCCGCAGCGTCCCACTCGACGCGGCTATGGCTGTTTAGCTCCGGCGGCGGCTTGCCCCAATCCACCTCGCTATCCAGCCACAGAGAGTCGCTATCCATATGCCAGCCTGACACCTCAGGACTGGCCGGAGGCTGGTTGCTCTGATTTATGCAAAGCGTATTGTGGGTGGCGCTGTTTTTATAATAGTCGTAGTGCATTTTCGCCCCATAGCCGGTTGTGCCCATGTCCGTTAGCAGCCAGCCGTTGCGATGCCAGAGCATCAGCCCCAGTCTGTCATAATGGTCGTGCTCGCCTCCCCACGGGCTGTGCTTAATCAGCAGCGCCTGCTGTGGTCGTCGCCAGAGAGTGAGCCCCGCGCCGGGTGCAAACAGTGACTGTTGTGGGATAAGCGTCTGCGGCGTTTCAGGCAGCGGCTGGTTGCGCCACAGCAAAGTTTCACGCTCACCAGGTTCCGTGTCGGTAAACTGCAGCACGGCGGCGTACAGCGGGTCACGCCAGATAAACCAGGCGAACTCATACAGATCCCGGTGTTGCAGTTTCTCCTGTCCGGCGAGGCAGTCGTTGAGTCGAGGGAAGGTACCGTCAGGCAGCAGCAGCGACAGCGGGAATTTCAGCATCGGCTCATACCATGGGCCATTAAGCAGGCTCCAGCGGGTGCCGCGCGCCAGCTTCTCAAAGGCAAAGAAGCCCTGCAGCGCGTAGTAGTGATAGTGAACAGAACCTTCAAACCATAGCCCCTCCGCCAGCAGGCCATTTTCCAGTTGCCAGCGCAAGCCATACGGCTGGTTAACGGCAAACTCCAGCAGACTTTCATCTTCAAGGATGAAACCGAGAACGCCAAGCGCCGCGCTGATTTTAACTTCGTGATTATGAATCTGCGCAGTGCGATGTTCGCGCAGAAACGTTGCCGCACAGCGCAACAGATTTTCACTGATGTGCAACTGTTCGCCAGGCGTCAGGCTGTCGCGAATAAAGTCATAACCCAGCGCCATCTCCAGAATGCAGTTGGCTTCGCACAGCGTCTGGGCGTTCATTTTACCCGGACCGTTGTTGGGAATATCACCGTGAACTTCATAGCCGGGATAAACGTCCGCGTAGCCCATCAGCAGCGTGCGAACTTTATCGCGATATGCCGTTTCGCCGGTCAGGCGCCATATCAGGCCAAGCTGCTGGCATGCGCTGGCATTACGGCCGTTCATTTCGCGCCACCAGGCACTGTCCCACGGCTCACCGCTAAAAATTTCGCCATCGACCGGGCAGGTGTGCTGGTGAGGCATATGCGCCTGCCACGTTAACCGCACGCCGTGATGTGGGCAAAAATAGTAGAGGTTCCAACTGGCGATCCCTGTTTGTGGGATGAGTACCGCTGCATTAAGTCGCGGTTGCGCATCCTGCACCAGCCGTTCAAGCAGACCGCTATTGCCGGCTGCACGTCTGGCAATGTCGGGCCAGAGCCCAGAAAATTGTTTCATTAGCGGTTATCCCTGACCTCTGACGATGGGGAAAGCGGAGCAATGAGCGTGGTGATATCGTCGGGGTATTTCGCTCGTAACCACTGTGCTTTGTCGAGAAACAGCGGATCTTCCGGCCAGGCGTGGGCGGCGGTGGCGATATTGCGCAGCGCTTTCTTGTCATTCATTTTATCGATATCTTTCCATGGCCACGGGGTATCGCTGTTTATAAACCCGGCGATGTACTGATAGCCTTTGCGCAGACTATGGCCGTCAAGGGTGAAATTCCAGATATCAACACCCACTTTTTCGCCCAGTCGCCCGAGACGGTTATAGGCTTCAAGATTGAAATTGCTGTAGTGCCACGGGCGAGTGCGCTCCAGCTCACCCATCTGGCGGCCTTCGATATCAAATTGCCCGGCAATGCGCCGCAATTGAGTGATGTACAGGCGCTGTTTTGCCTCGTCAGTTTTACCGCTAAAAAGGGCGAAGGTAGCGGCCTGCATATCAAAATAGCTGCCGTGGTTATTGTGCCAGTTATCTTCTTCGAAACCGTTCTGGCTGGTGGTCATCCAGTGATAATACTCACCAAACCACTGCTTCAATGCATTAACATCCTTTTCGCTCAGCGCATCTGAGGATTGCAGCAGGGCGATAGCGTCAACCACCTCAACCAGCGCACGGCTATCAATAATGCCGATACCGCGTCCGGTATTAATACCGGGAATGGCCTGGGCGTATTGCAGATTGGGGGTCATACGCGTCTTTGGATCAAGGAACCAGGTTTTCAACTGCGCAACCGCTTTTTGCGCGTAACGATCGTCGTGGGAGAAGTACCACGCCAGCGCCAGCATTGACACATCATTACTCATTTTCACTAGCCGGTTTTTATCGGTAGCATCGCTATTGGCGTCCGGGTTGGTTTGCCCATCTTTGCGAATATACGGTAGCCCGTCTTTGGTATCAGGATTTGGCCACCAGTACGGCGGGAAGCTGTAGTAGTCGTGTTTATTACCGCTGGCGGCGACCAGGGTTTTGTCCATTACCGAGAATAACGGGTGTTTGAGCGCCAGATCGGCTTTTTTCAGCAAGGCCGCTTGCGCCTGAATAAACAGCGGATCTTGAGCGGTGATCTGCTGGTGGCTAAAGGCCAAATCTTTTCCGTCAAGCGTGTACGGCTCGGCGGCATACAGGGAGGCACTAAGGCCGGTGCACAGCGCAACGCATAACAAACCCCGGTGAGGTATTGAGTTCATAGTGATAACCCTTCTGCAAATATGACAAAAGATAACGACGAAATTATATCTGTCGCGTATTTAAATGACGCATAAAACAGGCGCTTTAATTAAACTTGATATATTTGAATATATGATGGCGTGCAGTGTAAAAGACAAAGTGATTTTTTTTGTGATACTCATCAAATTTATCGTTATGGATAAATAATAACGGTTTTAATGCCGTGTACATCACAAAATTTAGCGTTTTTCTATATTTTTTGAATGTTTAAATAAAATTATTAAATTTATAACATGTTGATTTTTAGTGTTATTTATTTTTTGTCACTTTTTTTGTCACTTCCTCATGTGATCTACCTCTATTTTCTGATTTTTGAAACATAATTTCTTTTTAGTGTGGTTGTATTGGGAAATACATTTCTATCTAATGAATGAAATATTTCTTGCGTCAGTTGTTTTAACGCTTGAGCGACATTTAAATTTCTTGCTGTGTATAAATTGAAAATTTAATTACCTTTGCGCCCTACAATAAAGGATATGCAATCATGTCTGCGAATAAATTACGTTCATTATTACTTCTTACCGCACTCGGGCTCGGCGTGAGCCAAAGCTATGCCGCCACTACTCTCAATGTCTGGATCCGCGCCAGCAACGACTCGAAAAATATTTACAAGCAAGAGGCGGAGAAGTTTGAAGCAAAAACCGGTATCAAAATTGAGTATTTCAACGCCACTACTGACTTTGAACAGCGTCTGGCGCGCGCTACGGCGGGTAACGCCTTACCCGACCTGATTTTTAACGATGCGGCTTCTCTGGGGCAGTTTATTCAACTGGGTATTGTCGATGAAATTGACCCGCAGGCGATCGCGGGCGGCGACCAGTTGTATCAAACGGCGTGGAAGAGTACCCGTTATATCGACGGCAAGTATTACGGTGTGCCGACTTCGGCACAAACCTTTGCTCTGTTCGTGCGTAAAGACTGGCGTGAAAAACTAGGACTGCCGCAGCCTGAGAGCTGGTCTGATATCCAGACCCTGGCGAAAGCCTTCACCACCCAGGACCCCGACGGTAACGGTAAAAATGATACCTACGGCTTTATCGTTCCCGCCTCCACGACGCGCGGCTACGCCAGCTGGTTTATGAGCAGCTTTATCTGGCAGGCGGGTGGCGATTTCGTTAAAGAAGAGAGCGGAAAATTCAGCGCCTCGCTCAATACGCCGGAAGTGGCTCAGGCGATGACCTTTATACGCACCATGATGTGCGACAAAGTCACCCAGCCGGGCGCGATTAACGCCACCACCGCCGACGTTATTCCCTCCTTCCGCTCCGGGCAAAGCGGCATGTTCTTCAGCGGCCCGTACCATATCGCGCTGTTCGATAAAGACCCCGGTAAAGACAACTTTGAAGTGGTGCCGGTGGTGGGGCCAAAAGGGGAAGCCACTCTCGCGGAGGGCACCACGGTCTTTATGATGAAGAGCAGTAAACAAAAAGAGGCGGCGCGCCAGTTCATTGAATTTATGATCTCCCAGGAAGGTCAGGAGATCGGCATGGGTAAAGGCAGCCAGCATATTCCGGTAGTGCGTCTGCCAGTGAATAAGAACGTCGACGTCAAAGCCGTTTATCAGGACGCGCGCTGGGAAACTTTCGCCAGACTTTACAACGAACAGGGACGCTACGTGCCGCAAATTCCCAACTGGACGCCGGTGCGTCAGGTGACCGCTGACGGTTTTAACCGTATTTTTGCCGATTGCAGCAGCGACATCGCCGCTGAACTGAAGACTATCGACGGCAAGGTTAACGCTGAGTTGAAAAAACAAAATGTGCTGGCTAACTGAGGAAACGAGTTATGACCCTGCATGAGACGAAGTCCTCGCCGTTAAAGCAGGCCGCTTCGCCTGATTCGACCGGATGGCTGAGCGCAAAGCGTAAACGGGCGCTGATCCCCTGGTTGTTTCTAGCCCCTGCGCTGATTATTTTTAGCTGGTTTAAGTTCATCCCAATGATTCAGGGTCTGGTGATGAGCTTTTACAAGGTCAACTTTAATCAGCCAAACGAGTGGGTCGGATTCGATAACTTCAGCCGCGCTTTTGCCGATGCAGAGCTGCACGCGGCGGTGGTAAATACCCTGCTGTATGTGGTGGTGACGATGTTCGCTGCGGCCATCCTGGCGTTCTTCCTCGCCATGCTGCTGGAAGGTCCGGCGCGCCATCTGCGCTTTATTCGCACCGCCATCTTTTTACCGGCGGTCACCAGTGCGGCAATCGTCGCCGAAATGTGGCGCATTTTGTTTAATCCGACGCCAAACGGTGTGGTTAACCACATTCTCAGTTGGTTTGGTGTGGCCGATCAGGGTTTCCTTGCCAGTTCCGACCAGGCGCTGGGGGTTATCATGCTGCTGCATATCTGGAAAGCGGTGCCCTACAACATGGTGATCTTTATTGCCGGTCTGGCAGGGATCAGCCGCGACCTGTACGACGCGGCGAATGTCGACGGTGCCAACTGGTGGAACCGCCTGCGCTACGTCACGCTGCCTGGCATGATCCCGGCGCTTTCGGTGGTGTTAATGCTCTCCTTTATCCGTGGCTTCCGCGTATTTGCCGAGGTGTACGCCACCACCGGCGGAGGGCCGTCTAATGCCACCGAAATGGTTATGACCCACATCTACAAGCTGGGTTTTGAACAGTTTGACTATGGCTACGCCTCGGCGGTGTCGTTTCTGCTGTTCACCTTCACGGTTTTCTTAACCATCTGTCATCTGACGCTGAAAAAACGTATCGCCCGTTACTAAGGAGCCGCGATGTTAAGTAAACGTTGGGATACAGCAGGACGCTGGTGCATCTATGCGCTGCTGCTGCTTGTCTTTGTCGGGCCATTCTGGGGCATCGTCGCCACGGCATTCAGCGGTGCGCCAGTGAAGCCGGGTGAGCTGCTGGCCTGGCCGAATCAGTTCTCGTTTGAAAACTTCATCTTTGCGTGGATGGATATCGGCGTCTGGCAGTATCTGCTGAACTCAATCCTGGTGGTGTTCTTCGGCACCGTTCTGCAGGTGTCGGTCAGCGCGCTGGCGGCGTATGCCCTGGCGCGGAAAAAGTTTCGCGGCGTGGCGCTGGTGAGCCTGGTGATTTTGTCCACCATGATGCTGCCGGAAGAGGTTATCGCCATTCCGCTGTACATGATTATCAACTGGCGGCTACCGCTGATCGATGCCTCGCTCTACAACAGCTACCTCGGGATGATTTTGCCGGTCGTCGGTTGGGCGTTCTCTATCTTTGTCCTGACCGAATTTATGTCAGCAATTCCGAAAGAGCTGGAAGAGGCAGCGCGAATTGACGGCGCTAATGAATGGCAGATTTTCTTCCACGTGATCCTGCCGCTGGTGAAACCGGCGCTCGGCACGGTAGTGACGTTCGGCTTCATTATGATTTGGGACCAGTACCTGCTGCCGCTGATTGTGGTCAACCAGGACAGCCTGAACACCATCCCGGTGATCCTCGGCACGCTGCGTACTGATGAGAGCATCACGCCGAACATTTTTATCGCCATTACATTGCTGGCGATGCTGCCCAGCATCATCGTCTATCTGGGTCTGCAAAAACATTTTAATCGCGGGATTATGTCCGGCGCGGTCAAGGGATAAGGAGTTACCAATGGGATCTGTTGTACTGAATAGCGTGCGTAAATCATATGGTGATGCGCATGTCATTAAAGATGTGTCGCTGACTATCCCGGACGGTGAGTTCTGCGTTCTTGTCGGGCCCAGCGGCTGTGGGAAGTCAACACTGCTGCGTATGATCGCTGGCCTGGAGGAGATCTCTGGCGGCGAGGTGCATATCAACGAACGCAACGTCACCGAGGTGGAACCGAAACTGCGCGACATTGCGATGGTGTTCCAGAGCTATGCGCTCTACCCGCAAATGACGGTACGCGAAAATATGGGTTTTGCCCTGAAGATGGCGCGCCTGCCGAAAGCGGAGATTAACCGGAAGGTTAATGAAGCCGCTGCGCTGCTGGGTCTGGAACCACTGCTGGAGCGTTTACCAAAGGATCTCTCCGGTGGTCAGCGTCAGCGTGTGGCGATGGGGCGTGCGATTGTGCGTAAACCGCAGGTGTTTTTGTTTGACGAACCGCTCTCAAACCTTGACGCCAAGCTGCGTACCCAGGTGCGCGGCGAAATTCGCGAACTGCATCGTCGACTGAAAACGACCTCGGTGTACGTCACTCACGATCAGATTGAAGCCATGACCATGGGACAGATGATCGTCGTCCTGCGCGATGGGCGCATCGAGCAAGCGGGTACGCCACTGGATCTGTATGACCGGCCAGCGAATCTGTTTGTCGCCGGATTCATCGGTTCGCCGGAGATTAACCAACTGCCGGGGGGCGTGGTATTGAGCGGCAGCGCGACCAGCCTGCGTCTGAAAGATGGCTCGCTACTGGCTTTGCCCACCGGGCTACAGGTGACTGACGGTCAACAAGTGGTGTATGCCATTCGCCCTGAGCAAGTCAACGTGGTCCATGAAGCGCGTGACGATGCGCTGGCGGCGAAGGTGACAGCGGTGGAGAACACCGGTTCGGATATGCAACTGTTTTGTGATACTGGCGGTGGGGCGTTTACTTCGGTTTTCAAACAGCGCCTGGCAGTGAAAGAGGGTGACAATATCTGGCTGCAGCCGAAGCTCTCCGGCGTGCACCTGTTCGATGGGCAAAGCGGCCAGCGCATAGCGTGCCAGGAGGGGAATTAAGGTGGCGATGAAGCTGTACACCCTCGACGAAGCCTGCCTGGAAAACGCCCGAGCGGGCTTAAAACAGCCGTTCTCGCCTCTGCAACTGGCGCTAAGCAAGCTGATATCGGAGGCTGATATCCTGCGTCGCGAAGCTCCGGAGAGTGTGGTACATAAAAAACTGCGTCCGGCAAGCGGTGACGCGCACGATTATTACAGTCTGGGTACCTACTGGTGGCCTAACCCTCGGCGGCCAAATGGGTTGCCCTATATTCGCCGCGACGGGCATATTAATCCGCAGTGTGAAAACAACGACACCGATACCTCGCGTATTATCCGCATGTGCGAACGCTGCCTGACGCTGGGGCTGGCGTGGTACTTCACCGGCCAGCGCCAGTACGCGCAGGCGGCGGCGGTGCAGATCCGCTGCTGGTTCCTTGATGCCGACACGCGGATGAACCCGCATCTGAACTATGGCCAGGCGATCCCGGGGATTGTTTCTGGTCGGGGAACCGGGCTTATTGACACTCGCTTAATGTGGATGGTGGTGGACACCATCGGTTTGATTAACCCGGCGAGCGTGCTTGATACCGACGATATTATCGGCCTGCACCAGTGGTTCCGCGACTTTAACCACTGGATGTACTACAGCGAAATCGGTCACTCAGAGTACGTCTGGCACAATAACCACGGTACCTGGTACGACGCCCAGCGGACGGTGAACGCGCTATTCTACGGCGATAAAGGGCTGGCGGCGCGGATCATCGAACAGGGGATCACCCAGCGTATGGCGGCGCAGATTGACCAGGACGGCAGGCAGACGATGGAGCTGGAACGCACCATCCCGTTCCACTATTCGCTGTTTAACCTGGAGGCGCATTTGCTGCTCAACCGCTACGCCGAGCACGTTGAGTTCGATCGCTGGAATACCATTCGCGACGGGCGAGGGGTGAAGCAGGGAATTGACTATCTGGTGCCGTTTATCCGTGAACCAGAACTCTGGCCGTACAGTGACCTGCAGGGGATTGTGTGGGATAGCGCGCTGCGAGTACTCCTGCAATCAGTGCGGGGCTATGCAAAGCAATCCGCCAGCTATCGTGAAGCGCTGAAATGTATACCGCAGGAGACATTGCAGTTAAAGGAACAACTGATGTGGTGTCCGGGCTGATAGAACAGTGCCTCGAGCCTCCCTGGCGGCGCTGCGCTTGGTCGGGCTACCTGATATGTAGCCCGGATAAGGCGTTTAAGCCGCTATCCGGGGAATGCGCCGGATAGCGGCTTTGGCGCGGCTTCTTCCCGGGCGGCGCTACGCTTGCCCGGGCTACGGGGCCACGGCTGTCTTACACGGCGGCGATGATTTTAATCTCGACTTTAAACTTCGGGTTCATCAGTTTCGCCTGTACCGTACAGCGTACCGGGGCATGACCGGCGACGACCCACGCATCCCACGCCTGATTCATCGCCGCAAAGTCGGCACTGTCGGCGAGGAAAATAGTGGCATCAAGAATACGCGCCTTGCTGCTGCCCTGTTTCTCCAGTACTGCGTCGATCTGCGCCAGAGTATCGGAGGTTTGTGCACAGGCGTCAGCATCCAGGTTAGACGGTACGCCGGTGTAGTACAGCGTCTGGTTGTGAATAACAACGTCAGACCAGCGGGCTTCGGCATCAATACGCGTAATTGTCATTTTAATTTCCTCTATGTTCCGGTTCATCAAGCTGCGGCAAGACTGCCATAATGTTTCACCTGCGTCACCAGGGCAAACGCATACTTAAGTTAAATTGGTGTTGCGCGTATTATGCAAGGCGAATCTGCGGCACTGGTTGGCAGTATGCTCGATAACGGAGACGAAATAATCTCAACACCACAGTCCAGCGGCAGACTGGTATTTCGTGTAGGTGACACATTCCCGAAAGGATTCTTAACCATGTCAGGGAGGTTCATTTTTTCCGGCTCTATCGCTCTGATGAGTCGGGCGATTGTGTCATCGACCGGTATACCGTGCTGGTAAGCCCTGTACTGGCGTAACCACTCGATTTTCTCATCGCCAAACTGCTTGATATCTTTCCAGCCTTCAGCGCCAGAGACCACGGCACAAACGGTAAGAAAAACAATGTCCAGGAAGTCGTACCTGATGTTGATATCTTTGCGTGGGTCGTCCAGCGCGCTGAAGTGGTCGATAAAACGTATAAAGCTAACTCGTTCATTTATTGAGATAGTTTATGATCACCTGAACATGATTATGTTCACTCAAAGTATGATCTTGCCCTGCCTGCGTCACTACCTGCACTGGCGAAAACCACGCCACCCTGACATAATCACTGTCCAAATAACCAGGGGGTAATGTGATCGACGATTTTGCAGCAGACGGCCAACTGGCCAGCGCGATTGCGGGATTTAAACCACGCGAG
>DASYFN010000102.1:0-13340 GCA_036498385.1 Klebsiella sp.
CGAAGACGCCGGTTTATATGAAGCGGTAAAAGCGGTTGGCGAAGAGCTATGTCCGGCCCTGGGACTGACTATTCCGGTGGGCAAAGACTCCATGTCGATGAAAACCCGCTGGCAGGAAGGCACTGAACAGCGCGAGATGACTTCTCCACTGTCGCTGGTGATTTCTGCTTTTGCCCGCGTGGAAGATGTGCGCCGCACCGTAACTCCCCAGCTCTCCACCGAAGACAACGCCCTGCTGCTGATTGATTTAGGTAAGGGGAACAATGCGCTGGGCGCGACCGCGCTGGCGCAGGTTTACCGTCAGCTTGGCGATGTCACCGCAGACGTTCGCGATGTCGCTCAACTGAAAGGCTTCTGGGACGCAATGCAGGTGCTGGTTGCAGAAGGCAAGCTGTTGGCGTGGCATGATCGTTCCGACGGCGGCCTGCTGGTGACGCTGGCCGAAATGGCCTTTGCCGGCCACTGCGGCGTCAAGGTTGATATCGCCGCGCTCGGCGAGGATCGTCTGGCCGCACTGTTTAACGAAGAGCTTGGGGGCGTGATTCAGGTTCGTGCCGCCGAACGTCAGGCGGTGGAAGCACTGCTGACCGCGCATGGTCTGGCGGATTGCGTTCACTATCTTGGCCAGGCAGCGATGGGCGATCGCTTTGTTATCGAAGCTGATGGTCATCCGGTATTCAGCGAAAGCCGCACAACGCTGCGTATGTGGTGGGCAGAAACGACCTGGCAAATGCAGCGTCTGCGCGATAATCCGGAGTGCGCCGACCAGGAGCACAATGCGAAAGCTAATGATGCCGATCCGGGCCTCAACGTGAAGCTCTCCTTCGATATCAATGAGGATATCTCTGCGCCTTATATTGCCACTGGCGCGCGTCCAAAGGTTGCGGTGCTGCGCGAGCAGGGCGTGAACTCCCATGTAGAAATGGCGGCAGCGTTCCATCGTGCTGGCTTTGATGCCATTGATGTACATATGAGCGACTTGCTGGCGGGTCGTACCGGTCTTGCTGACTTCCAGGCGCTGGTGGCTTGCGGCGGCTTCTCCTACGGTGACGTTTTAGGTGCGGGTGAGGGCTGGGCGAAATCGATCCTGTTTAATGAGCGCGTTCGCGACGAGTTTGCTACCTTCTTCCATCGTCCACAGACCCTGGCGTTGGGGGTGTGCAACGGCTGCCAGATGATGTCTAACCTGCGCGAGCTGATCCCTGGCAGCGACCTGTGGCCGCGCTTTGTACGTAACCAGTCCGATCGCTTTGAAGCGCGCTTCAGCCTGGTTGAAGTGACGCAGAGTCCGTCGCTGTTGCTGGAGGGGATGGTGGGGTCTATGATGCCGATTGCCGTATCTCACGGAGAAGGGCAAGTGGAAGTCCGTGATGGCGTGCATCTGGCTCAGCTTGAGAGCAAAGGTCTGGTGGCGCTGCGCTTCGTCGATAACTTCGGCAAGGTTACGGAAAATTATCCGTCTAACCCGAACGGTTCGCCAAACGGTATCACTGCGGTAACCAGCGAAAGCGGGCGCGCTACCATCATGATGCCGCACCCGGAGCGCGTTTTCCGTACAGTGTCGAACTCCTGGCACCCGGAAAACTGGGGCGAAGACAGTCCGTGGATGCGTATTTTCCGCAACGCGCGTAAACATCTGGGCTAAAGTCCGTTCAAAAATGAAATTGAGCCTTCTGCTAACGCAGAGGGCTTTTTCATGGGTTTGTGAGGGGCATCAGCAAAAGGTGTCGGGGATCGCCGACAAACGCGCTATAGCGATGTCGTCAAAAGGTGACACTTAAGTTTCTGATTTGAAATAGTATAAATAAATCACTTATCTGGCGTCGCTAATTAACGACACTTTGCGCAAAGAGCGAACATAATCCTTACCGCGCCTGAATGGTAAAAAAATACTATATTTCATTGTGTTAATAAATTGTTTTGCAATATGGCATAGTTCGTGCATAATTATATCCAGTGGCTCATTCACCTCCTTATGTCAGCCCCTCCGGGACGCGCTACATAAACTTCGAATGATGCACAAACAGGTGCCTGCCGTCCAACTCCTGATAACAGCTCTGCTTTATCAGTCATCGGACGAAACGTCGAGTAAGGCACCGCCTCATTTCTTAATAAAGCCAGGCTTCCGTAGCCTGGCTTTATCGTTTCTGGCGTAGATGTTTATTGCGTCCTCAGTTAGCATCGTAATGGGCTAATGATTGAGACAATATCCTTGAAGCGACTCTCCCTTTTTCCCCGTTCTCTGCGTCAACTGGTCACGCTATCCTTCGTGCTGATCCTGCTTCCGTTGCTGGTGCTGGCATGGCAGGCGTGGCAAAGCCTTAACGCGCTGAGCGCGCAGGCGGCGCATATCAACCGTACCACCCTTATCGACGCCCGCCGCAGCGAAGCAATGATTAACGCTTCGCTGGAGATGGAACGCAGCTACCGGCAGTATTGCGTGCTGGATGACCCGACGCTGGCGCGGGTCTACCAAAATCAACGTCAACGCTATAGCGAAATGCTCGATGCGCATGCCAGCGTGCTGCCCGATGAGAAAATCTGGCAGGCGCTGCGTCAGGAGCTCGACGATCTGGCCGAGCTTCAATGTAAAAATAGCGGTCCGGCGGCGAAGTCAGCCGCCAGTCTGGAAGCTTTTGCCTCCGCCAATAGCGACATGGTCCAGGCAACCCGGACGGTGGTCTATTCGCGCGGGCAGCAACTGCAGCAGGAAATTGCCGAGCGTGGCCAGTTCTTCGGCTGGCAAGCGCTGGTGCTGTTTTTGCTCAGCCTGGCGCTGGTGCTGCTTTTCACCCGCATGATTATCGGCCCGGTGAAGGGCATTGAAAGAATGATCAACCGACTGGGGGAGGGGAAATCGCTGGACGACGCCGCGCTGTTTACCGGCCCGCGCGAGCTGCGCTCCGTCGGCAAACGCATTATCTGGCTGAGCGAACGCCTTGCCTGGCTGGAATCCCAGCGTCATCAGTTCCTTCGTCATCTTTCCCATGAGCTGAAAACGCCGCTGGCCAGCATGCGCGAAGGGACGGAACTGCTTGCTGACCGCGTGGCCGGGCCACTGACGCCCGAACAGCAGGAGATTGTCGAGATTCTGGATAACAGCAGCCGCAACCTGCAAAAGCTGATTGAGCATTTGCTGGACTACAACCGTAAACAGGCCGATGGCCCGATTGCGCGCGAGACGGTAAATCTGACCGAACTGGTGGAAAATGTGGTTTCCGCTCATAGCCTGCCAGCAAGAGCTAAAATGATGCATACCGAACTGGTGCTCAGCGAACGTTTTTGCGAAGCGGAGCCCGCTCTGTTGGTGAGCGTACTGGATAATCTCTACTCCAATGCGGTGCACTATGGTGCTGAATCCGGTAACATTCGAATCCATAGCTATCGGCACGGCGGGCAGGTACGCATTGATGTCATTAACGATGGCGAGCCGATCCCGTCCGCAGAGAGAAATATGATTTTTGAGCCTTTTTATCAGGGAAGCCACCAGCGTAAAGGGGCGGTAAAAGGCAGCGGTCTGGGGCTGAGCATTGCCCGTGACTGCGTACGGCAAATGCAGGGCGAGCTGAGCCTGGTTGATGATAAATCGGAGCTAATCTGTTTTCGCATCACGCTCCCCATCGCCGAGTCTGGAAAAAATAACGTATAACTATCGGGTGAATATGTCCCACTTCTTCGCATTTGTTCGTCCCCTCAGGGGATGGCTGCTGTCAGGCGTTTCCTGCCTGGCGCTGGCGGGATGTTCCGCCTCTTCATCACCACACACTGCTGATGGCAGTGCGCTCTCCGCGCTGCCGCAGCACCAGGTCGCCGATTTTCTTTCGGTAGAGTGCGCCGACATCTGGAACCTGCAAAGCGAGGCCAGCGATAAAAACCCGCTCTACTGGCTGCGGGGAATTGACTGCGCGGCTCGGCTTGCGCCGGTGCAGGCGCGGGCGCAAGCCCGGCTGCATAACGCCGACAGCTGGCAGGATGCCTTTAAACGCGGCATTTTACTGGCTGATGCCAAAATTACGCCCAATGAACGTCGGGATCTGGTGGCCAGCCTGGATACCTTTAGCCCGCAAATTGCCGCACAGGTTCGTCCGCTCTATCAACTCTGGCGCGATGCTCAGGGCCGACAGCTCCAACTGATTGACGAGCGCTCCCGCTACGCCAGGCTGCAGCAGTCAAACGATGCGGAACTGGAGACGTTGCGCCAGCAGGAAATTGAATTACGCAGCCAGCTCGAACTGACGACCCGCAAGCTGGAGAATCTCACCGATATCGAGCGCCAGCTCTCCAGCCGTAAACCCGGCGGGAATTTCAGCTCGGACGCCGGGCACGGAGGTGGTAAAGTCCCGGAGGTGATTCATGACGATCCGTAAACCTGCCCGCCTGCTGTTAGTGGACGACGATCCGGGGCTGCTGAAACTGTTAGGCATGCGTCTGATGAGTGAAGGATACAGCGTGCTGACCGCCGAGAGCGGGCCGGAGGCGCTGCGCATTCTGGGCCGTGATAAAGTGGATCTGGTGGTCAGCGACCTGCGGATGGATGAGATGGACGGTCTACAGCTGTTCAGCGAAATCCAGAAGGTTCAGCCGGGAATGCCGGTGATTATCCTGACCGCGCACGGTTCCATTCCGGATGCCGTCGCCGCGACCCAGCAGGGCGTATTTAGTTTTCTCACCAAGCCGGTGGATAAAGACGCCTTGTATAAAGCGATTGATGATGCGCTGGAGCAGAGTGCGCCAACAACCGATGAGCGCTGGCGTCAGGCGATTGTCACCCGCAGTCCGCTGATGGAGCGATTACTGGAGCAGGCCGGGATGGTGGCGCAGTCGGACGTAAGCGTACTGATTAACGGCCAGAGCGGCACCGGCAAGGAGATTGTCGCCCAGGCAATCCATAACGCCAGCCCGCGCCGGGACAAACCTTTTGTGGCCATTAACTGCGGCGCGCTCCCCGAACAGCTACTGGAGTCGGAGCTGTTTGGCCACGCGCGCGGCGCATTTACCGGCGCGGTCAGCAACCGTGAGGGGCTATTTCAGGCCGCTGAAGGCGGGACCCTGTTTCTTGATGAAATCGGCGATATGCCGGTGGCATTACAGGTAAAATTGCTGCGCGTTTTACAGGAGCGTAAAGTTCGCCCGCTGGGCAGCAACCGCGATATCGACATCGATGTGCGGATTATTTCTGCGACCCATCGCGATCTGCCAAAGGCCATGGCTCGCGGCGAGTTTCGCGAAGATCTGTTTTACCGCCTGAACGTGGTAAATCTGAAAATCCCCCCGCTGGCTGAACGTACAGAAGATATTCCGTTGCTGGCTAACCATCTGCTGCGCCAGTCTGCCGATCGCCACAAGCCCTTTGTGCGCGCTTTTTCCACGGATGCGATGAAGCGGCTGATGGCCGCCAAATGGCCGGGCAACGTACGCCAACTGGTGAACGTTATTGAGCAGTGCGTGGCGCTGACCTCTTCTCCGGTTATTAGCGATGCGCTGGTGGAGCAGGCGCTGGAAGGGGAAAATACCGCGCTGCCGACGTTTGTCGAGGCGCGGAATCAGTTTGAGCTAAATTATCTGCGCAAGCTGTTGCAGATCACCAAAGGTAACGTCACCCATGCGGCGCGGATGGCGGGGCGCAACCGCACCGAGTTTTATAAGCTGCTGTCGCGCCATGAGCTCGACGCTAATGACTTTAAAGAGTAGCTCCGTGTGATGACGCAAGTTATGATACGGTTAGCAATCGGTTACGCGACTAAGAGCCTATTCCACCAGGCGTTATTGTCGCAGGCAGTTTGAACACGGACAGCGCGGAAAAACCGGAACGTACACGTAGTACGTGAGGTTTTTGAGCACTGCCCTGGTTCAAAATGGCAAGAAAAATAGCTTTAATGGGCCAGGCTCTAAGACAGGAACACCATGAAAAAGATTGATGCGATTATTAAACCTTTCAAACTGGATGACGTGCGTGAAGCGCTGGCCGAAGTCGGCATCACCGGGATGACGGTAACGGAAGTGAAGGGCTTCGGCCGTCAGAAGGGGCATACCGAGCTGTATCGCGGCGCGGAGTATATGGTGGATTTTCTGCCGAAAGTGAAAATCGAAATCGTTGTTACTGATGATATCGTCGACACCTGTGTGGATACTATTATTCGTACCGCCCAGACGGGGAAAATTGGCGACGGTAAAATCTTTGTCTTCGATGTTGCGCGTGTGATTCGTATC
This sequence comes from Klebsiella sp., assembly GCA_036498385.1. Classification (GTDB taxonomy): domain Bacteria; phylum Pseudomonadota; class Gammaproteobacteria; order Enterobacterales; family Enterobacteriaceae; genus Klebsiella. The sequence goes on from DASYFN010000102.1 coordinate 6,211, forward strand.
CGTACCGGTGAAGAAGACGACGCGGCGATTTAAGCTGACAAAGCGGATGACGGCCCGGCAATTTCCGGGCCGTCTGCGTTCGTTGCTTCGGTTACAGCACCTTATGCGGGCCGAAGCACTCATAATGAATGTTGTCGCTGTTCACGCCCAGTTCTACCAGTTGCTTCTCGGCAAACTGCATAAACGCCACCGGGCCGCAGAGATAGAACTGCATCTGTGGGACGCGGAGCGTGTCGGCAAGAGCCGATAAATCCATCAATCCTTCGCTATCAAACGCGCCGGCCTCACGGTCTGCTTCGCTCGGGCTGCGGTACCAGACGTGCGAAGTAAACTTCGGCAGGGCTTCACTCAGCGCTTTAACTTCCTCCCCCAAGGCATGCACGTCGCCGTTTTCTGCCGCGTGGAACCAGTTAACCTGCGCTCGATGCTGCGCTTTTGCCAGCACGTCAAGCATCGCCAGCATCGGCGTTTGACCGACGCCGCCGGAGAGCAGTGTTACCGGGGTTTCTGGCGCCACGTTGAGGAAGAAATCGCCGGCCGGAGCGGCCAGATAAATCACGTCGCCTTCTTTCGCTGAATCATGCAACCAGTTTGAAACCTGCCCGCCGTTTTCACGTTTAACCGCAATGCGATAGCCTTTTCCATCGGGTTTGCGGGTCAGAGAGTACTGTCGAATTTCCTGATGCGCAAAACCTTCCGGCTTCAGCCAGACCGCCAGATACTGGCCAGGATGGTATTCAGCGACCGCGCCGCCGTCGACCGGCTCAAACTCAAAGCTGGTAATCAGTGCGCTGCGCGGCGTTTTGCTGGCGATGCGAAATGCACGAGTGCCTTCCCAGCCGCCGGTTTTGCTGGCGCTTTCGTTGTAGATTTGTGCTTCACGATTAATAAAGACGTTTGCCAGTACGCCGTAGGCCTTGCCCCAGGCATCCAGCACTTCCTGGCCCGGACTGAACATCTCGTCAAGGGTGGCCAGCAGGTGAGTACCGACAATATTGTATTGTTCAGGCTGGATCTGAAAACTGGTGTGCTTCTGGGCGATTTTTTCTACTGCCGGCAGCAGGACAGACAGATTCTCAAGGTTGCTGGCATAGGCGGCAATGGCGTTGAACAGCGCTTCGCGCTGGTCGCCGTTGCGCTGGTTACTCATATTAAAGATTTCTTTGAGTTCGGGGTTATGAGCAAACATGCGGTCGTAAAAATGAGCGGTCAGTTTCGGGCCGGTTTCGGCCAGCAAGGGGATGGTGGCTTTCACCGTAGCGATAGTTTTCGCGTCAAGCATAGTAGTTTCCTTTTATATATTATCTTAATGATGCATTTAAAATGCATCTTATGAAAATAACCCTTCTTTGTAAATGGTTCTTTAATGCTTTGTTCTACGCCAGTGACAACATGAATTATTTGCATCACAAACCTGAAAACAAATCCGTTGATAATCAGAGGAGCTTTATTGCTCAAAGCCTTGTGTAACGCGGAGCCAATCGTTTGCGTAAAATCCTTTGTCAAGACCTGTTATCACAGAATGATTCAGTTATACTGTGGGCCGTTGTCCAGGTGGACCGCCTTTTTAGGCCGAAATTCTATTGTTAGCTGAGTCAGGAGATGCGGATGTTAAAGCGTGAAATGAACATTGCCGATTATGATGCCGAACTGTGGCAGGCTATGGAGCAAGAAAAAGTACGTCAGGAAGAGCACATCGAACTGATCGCCTCCGAAAACTACACCAGCCCGCGCGTTATGCAGGCGCAGGGCTCTCAGCTAACCAACAAATACGCTGAAGGTTATCCGGGTAAGCGCTACTACGGCGGCTGTGAATACGTCGATATCGTAGAGCAACTGGCTATTGATCGCGCGAAAGAACTGTTCGGCGCTGACTACGCTAACGTGCAGCCGCACTCCGGCTCCCAGGCTAACTTCGCGGTCTATACCGCTCTGCTGCAGCCGGGCGATACCGTTCTGGGTATGAACCTGGCGCAGGGCGGCCACCTGACTCACGGCTCACCGGTCAACTTCTCAGGCAAACTGTACAATATCATTCCTTATGGCATCGATGAGTCCGGTAAAATCGACTATGCAGACATGGCGAAGCAGGCTCAGGAACATAAACCGAAGATGATTATCGGTGGTTTCTCCGCTTATTCCGGCGTGGTTGACTGGGCAAAAATGCGTGAAATTGCTGACAGCATTGGCGCATATCTGTTCGTCGACATGGCTCACGTTGCCGGTCTGATCGCCGCAGGCGTTTACCCGAACCCGGTTCCGCATGCCCATGTAGTGACCACGACCACCCATAAAACGCTGGCGGGTCCGCGCGGCGGCCTGATCCTGGCGAAAGGCGGCAGCGAAGAGCTGTACAAAAAACTGAACTCTGCCGTATTCCCGAGCGCCCAGGGCGGCCCGCTGATGCACGTTATCGCGGCTAAAGCTGTTGCGCTGAAAGAAGCGATGGAGCCAGAATTCAAAGTTTACCAGCAGCAGGTGGCGAAAAACGCTAAAGCGATGGTCGAAGTGTTCCTGAACCGCGGCTATAAAGTGGTTTCTGGTGGCACTGAAAACCATCTGTTCCTGCTGGATCTGGTCGATAAAAACCTGACCGGTAAAGAAGCTGACGCTGCGCTGGGCCGTGCTAACATCACCGTCAACAAAAACAGCGTGCCGAACGATCCGAAGAGCCCGTTTGTGACCTCCGGTATCCGTATCGGTTCTCCGGCGGTCACCCGTCGCGGCTTTAAAGAAGCGGAAGTGAAAGAACTGGCCAACTGGATGTGCGACGTGCTGGACAACATCAATGACGAAGCGGTCATTGAGCGCGTGAAGGGCAAAGTGCTGGATATCTGCGCACGCTTCCCTGTTTATGCGTAATAGTTAGCGTTGAAATAAAAGAGGCCGCTGATGCGGCCTTTTTTATGTTTGTTGATTAGCGGCGGTCGAGCGAAATCGCGCCGGGCCCGGTTATCGCCAGCAGCAAAAAAGCGCCGGCTATGCTGATGTTTTTCCAGAAATTAATCATATTCGGCAGGACCGCATCGCCAGTCATATTCCAGTAGTGATGACCAATCACTGCAGTACCCAAGGTATAAAAAATAAATATCACCGCCAGCGGGCGGGTGAAAAAGCCCAGTACAATTAAAATGGCCGCCGGCACCTCCATAATAATGGCAATGATGGCCGCAAGCGTTGGCATCGGCGCGCCGGAGGAGGCCATATACTGCACCGTGCCGCTAAAGCTGAGCAGTTTGGGATAGCCAAAAAGAATAAATAGCACCACCACCGCGATACGGGCAATCAACAGTAGCAGAGAGCGGGAGGAGCCAAAGTCAAAGTAGCGTAGTGTGTTCATAATCAGCTCGTTATGAGAGACGTGTGATTTAAACGTAATACACAAATTTGCGATCCGCCACGTTCTCTGATAATTAACGCAGCTACCGTAACTGAGAGGGAATCATGGTCCTGCACTCCACGCGCTGGCTGGCGCTTAGTTATTTCACCTACTTTTTTAGCTACGGCATCTTTCTGCCTTTCTGGAGCGTCTGGCTTTCCGGACTTGGCCTGACGCCGGAAACGATCGGTATGCTGCTTGGCGCAGGGCTGGTGTCGCGTTTTCTTGGCAGCCTGCTAATTGCTCCGCGGGTCAGCGATCCGTCCCGGCTTATCTCTTCTCTGCGCATTCTGGCTCTGCTGACGCTGCTCTTTGCCCTCGCTTTTTGGGTCGGCAATCATGTTGCCTGGCTGATGGTGATTATCGTCGGCTTTAACCTCTTTTTCTCGCCGTTGGTGCCGCTGACCGACGCGCTGGCGAATACCTGGCAAAAGCAGATCACTATGGACTACGGGCGCGTACGACTGTGGGGGTCGATAGCTTTCGTGATTGGCTCGGCGCTAACCGGTAAGCTGGTCAGCTTGTATGACTACCGGCTGATTCTGGTGATGCTCTGCGTCGGTATTGCCTCCATGCTGATCGGCATGCTGCTGAAACCTTCGGTGCAGCCGCAGGGGGAATCCCGCCAGCAGGAAGTGGCTGGGCTGTCGGCCTGGCTCACGCTGGCGCTTCCTCGCCTGCGTTTCTTTGCTGCAAGGCGCGCATGCTGCCTACTACGGATTTAGCGCTATCTACTGGCAGGAGGCGGGTTATTCAGCCTCCGCCGTTGGCTATCTGTGGTCACTGGGCGTGGTGGCGGAAGTGGTGATTTTCGCGCTGAGCAAAAAAGTCTTGCTGCTTTCCACCGTGTGCGGGCTGATTCGTTGGACGCTGATGGGCTGGACGACGGCGTTACCGTGGCTTATCGTCGCGCAGATCCTCCATTGCGGCACCTTTACGGTCTGCCATCTGGCGGCGATGCGCTATATTGCGGCTCGCCAGGGCAGCGAAGTGATCCGCCTGCAGGCGGTCTACTCCGCCGTCGCGATGGGCGGCAGCATTGCGGTTATGACGGTATTTGCCGGTTTCCTCTATCAGCATCTGCACCAGGGCGTTTTCTGGGTGATGGCGCTGGTGGCGTTACCGGCGCTGGTGGTGCGGCCAAAAGCGGTAAGTTAGGTCTCCAGCATTTTGCAAATCTGCTGCTGCTGGTGATCGCTGAATGTCTTGTCGGCATGAAACAGCGGCGGCGAAAACAGCGGCAGCGCCGTGGTATAGGGGGTGACGATCAGCGTCACTTCCTTCGGCGCGCCCTCTTTCTGAAAGGTGCTCACGCTTAAATACTTAATATTGAGCGGCAGCAGGGTTAACTCGCGTAGCTGCTGCTCCAGCGACTGCTCAAGGTCTGGATTATCATCGGTAAGCAGAATCACCTGTTTCTCCTGCAGATCGCTTTTTTGCATTAGCCACGCGCCGAAAATCACCGCGATTAAACTGACTTCCTCCAGGCTAAAGCGTACCTGCCAGCTTGCTTCAAAATCCACCAGCGCAGCCTGAGTGGTGCGCATCAAACGGGGATAAAGACGGCTAATTTCCTCCGGCAGCGCGTTATCGATACCGATGGCGAAGACGCTGCGGTGTAACGCCTGCGAGAGGTGAATATAGAGCTGATCGCTCAGCCCCTGCACATCGTTGAACGGGCGGCCCGCCAGGTACTGGAAGCGATGAATCAGTCCAGAGATGGTCTGATGCAGACGTTGGTCCTGCTGGTGCTCATCGCGGATGGGATCAGGGGTTTTCAGCAGCATAAACAGCAGGGTCAGAAACAGCTGTTCTCCGGCATGGGGCGTTGTTGCAACCCGACGCTGCCAGTGGCGGACAATTTCCTCCGCGAGGGTAAATTCGGCGGCGGCTTGCGCCCAGCGCTGTTGCTCATGGGTGAAAGAGGGACTCTGCCCAAGATGGTGCTGCAGCAAACAATACTGTAAATAAAGACGCAGAAAATGCATGTCGCGGCAGTCAAACTGGCGGTTCAGGGCCCGCGCGCAGCGATTAACCAAGGCCTGGAGATTCGTGTCGTCATAGAGTGTGCGTGCGATACCCTGCTGTTTAAGCTGCATTTTTAATGCAGGGGTAAAATGGTGGCTGACAAAATGCGGGCATAAGCGCAGCCCGCGGCGCAGACCATGCAGAAGGCACAAGCGTTGATCGAGCGCGGCACCTTCCATCCGATAGCTGCCGTCCGCTTGTGGAGTAAGGGTCAAGCGGTGATAACGCTGAATTTCGCGTCCAGTCTCCGCGATGTCCTGCCTGGCGGTAGCCTCATCAACCTGAGTGAGGCTGCCCAGCCATTCGGGCGTCACGGACTGCCCGGGCAGATAAAACATCAGGAGCACCTGGCTACGGCGCTGTGGACTGGAAAGCACAGATGGTGGTTCAATCACTGTCATCATCCGGTAAGTTCCAGTTAGAGTTTTCGTTAAGAGTAGTTAATGTATTCAGGGTAAACAGGGCTGTCCCGCGTCTTTACATCAGGATTGCTGGCGAAGTTCACAGAATTTTTTACGGGTGGGGTCGATGAAGAGAGCAAAGCAACAGGTCAGCCCATTGCGGGTGAACGTGTCAAAGGGGAGAAAACGGTCTCCCCTTGACAATCCCTGTGGTCCCGCAAAGAAATCGGTGCTGCGCACTACGCTCGCCTCCCGGTCTGCCAGATGAAGCCGGAGTGAAGCGGACCGTGCAACGGCAGGCTTCAGGGCGATGCTGGGTGGCCAGGGGGACGGAGGATATCACGCCTGTCCACGCGATGGATCGTGAACGGAACAGACCCCTGACGAAAACCAGGCAAACGAGACTGCATAACAATCCCGGTGGCTGGCTCAACTGCAGGCATTAGGTCTCGGGTTTCCCTTTTTGATTGCGCGGCGAAAAATTAGCGCTTCAGCGCTTCGCTCAGATGCTCGCGCATATTTGCCAGCATAGCTTTCACGACGCGCGGGTTCCCTGCAACAATGTTGCCAGTCATCAGGTAGTTATGGCCGCCGGTAAAGTCGCAGACAATAGCGCCTGCTTCACGAGCGATCAGCTCGCCTGCCGCGAAATCCCACGGTTTCAGCGCGATTTCAAAGTAGCCATCAACGCGGCCAGCGGCAACGTAGGCCAGATCCAGGGCTGCAGAACCAGTGCGGCGGAAGTCCGCGCATTCGGTAAACATGTTGCCGAGGATATTCATGTAAGAGGTCGCGTGCTGTTTCGCTTTGAACGGGAAGCCGGTGGCGATGATGGTGCCATCAAGATCACGAGCGCTGCTGCCACGCAGACGATAGCCGTTCAACTGCGCGCCCTGACCACGTGTTGCGGTGAACAGTTCGTTACGCATTGGATCGTAAACCACGGCCACTTCAGTACGGCCTTTAATGCGTACAGCGATGGATACAGAAAAGTGCGGCAGACGTTTTACGAAGTTGGTGGTGCCATCCAGTGGATCGATAACCCATTGAACATCCTGATCAACACCCTCGTGTTCACCGCTTTCTTCGGTGATGATGGTGTGCTGCGGGTAAGATTTGCGAATGGTTTCGATAATCATCGCCTCGGCGGCTTTATCGACATTGGTCACAAAATCATTGCTGCCTTTCTGGCTGGTTTCTACGGAGTCAGGGGTTTCGTAGTGCTTGGCAATTAAATTACCCGCCTTGCGCGCTGCGCGCACGGCGATGTTCAGCATCGGATGCATCGGTCTCTCTCACTGGATGTTAAAGAACGGGAAAAA
>DASYFN010000103.1:0-20277 GCA_036498385.1 Klebsiella sp.
GGGATATTGTTAATCGACTGCGGACAGTCGCTGACCACTTCAAGGATCTCGCCTTTCTTCAACGAGGGCATCGCCTCAAGCGTGGCGATGGCCGGGTAGGGGCAGGGTTCGCCAACCATATCCAGGCGATAATCAGGGATCAGCGTTTTCATGCGTTTTCCTTAACGGTCGAGGTGACGAGAGCGTTGCGGCGGAAGAAGCGTTTTTCCCAGCCAATAACCAGAACCAGCGCGAGCAGCAGCAGGAGATAGGTCACCAGCAGGCCGCCGAAAGGACCGAAGGTTGCCAGCAGGTTGATTTTATCCCAGCTTGTGGCCAGCGCCGGAGAGAGCCCGTCCCAGTAGTATGCAAGGATCGTTGAACCGATAACGTTGCCCAGCCCAACCCACCAGTAATGCACCTGACCTTCCACCGCACGGTACATCCAGCCGGTTTCACAGCCGCCCGCCAGTACGATACCAAAGCCAAACAGCAGGCCGCCGATCACCGCGTTGGGACCCGCCCACATGATTTTCGGTTCCATGCCAAGCTGCACGTAGCTGAAGATCCCAATGGCGCTGGCGGCCATGCCGAAGATAATCGCTTTCGCCATATTGGTGCGCCCGGTGATCCACATATCGCGAAAGGCAGAAGTAAAGCAGATCTGCGCCCGTTCGATAAGCAGGCCAAACCCTACGCCAAACAGCAGCGCCAGGCCGAGCTTCGGCTGGTTAGCCGCGGTCAGCAGGCCCCAGGCTATCATGGCGAAAAAGACCACCATTCCGAGACGGAAACGACGCCGCGCCTGCTCCGGTTTTTGCGTCAGCGGCGAGGCCTGCGACACTTTCTGCATTTTTACCGGAATGCGGAAGATGGGCAGTAAGGTAAAGCGCGCGCCGAACCAGGTGCCGATAGCGGTAGCGATGGCAAAGAACCAGGCGTGCAGAGAAAACTGCGGAATACCGGTGAAAAATGCGGCCAGATTGCAGCCCATCGCCAGACGGGCGCCGAAACCGGCAATTATTCCCCCGGCGACGGCCTGCAGAATACGGATCCGGCTACGGGGAAAACGTAGCTTAACGTTATTCGCCCACAGAGCGGCGGCGAAACATCCACCGAACATGCCGATAATCATCATGCCGTCGATACGAGTGAGCGGGGTGCCCTCAAGGTGAATCAGTTTATAGTAGCCCCACTCTTCGCTGTGCACGCCGACGAGCTGCAGCAATTGTCCACCCCAGCGGGTGAATTCGCCAGTGACGGCCCAGAAAGTGCCGGTAATACCGAAGTAATAGGTTGAGAGAATACCCGCAGCGATAACGGCGGGAACGGGCGACCAGAATTTAATTAGCCACGCCTGTTTGAACTGTTGCCATGTCATGAAGATGCCTCTGAACTCAGAAGGTATATTACCCGTAGCGGGTTGAAGAGGCGCGATAATAGCCCACTTATAATGTGAAAACGCTCGATAGGATCAAGTTGACGGATAAAGAGGTATGAGATTTGAGCCAAAAGCGGGCGGCGGAGGCGATGACGGCTCTGCTGCGGCAAAATCCGACGATGAGCGCTGGCGGCATTTGCGAAATTACCTGAGGATGCGCTGGACGACCTGCTGTTGACCGGGGTGACAACACCTGGCGAATGGCATTTTACGGCGGATGGAAGAAGGCCAGGGAGCGGCGAGAAACCAGAGAGTTACTCCCCGACTGATTACCCGAAAATAGCCCCGGGTAAGGGGCTACTTATCGTTTACTGCTGTGGAGCGGCTGGCGGAACCACCTCTTGTGGCAGAGTTTCCTGCGGCGCTGCTGGTTCAGAGGCGGCGGGAAGCGCTAAACCGAACATCCCGGCAAACTCATCCAGCGGCATTTTCTGCCCGTTCAGCGTTACCTGGCCGTCAGCGTACTGCAAGCTTGAGGTAATCGCATTATCTTCCATGGTTGTGATGCGGAACATCTGCCCCATTGCCGCCAGGCCTTTCACTTGCTGCTCCGCAAGCTTAGCGGCGTCTGCAGGCTGATAACCTTCAAGCCCCGCAATCTGGGTCATAAACGCCGTGGCCATATCGACCGGGATCACTAACTTGCCGTCGAGAGATTTGACGCTGCGAATCACTTCATCCGCCAGTGTTTGCGGCGGGGTGGTGGTCAGTGACGGATCTTTTAGCTGAATCGAAAGATTAAGGGCGGTTTCCCCCTTCGCATTGCTCCAGCTCAGTGGTGAAATGGTCAGTGACGGACTGCCTTTCAGCATAATCGGCAGTGAGCTGAAGAAAGTTTGCACTAGCATCTGCTGATACAGTTCAGGATCCTGCGCCAGTCGCGGATCTGCCATCAGCGCCTGCGCTTCGGCGTTGTACTTTTGACTGAACTGACGGAAGGCTTCGCCATCAATATTATCCACTTTCAGGGCCAGTCGGCCGCCACCGATATCCTGATCTTGTAGCTTCAGGCTGTTGATGGTGTAGTTTTGTTGGCTGTTAATGCCTTTACCGTCGGAGGTCAGTGAAGTGTTGCCGTCAAATTTCATCCCTTCGAATCGCGCCAGCTCTTTGCCTTCAACGCCAATCGAAAGTTTACCCAGCGAGATAGCCTGTTTGCTGAAGGTGGCCATTTCGGCGGAGCCATCGATTTTCAGGTTATTAAAGGTGAGCTGAACTTTCTGGTTGTACTCGTTGACTGCGTTGATCTGTCCGCTACCCGCTTCACCGGCCAGGTTCAGAGCTTTCCCCTCGCGGTCAGTATCCAGTTGGAACTGTCCGCCGCTGAAAGTCAGTTTCTCATCACCTTGAGTGTAATCAAGCGGTTTGAGTACAATAGCGGATCGATTATCGCCGCTATAGGCGATGCGGGTATTAATAGTGAACGGCGTTTCGCCTTTAGCGATATCGAACAGCGCCTTGCTGGCGTCGTTATTGACTAACGTGGTTTTAACGGACGCCATTGCCGGGACGAGGTTTAAGGATTTCAGCGAAGCCAGCGGGAAGGGACCGTGATCGACGACTTCGTCAAACACCAGCGATTGTTCAGCGGCAAGCCAGCGGGGGTTTTTGCCGGCAATGGGTTTCACAACCAGCTGTAAATGGCTGCTGAACAGACCGCGCTGATAGTTCTGATAGGTCAGCGCTACGCCAGCCTGCGGCGCGCTGCTTTGCAACTGAGCATTAGCCTGCTGCACCATATCGGCAATGCGGCTTTCCAGCTGTTTCCCTGTGTACCACGCGCCGCCTGTCCAGACGACGCCCAGCGCGATAATAACTCCTGCTGTGACCAGCGATTTTTTCATAGCATTTATCCATAAATGAAACCAGTCGGATCGATCCGCCTGGTGGTGTTGTTATGATGAGTGAAAGTCTAGCAACTATGGCTAAAAATTCAGTAATTTACTGGAGCTTATTAAACACGCGCGCCACGCGACCATTACCGCTTACCTGCAGCGGAGATTCATTACAACCGATAAATGCTGATTCACCTGGCTTCAGCGTCAGGCTTTGTTCGTCTTTCGTGATAACCGCTTTGCCCTCAACGCAGAACAGGATTGCCGCGCTATCCTGGGCGATGGTTGACGCCTGTGCCGACAGGTCGTGCAGAGAGAAGGCAAAATCATCAACCGGGATCGGGAAGTCTAGCTCCGCGCCGTGGGTTACTGGCTGGGTCAGCAGTTTGTCCGCTGGTTTTGGCACAAATTTGACGTTCGCCACCAGTTCCGGAATGTCGATGTACTTCGGCGTCAGACCCGCGCGAAGAACGTTGTCCGAGTTAGCCATCACTTCCAGCGCCACGCCTTGCAGGTAGGCGTGCGGGGTTTCCGCAAACAGGAACATCGCCTCGCCAGGATTCAGTTTTACCACGTTGAGCAGCAGCGGAGAGAAGAGGCCGCTATCGTCTGGATAGAACCTGGCGATCAGGCGGATACTCTGCCAGGGTTCACCCTGCTCGCTGTCCAGCGCCGCCTGCAGTATCCTTAAGGCGTGCGTTTTTTCTTCGCCTTTCATATTTAGCAGGCTGGCGAACAGCTGGCTCAGATGCTCGCTGTCCGGCTGTGCGAGGAATTGGGCAATCGCCGGATGGGCATCAGCGACTGGCTGCAGCAGGTTGACGATATCGGAAAACTCGCGGAAGGCGTTCATTGCCAGGAACGGCGTTAACGCGAAAACCAGCTCTGGCTTGTGGTTCGGATCTTTATAGTTACGTTCGGCGGCATCAAGCGGTATCCCGGCAGCATTCTCTTTGGCAAAACCGATTTCCGAGGCCTGCTTGTTCGGGTGAACCTGGATAGACAGCGGCTGCGCGGCGCACAAAACTTTGAACAGGAATGGCAGTTCGCCGAAACGCTCGGCGACTTTCGCGCCAAGGAGGGGTGTTTTATCGCTTTCGATTACATCGCGCAGAGAACGCAGAGTCCCGTTATTATCCAGAATCTGCGAACTGCTCTTCGGATGCGCGCCCATCCACAACTCCGCCATCGGCAGATTGTTTGGGTTAGCAATCCCATAAAGTCCGGTTAAGGCAGTATGGCTTCCCCAGGCGTAGTTTTGCACTGAGTTAATGAGCTTTTGCATTCTCAATCCCTGTTTCCACTTGATAGTAATGGCACTATTAAACCAGCAATCGACCGATAAGCAACCGGCGTGAAGAAAAAGTCGTCCTTGTCTCAGTTTTTGTTAAGAAATTGTGTAAAATCGATCGACTCGCTTTTCCACGGGCAAATGGAGTGTCTGCCTGAAATATAATCAGCTAAGCAGTAAGTGAGAGCACAATGTCGAATAAACCGTTTGTATATCAGGATCCTTTTCCACTGAAAAAGGACGATACCGAGTATTACCTCCTCAGCAGTGATTACGTCTCCGTCGCCGAATTCGCTGGCCAGGAAGTTCTGAAAGTTGAACCTCAGGCGCTAACTTTACTGGCACAACACGCTTTCCACGACGCCTCCTTTATGCTTCGCCCGGCGCACCAGCAGCAGGTCGCCGATATTCTCAACGATCCGCAAGCCAGTGAAAACGACAAATACGTGGCGCTGCAGTTCCTGCGCAACTCTGAAATCGCCGCCAAAGGCGTGCTGCCGACCTGCCAGGATACGGGGACCGCGATTATCACCGGCAAAAAAGGCCAGCGCGTGTGGACCGGCGGTGGCGATGAAGTCGCGCTGGCGAAGGGCGTTTATAACACCTATATCCAGGATAACCTCCGCTATTCGCAGAACGCGCCGCTGGATATGTATAAAGAGGTCAACACCGGCACTAACCTGCCTGCGCAGATCGACCTTTACGCCACTGACGGCGAGGAGTACAAGTTCCTCTGCATCGCTAAGGGCGGTGGCTCGGCCAACAAAACTTACCTGTATCAGGAAACTAAAGCGTTAATTACCCCGGCGAAGCTGAAAAACTATCTCGTCGAGAAGATGCGCACCCTGGGAACTGCCGCCTGCCCGCCGTACCATATTGCTTTTGTCATTGGCGGCACTTCGGCGGAGTCTACCCTGAAAACCGTTAAGCTGGCCTCAACCAAGTATTACGACGGTCTGCCGACCGAAGGCAACGAGCACGGTCAGGCCTTCCGCGATATTCAACTGGAACAGGAACTGTTGGTGGAGGCGCAGAACCTCGGTCTCGGCGCGCAGTTCGGCGGTAAATACTTCGCCCATGATATCCGCGTTGTTCGTCTGCCGCGCCACGGCGCATCGTGCCCGGTTGGTATGGGCGTCTCCTGCTCGGCGGATCGCAATATCAAAGCCAAAATCAACCGCGAAGGCATCTGGCTGGAGAAACTGGAGAGCAACCCGGGTAAGTATATTCCCGAGCATTTGCGCCAGGCTGGCGAGGGCGAGGCGGTCAAGGTCAATCTCAACCAGCCGATGAGCGATATTCTGGCGCTGCTGTCGCAGTACCCGGTGTCAACCCGTCTGTCGCTGAGCGGCACAATTATCGTGGCACGCGATATTGCCCACGCCAGGCTGAAAGAGCTTATCGATAACGGTGAAGAATTGCCGCAGTATGTCAAAGACCACCCGATCTACTATGCGGGCCCGGCGAAAACCCCGGATGGCTATGCTTCTGGTTCTCTCGGTCCAACCACTGCTGGTCGTATGGACTCCTACGTTGACCTGCTGCAGGCGCACGGGGCGAGTAAAATCATGTTAGCCAAAGGTAACCGCAGTCAGCAGGTGACCGACGCCTGCAACAAACACGGCGGTTTCTACCTCGGCAGTATCGGCGGCCCGGCGGCGGTACTGGCGCAACAGAGCATTCGTAGCCTGGAGTGCGTGGCGTATCCGGAACTGGGAATGGAAGCTATCTGGAAAATTGAAGTGGAAGATTTCCCGGCGTTTATCCTCGTGGATGACAAGGGCAACGATTTCTTCCAACAAATCCAAACCTCACAATGCACCCGCTGCGTGAAATGATCTCAGCCGCCCTTCATTCGGGGCGGTTTTTTTATGCCCCTTAGCGGCACGAACCACCAAGACAACTTATAAATCTGACCCATACTTAATGCTTTAAGCCGGTGAGCTTTGTCGCTATTACGCACTTTGAATCCTGGGAGACAGTAATGACAACGCATCGCAGTGAAAAAGACTCTATGGGCGCAATCGATGTGCCTGCTGACAAGCTATGGGGCGCGCAAACCCAGCGTTCGCTGGAGCATTTCCGCATTTCGACAGAAAAAATGCCGGCCGAGCTTATCCATGCACTGGCGCTGACCAAACGAGCGGCGGCCAAGGTAAATAACGATCTCGGTCTGCTGGCCGCGGAGAAAGCGCAAGCGATTATTCAGGCCGCGGATGAAGTGCTGGCAGGCAAACATCCGGACGAGTTTCCGCTGGCTATCTGGCAAACCGGTTCCGGCACGCAAAGTAATATGAATATGAATGAGGTGCTGGCCAACCGCGCCAGTGAACTACTGGGCGGGTTGCGCGGGATGGAGCGTAAGGTTCACCCAAACGATGATGTCAACAAGAGCCAGAGCTCTAACGATGTTTTCCCGACGGCGATGCATGTGGCGGCGAGTATTGCCCTACGGGAAAAACTGCTCCCTCAGCTCAATGTGCTGAAGCAGACCCTTAATGATAAATCCGTTGCCTTCAACGACATCGTCAAAATCGGCCGCACCCACCTGCAGGATGCGACGCCGCTGACCCTCGGGCAGGAGATCTCCGGTTGGGTTGCGATGCTGGAGCACAATTTAAGACATATCGACCATAGCCTGCCGCATCTGGCGGAGCTGGCGCTGGGCGGGACGGCGGTGGGAACCGGGCTCAATACCCATCCGGAATACGCGGTACGCGTCGCCACCGAGCTGGAGGCCTTAAGTGGCCAGCCGTTTGTCACCGCACCGAATAAGTTTGAAGCGCTGGCGACCGTTGATGCCCTGGTGCATGCGCACGGGGCACTAAAAGGGCTGGCGGCTTCGCTGATGAAAATCGCCAACGACGTGCGCTGGCTGGCTTCCGGCCCGCGTTGTGGGATTGGCGAAATTGCGATCCCGGAAAATGAACCGGGATCTTCGATTATGCCTGGCAAGGTCAACCCGACCCAGTGCGAGGCCCTGACCATGCTGTGCTGTCAGGTGATGGGTAACGATGTCGCGGTGAATATCGGTGGTGCATCGGGTAACTTTGAGCTCAACGTCTACCGCCCGATGGTGATCTACAACTTCCTGCAATCCGTGCGGTTGCTGACTGACGGGATGGCGAGCTTTAACGAGCACTGCGCGGTAGGCATTGAACCGAATCGTGAACGCATCAGCCAGTTGCTCAATGAGTCGCTGATGCTGGTCACCGCGCTGAATACCCATATCGGCTATGACAAAGCGGCGGAAATTGCCAAAAAGGCGCATAAAGAGGGGTTAACCCTGAAGGCGTCCGCGCTGGCGCTCGGCTACCTGACGGAAGCCGAGTTTGACCGCTGGGTACGCCCGCAAGAGATGGTGGGCAGTATGGCTACTCGCTAGCCAGCCACAGGTGCAACCGCGGAATCAATAGCCTGAGCGACTGCGCCTGCGGTTTGTAGCGATACTGTACGTTCTCCGCGTCATAGTTCAGTAGCTCACCAAGATCCGGCACGCTGACGCCCTTCGTGCCGGATATTAGGGCGATCATCGGTCCCGGACAGGCGTATTGCACCTGTTTTTGTTCCCCGCGATACCAGACTCGGGCGATGGGCTGAACCTTCACTGGCCGCTTTATCTTCAGTTTTGCCCGCTGCGGCAGGGCGGCAATATCCTGATATTCTCGCTCCAGCTTGCTTTGCCACTGCTCGCGCGTCCACGGCGGAACCGCACGCGGCGACTGAAGGCTCTTTTCCAGTTGCATGAGTACCTGATCGCGGGTGAGATTTTTAATCACGTGCTTATTGGCCCAGCCGAAGCGGATGGTACTCGGATCGCGCAGGGGAGTTAGCATGCGATAGGCGCTCAGGGTGATAAGCCCCGGCAGGTGGCGATGGACCCACTCAAATCGCGCGGCGGCAGGCAGGCCGGAATCCACGGTGATAATCTTCTCGAAGCCCGCTTTGAGAGTGTTGATATGGGTAATTTTGTCCAGGAGTTCAGCCTGTTCGCTGGTGTCGGTTTGCAGGCAAATCGCGCCAGGCAAACGCACGGCGGCTTTGCTGCTGCGGGTTTCCGACTGCTGCTGGATAAAAAGATGGCTATAGTGCCTGAGCGCCATGTCCAGCGCGGTTTTGCCGGTATGCTGAACCACATTGATGCTCTCCAGCGGCTGATGTTCAGCGTCTTTGCTCACTGGCGGCAGCTCAAAGACCCGGGCGGCCAGCAGGCGGCACTGGCTCAGGGCGTGTTTTAGCGCCTGCAGTTCATGCTCCAACTGGCGAAAGGTATCGTTCAGACGTTCAACGAGGTCATAGCTGGCCATATCTTTCCACCTTAGTTACAACATACTTAATAATTTTTTAACTATAGCAAACCTCAGCATCTGCGCAAGGGCGCATCAGCCGGAGGTAAAATTCGGCAAGTGATGATATACCGGCCAGCTAAAACAAAAACAGGCTCCGCCCAGCGAGCTCTCTTCGCAATGGACTTCCCCGGCCATTGCCTGGGCGATGCTGTGGACGATAGCTAAACCGAGACCACAGCCGCCAGTAGCGCGATCGCGGCTGGGGTCGAGGCGTACGAAGGGCTCGAAAACTCTCTCCCGTTCATCAGGCGCAATACCGGGACCATCATCTTCGACCCGCAGCGTCGCATGCGAACCCTGCAGCGTCAGGCCGACCTGAATACGCTGGTTACTGTAGCGTAGGGCATTGTTCACCAGATTATCCAGTACCCGCTCCATTAAGCGCATATCCAGCGCGCCGTAATTTCCGGCCACGACTTCGCTTAGTGCGATCTCGCGCTGGGGATTAACCGTCTGGATATCATCCACGTGAGCGCCAATCCATGCCGGGAAATTAGGGGTTGTCAGCTTCAGTTCGTTCTGCGGACGGTCAAGGCGCGCATAGGTCAGTAGTTCTTCAATCAGCGCCTCCAACTGGCCGATGTCGCGATTTAGCGCCTGTGATTCGGCTTCGGTAAGGTTCTCGCTCATTTCGAGGCGATAGCGCAGGCGGACCAGCGGGGTGCGCAGTTCATGGGCGATACCGTCGATCAGCTGTTTTTTGCTGGCGATAAGCGCGTTGATATTATCGGCCATCTGATTAAACGCCACGCCCAGCCGCTCGAAGCTGGACATGCTGTCGAAATGGATCCGCTCGCTAAGATGCCCGTCGCCGAAGCGCTGAGCGGCGGTTTCGATACGCAGCATATCCTGCCAGTGAGGGCGCATCCAGATGAATACCGGCAAGGCCAGGGAGATGGCGATAAAGGCCATCAGGGCCAGATCAAGCAGGCGCATCTCATGCAAAAAATAGAGATACGGCACCGGACCGACGGACAGCACGTAGTGGCTGCGGGGGATCCTCTGGATAAAAGTGTACTGATCGTCCAGGGCGACGATATCCCCGGCACGCAGATGCTGCATCGAGTTTTCCGAGAGCTTAAATTTGCTGATGGGTTCGATATGCAGGTCAAAAGAAAGATTGAGATCCAGCTCTTTGAGCGTTTTGCTCCAGTCGCGGGGCGGGATCTCCCGCAGCTCGCTGCGCATCAGGTACAGCGAACTCTTCATTAAATCGTCCAGAGACTGACGTCCTGCGCGTTCGGCGGTGAATTTGTACACCAGGCCCACCATCATGGTCATGACCAGGAAGCAAACGAACAGCAACAGGTAAAACTGCACAAACAGCTTTTTCATAGCCAGACCCGTAAATTAATTGTCCCAGGCGTGCGGGGCGAACAGGTAGCCTTTATTGCGTACCGTTTTGATACGATAAGGTTCAGTCGCATTGTCGAGAAGCTTTTTGCGTAACCGCGAGATGGCCACGTCGACGCTGCGGTCCATACCATCGTAGCTGACGCCGCGCAGATTTTTGAGTAACGCGTCCCGATCCATAATTTGTCCGGCATGCGTCGCCAGTTCCCATAGCAGATCGAAGTCTGCCGTTGACAGCGCAACGCTTTCGCCGCTGAGCAGCACCTGCCGATTGACCGGATCGATGCTCAGGGTGCCGAAGGTTATCGCTTTATGCGGGGTGAGTGAAGAGGGAACACTGCTGCCCGGCAAAGCGATATGCTGGCGCAGATGCAGGCGCAGGCGAGCTAACAGCACCGCAGGCGGCGTGGTTTTCAGGATATAGTCGCTGGCGCCCATTTCGAGCGATAGAATATGGTTCATATCGCTATCGAGGGAGGTTAGTAGCACTATGGGGCCTTGCCATTGACCGCGTAAATCCCGACACAGCGTCATGCCGTCTTTACCCGGCAGCATGATGTCCAGCAGCACCAGGTCTGGCTTCACGCGCGCAATAACCTCTTCCGCCCGATCGCCGCGCGGTTCTACCAGCACGTCCATATCGTGTTTTCCAAGGTAGGCTGCAATCAGTGCGCCTACCTCGGCATCATCCTCAACGAAAACAATTTTATTCATATTATGTATGCTTGCGCTCATTTATAATCGCTTGAATCTCTTTGCCTGAATCGTGGCTGAGGTCATGCCTGAGGCATCAGGAGGTCAATTCGCTATCGTCATTGTAAACTATTCGGCATTAATATGAGCTATGTAAGGCAAAAGGAATGGGGCTGTTGATAAAAGCGCTGCTCGGGGCACTGGTCGTTGTCCTGATAGGCGTACTGTCCAAAACGAAAAATTACTATATCGCCGGGTTAATTCCGCTATTTCCCACCTTCGCCCTGATTGCGCACTACATCGTCGCCAGCGAGCGGGGTATCGAAGCGCTGCGAACCACCATCGTATTTGGTATGTGGTCGATCATTCCGTACTTTATTTATTTGCTTTCGCTATGGTATTTCACCGGAACCATGCGCCTGCCGTTTGCCCTGGCAGGCGCAGTCGTGTGCTGGAGCTTATGCGCATGGCTGTTAATTATTGGCTGGAGCCGTTTCCACTAGGACGTGTTGACAAAAGGCCGAGCTGCGACCGACTCAATAAAATTGGCCGTACCAGGAGCCCCCAATGGAGTTTGTCAACTCATCCTAGCGCAGATGGCGGCCGCCATCGACGGCAAATGAACGACCGGTCACGTAACGACTGCTGAACAGGTATTCGATCAGGTCAATGATCTCTTTTTCACCAGGCGCGATTTTCATCAGCGATTTATCGAGCGCCTGCTTGCGGTACTCCGCGTCATCGCCGTCATTAAATAAAATCAGCGATGGGGCGATGGCGTTGACTTTAATTTCCGGTGCCAGCTTACGGGCGAACGAGCGACTCATATTGTCCAGCGCCGCCTTACTGGCGGCGTAGGCGATATGTTTGTCGCTGCCGCGTTCCACGACGTAATCGGTTATATGGATAATATCACTGGCGGCATGACCGCAGCCGCGCAGCAGGCTCTCCAGGGCATGGTTGAGCAGGTAGGGGGTGTTGACGTGAATTTGCATCATGCTGGCGAGCACTGTGGTTAACGGGAGCCCGGGCTTTTCCGCCATCCAGCCGCTGGCGTTATGAATGATGGCACGCAGACCGCTGCCAGCGTATGCTTTCACCTCTTCGGCGAACGCCAGAATGCTTTCGTCAGTGCTGAAATCCGCGTGCAGACAAACGGCTCCCGCTTCACGCAGTGTGTCGATGGCCGGATACCAGGTGCGGTAGCTGATGATAACGGGCTGCTGCTGGGCCAGAAAATGGCGCGCCAGGGCGAGGCCGATACGACGGCCTCCACCGGTAATCAGTACCGGGCGAGGCTGGATGTCAGCCATGGGTATCTCCTTTGAGTTTAGCAGTAGGGTAACCGCTTACCCTATCAACATCCACGTTGCCGGCATGGCGGCAACCAGCAAAAAACCAATTAATGCCAGGTCACGCCGTTTGAGCGGACGATCGTGCTGGTGTGTTCGACGGGCATACAGGAAAACCAGAAGACCCGGAGCGTAAAGTATCACTGACAATAATAAATGCACAGGGCCGGACGCATATAATAACCATAAGCCATAAATGCAGGCTCCGATACCGACAGCCTTATGTAACGGGCGCCGGGCAATCTTCAGCAGAAATGCGCCGACAAGAAAGTAAGGGACCAGAATCATCTCAGAGGCAATTGTCAGCAGCGTGTTGTAATCTGAGCCGGTGAGCCAAATCAATACCAGCGAAGCCTGCACGCTGATGTTGGTGAGCCATAGCGAAGCCGACGGGGCGTTATTTTTATTGGTTTGTGCAAACAGGCGCGGGAATGCTTTATGCGTCGCAGCCAGATAAGGCACTTCCGCTGCCATAATCGTCCAGCTCAGATATGCGCCGCAGACGGAGATAATCAGCCCGGCAGCGATAACAATCTCGCCCCAGGAGCCCATCATATTGACCATCAACCCGGCCATTGAGGGGTTGCGCATTTCCGCCAGTTCGCTACGAGGAACCACGCCTAATGAAAGAAGCGTCACCAGCAGATAGACCGCCAGCGCGGAGAGCACCGCCAGCAGCGTCGCGCGCCCGACATCCCGTTTATTATGTGCGCGCGCGGAAACAACGACCGCGCCTTCTACGCCGATAAATACCCACAGGGTGATTAGCATGGTGTTTTTCACCTGCTCCCATACCGGTACGCCCAGCGCCAGACCGCTGAAATCCAGTTGGAATGTCTCCATGCGAAAAGCAATGGCGGCCAGCGCGATAAATGCGCCGAGGGGCAGCAGTTTGGCCAGCGTCGCAGCCAGATTGATACCCGCCGCCGTTTGTACGCCGCGCAGAACCAGGAAGTGCACAATCCACAGCAGCACGGAGGCGCCGACGATGGATTGCCAGGTGTTGCCATCGCCGAACAAGCGCAGCTCGGGAGTATCGGTAAAGAAGCTTAGCGCTGAGAACACGATAACCAGGTAGGAGACATTGGCGATAACCGCGCACAGCCAGTAGCCCCAGGCAGAACAGAAACCAATCAATTCTCCGAAACCTTCGCGGGCGTAGGTAAAAATACCGCCATCGAGTTCGGGACGAATACGGGTGAGCAGCAGCATGGCAAAAGCGAGGAACAGGATCCCCACGCCAGTGATGCCCCAGCCGATAAGCAGTGCGGAAGGGCTGGCGACGGCTGCCATATTTTGCGGCAGACTGAATACACCTGCACCCAGCATCGAGCTGAGTACCAGCGCGGTCAGGGCGCTAAGGCCCAGTTTCTTTTCCATGGCATCCCTGAGGTGACAATCAGTAAACGAAGAATATTTATTTGGCGAAATCGCATAAAAATGGAGGATTGCGCTAAGGCGCGGCATTTTACGGAGTGTTTTGTATGCATGCAATGGAGAAAAATGTAAAAAAGAAAAAAGGCGACAAATCGTCGCCTTTTTGTTCAGCTTAGAGCCGTTATTTATACAGGTCGGCGCTGATGGTGATATTGCCACCACGCTCCTGCCACTGACGGGTAATGTGATAGTACTTCGCGCCCTTCCTGGCGGCACGCTTAGCCGTCTGGTAGGAGATTTCCGTCATGTTACCGTAGTTGCCAGTGAACTTGATACTGTCGTAAGGAACCATCTGCGCGGCAGTGATTTTGTTGACTTCCTCAACTTTGGTGCCGTCCGGCAGCGTGACGGTGTAACGTCCGCCTTTAGATGATTGGGTTTCAAAGAAGCGGCCTACGCCAGTACCGGCACCTACGGATGCGGAAGTCGCCACCCCTGGAATTTCCACTTTTTTAGCCGCTTCGCCGCCTTCAGCCAGTGCGGCACGACCGGCCTCTGAATCAGCCGGGATCGCATCCGGACTCTGAAGGACGCGTTTTTTAGCATCCGCTTTATAGACGTAGGCGGTAATACGCTGGTTGCCGCCCTGGTTGGCATCCACCTGGCGTACGATAAAGAAAGAGGCTGCGCCCTTGGCTTTAGCGGCTTTGGTGATGGCGTCGTTAACTTCCGGCTGGCTGCGATAGAAGCCCTGCACAGTGACGGTATCAAAAGGTTCCAGCGTAACGGCCTGGTCTTTCGGTAATTCCATTATGCCGTTGATAATGCGATTTTTCGGCGTGTCTGCCTGCGGGGCGTTTTCTTTATAAAAATCAGCCGTCACGCGCAAGTTGCCGCCGCTGCCAAAATCAGATGTGTCGACAACATAAAAGGAAGCTGCGCCTTCTTTGTCTGCTTTACGGGAAACTGCCTGCACCGCGTCGCCAATGGCGTTAAAACGACCGGTGACCTCGACGCGATCGTAGGGCTTCAGCGCTGCCGCCTGCTCTGGAGTCAGCTCGGTCGCTGCATGGGCAGACAACGCGGTTGTAGCCAGAAGAGCAGACGCCAGGAGTGAGTTCTTAAGCTTCATAAAAATAATCCTTTGCCTTGCGCAAACCATGTACTGGTATTGTTGTTGACTGAAAACGTTTGATTATTGCATTTATCGTGAGTGACTGTCTGCGTCAATTTTCAGTTGTCGCCCTAATCGTATACTACGGAAATATAGCATTTTTCGATATGTTGAAAAAACAGACTCTTGACCAGCAAAATCGATAATTGATATCACTTTCATAAGTTAACGTAATGTTAATGCAATGATCCAGATGGCGATAAATGGTGAATTAAACTGTCAGCCAAGCGGATTATCAGGCGCTGGCATAAAAATGAGGTAAATATTGCTGCCTGACATGGTTAGCCGTGCGTTTTACCAATAAAATCAAAATTTCTGTTTTATTGCTGTAGATCACAATCGGTATTTTCAGTAGCTTATAAAAAGTTTGTTACTGTTTTATTTTTTCAGACACATGTTGGGCGCGCGTTCATCCGCCTGCGCGACAGCCGTTTGTAAGAAAAGTAAACCATCATCAAAAACCGATGGAAGGGAAAACTATGCGTATTGGTGTACCAAAAGAGAGACTAGCCCTGGAAACCCGGGCCGCTGCCACGCCGAAAACGGTGGAGCAGTTGCTGAAACTCGGGTTCAGCGTCGCGGTAGAAAGCGGTGCCGGTAAACTGGCCAGTTTCGACGATGAAGCCTTCGTTGAGGCTGGAGCGGAGATCGTTAGCGATAATGACGTATGGCAGTCCGATGTCATTCTGAAAGTCAACGCGCCTGATGACGATGAAATTCTGCTGCTTAATCCGGGCACGACGCTCATCAGTTTTATCTGGCCTGCGCAAAATCCGCAGCTGATGGAAAAACTGGCGGCGCGTAATATTAACGTGATGGCGATGGATTCGGTGCCGCGTATTTCTCGTGCCCAGTCGCTGGATGCGTTAAGTTCGATGGCTAATATTGCTGGCTACCGCGCGATTGTTGAAGCTGCTCACGAATTCGGTCGCTTCTTTACCGGGCAGATCACTGCGGCAGGTAAAGTTCCGCCTGCTAAGGTGATGGTTATCGGGGCCGGGGTTGCCGGTCTGGCGGCTATCGGTGCGGCTAACAGCCTTGGCGCAATCGTCCGCGCATTCGATACCCGTCCGGAAGTTAAAGAGCAGGTGCAGAGTATGGGCGCCGAGTTCCTTGAGCTGGATTTTAAAGAGGAAGCGGGCAGCGGCGACGGCTATGCCAAAGTCATGTCTGAAGCCTTTATCAAAGCCGAGATGGCGCTCTTTGCTGCGCAGGCCAAAGATGTCGACATCATCGTCACCACGGCCCTGATCCCGGGTAAACCGGCGCCGAAGCTGATTACCCGCGAAATGGTCGACTCCATGAAGCCCGGCAGCGTGGTGGTTGACCTGGCGTCGCAAAACGGCGGCAACTGTGAATACACCGTGCCGGGTGAGGTGGTCACCACCGCTAACGGTGTGAAGATTATCGGTTACACCGATCTGCCGGGTCGTTTGCCGACGCAGTCCTCGCAGCTGTACGGTACCAACCTGGTTAACCTGCTCAAACTGCTGTGCAAAGAGAAAGACGGCAATGTCGTTATCGATTTTGATGATGTCGTTATCCGCGGCGTTACCGTGGTTCGCGAAGGTGAAATCACCTGGCCCGCTCCACCCATTCAGGTTTCTGCTCAGCCGCAGGCGGCAGCGAAAAAGGTTGAAGCGCCAAAAGCAGAGGCGAAACCGAGCTCGCCGTTCCGCAAGTATGCGCTGATGGCGTTGGCGATTATTCTGTTTGGCTGGCTGGCAAGCGTAGCGCCGAAAGAATTCCTCGGCCACTTTACCGTCTTCGCGCTCTCCTGCGTGGTTGGTTACTACGTCGTATGGAACGTATCCCATGCGCTGCATACGCCGCTGATGTCGGTAACGAACGCTATTTCTGGCATTATCGTGGTCGGTGCATTACTACAGATAGGCCACGGCGGCTGGGTCAGCTTCCTGAGCTTTATCGCGGTGCTGATCGCCAGCATTAATATTTTTGGTGGTTTCACCGTCACTCAGCGCATGCTGAAAATGTTCCGCAAAGGATAAGGGGTAACAAATGTCTGGTGGATTAGTTACAGCTGCATACATTGTTGCCGCGATTCTGTTTATTTTTAGCCTTGCGGGGCTTTCCAAACACGAAACCTCCCAGCAGGGCAACTACTACGGTATCGCCGGGATGGCGATTGCGCTGGTGGCGACCATTCTGGGGCCGGACAGCAGCAACGTCGCGTGGATCCTGCTGGCGATGGTTATCGGTGGTGCCATCGGTATTCGTCTGGCGAAGAAAGTTGAAATGACCGAGATGCCGGAACTGGTGGCGATTCTGCACAGCTTCGTGGGCCTGGCGGCAGTGCTGGTAGGTTTTAACAGCTACCTGCATCATGAAACCGGTATGGAACAGATTCTGGTCAATATTCATCTGACTGAAGTGTTCCTCGGCATCTTCATCGGTGCGGTGACCTTTACAGGTTCCGTCGTAGCGTTTGGCAAACTGTGCGGTAAATTATCTTCTAAGCCGCTGATGCTGCCAAACCGTCACAAGCTGAACCTGGCTGCGCTGGTCGTTTCTTTCCTGCTGCTGATCGTGTTTGTTCGTACCGACAGCATCGGTATGCAGGTACTATGCCTGCTGGTAATGACCGTTATCGCTCTGGCGTTTGGCTGGCATCTGGTGGCCTCAATCGGCGGCGCTGATATGCCGGTCGTGGTATCCATGCTTAACTCCTACTCAGGTTGGGCGGCGGCGGCGGCGGGCTTTATGCTCAGCAACGACCTGCTGATCGTGACCGGTGCGCTGGTCGGTTCTTCCGGTGCGATTCTGTCTTATATCATGTGTAAAGCGATGAACCGTTCGTTCTTCAGCGTTATTGCCGGTGGTTTTGGTACCGATGGTACGGCTTCCACAGGTGATGAAGAAGTAGGCGAGCATCGCGAAATCAGCGCCGAAGAAACGGCTGAGATGCTGAAAAGCTCTCAGTCGGTCATCATCACCCCGGGCTACGGCATGGCGGTTGCGCAGGCGCAGTATCCGGTCGCAGAAATCACTGAGAGATTGCGCGCGCGTGGAATCAAGGTGCGTTTCGGTATTCACCCGGTTGCCGGGCGTCTGCCAGGCCATATGAACGTACTGCTGGCGGAAGCGAAAGTACCATACGATATCGTGCTGGAAATGGATGAGATTAACGATGATTTCTCCGATACCGATACCGTACTGGTTATCGGCGCGAACGATACCGTTAACCCGGCCGCACAGGACGATCCTGGCAGCCCAATCGCCGGTATGCCGGTGCTGGAAGTGTGGAAAGCGCAGAATGTCATCGTATTTAAGCGTTCGATGAACACCGGCTATGCTGGCGTACAGAATCCGCTGTTCTTTAAAGATAACACCCACATGCTGTTTGGCGATGCCAAAGCCAGCGTCGATGCCATTCTGAAAGCGTTGTAAGGTTTAGCATTAAAAACCCTTGCTGCTTAAGCCGTCTCTTCTGAGACGGCTTTTTTACAGCGGATTCAGGGTCCGACTAATCGTCTTCTTCGTCATCCAGCTCCACTGGCGTCTGATACTCATCTGGTTTCAGTACCAGCAGATCGCAGCGCAGGTGGTCAATAACCTGTTCGGCGGTATTGCCGAGGAAAGCCGCCGACAGACCGGTACGACCGATAGTGCCCAGCACTACAATCCCCGCCTGAAGATGCTCAGACAGATCGGGGATGACCTCTTCAGGTAACCCTTTTTCTACATGAGTGCGCTTTTCATCAATGCTAAATTTCTGCCGTAGAGCTTTCATCGCCAGCAGATGTTGGCCGCGGATAGCGTCGTTGTATACGCTGGGGTCAAAATCAGGTAGCTCTATCGCGATATTGATTGGTGTCACAGGATAAGCGCCCACCAGATGAACCTCGGTATGGTTAACCTGATTGGCCAGCTCAATGGTTTCTCGTACCAGTTTCTCATTGAGTGCGTTGTGGTAGTTCTCTTCGCTGGCGAGATTGACCGCCACCAGTGCTTTGCCGCCTTCCGGCCACGGCTGATCTTTGACCATCCATACAGGGCAGGGACACTTACGCAGCAGGTGCCAGTCCGTGGGAGTGAAAATTACCGCTTCCAGCTTGTCGTGCTGGTGTGCCATTTTCAGAACTAAATCATGCTTCTCGCTAATGATTTCCTGAATAATGGCTTCGAAAGGGCGATTATGCCACACCACTTTGATATCAATGGGCACGCCGGATTCAATATAAAATTTAGCCTGCTCGCGGATCCAGGCAGTACGCTGTCCGATGACGCCCTGGCGCATGGCCGTGCGTTCGTCGGGGGACAGCAGGGTGGTCATTTCATAGGAAAAATCATAGATCGGCAAAAAGGCTTTGATGCGTCCACCAATCCGTTGGTGTAGATACACCGCGCGCCGCAATGCAGGCTGGTCGTCCTGATTGGGGTCAATTACTACCAGCATGTTCTGAAACTTCGCCATACAGGGTCTCCTTACAACTGTAACTACAGTCTGTAATTAAAAAGATAACCTATATGGATGAAATGAAACAGGGGATGAGCCTGGCCAGATCAACAAATCTGAAAAAAACTTGCGACCCGGCCGGATACGGCAGGACTATCAGGCGACGTTGCGAGCCTGACCAGCAAGCTGCGCCAGCAGGTCGCTGTTCTCGATGGTGATATATTTGCCTTTCACCGCCAGCATACCGCTTTTCTGAAAACGGCCCAGCAGGCGGCTGATGGTTTCAACCGTCAGACCCAGATAGTTGCCGATATCGCCACGAGTCATGGTGAGGCGGAACTCACGCGGAGAGAAGCCGCGCTGCGCAAAACGACGGGACAGATTGTAGATAAAGGCCGCCAGGCGTTCTTCTGCGTTCTTTTTGGAAAGCAGCAGGATCATATCCTGATCACCTTTAATTTCGCCGCTCATCAGGCGCATCATTTGCTGACGCAGATTCGGCATCTTACCGGAGAGGTCGTCCAGCGTTTCGAACGGAATTTCGCAGACCATTGAAGTTTCCAGCGCCTGAGCAAAGCTCGGGTGATGGCCGGTGCCGATGGCGTCAAAGCCGACTAAATCACCCGCCAGATGAAAACCGGTGATTTGCTCATCGCCCTGTTCGGTGATGGTGTAGCTTTTAATGGTGCCAGAACGAATTGCATACAGCGATTTCAGCTCATCACCGGCTTTGAACAAGGTTTGTCCTTTCTGGATAGGCTTTTTCCGCTCGATGATGTTGTCAAGCTGATCAAGCTCATGCTCGTTCAGAGTAAAAGGAATGCAAAGTTGGCTAATACTGCAATCCTGGCAATGGATTGCACAACCGCCAGACTGAATGCGTCGTATAATTCGCTTTTCCGGGATCATAAGTCTGCTCAGGCTTTAATTTGATATTGGTCAATTTTAACATCTTTTTGGTGAGCAGGTAAGCCTCGAATCTCTGAAACACGTAATATTAAGAGAACAGAACAGTT
>DASYFN010000104.1:0-6059 GCA_036498385.1 Klebsiella sp.
ATCATGCCGTTTTTCGAGCATGAGTACGATACGCTCAGCGATGGCGATAAGCAGTTGTTCATCCGTCTGCTGGAAAACGACGATCCGGATCTGTTCAACTGGTTGATGAATCATGGAGAGCCGGCTGATGCTGAACTGCAGCGGATGGTAAAATTAATTCAGACACGGAATCGGGAACGTGGTCCTGTGGCAATCTGATTTACGCATCTCGTGGCGAGCGCAGTGGTTCTCACTGCTGATGCACGGTGTTGTGGCGGCGCTGGTGCTGCTGGTGCCATGGCCGCTGAGTTATACCCCACTGTGGCTGATACTGCTGTCGCTGGTGGTGTTCGACTGCGTGCGCAGCCAAAGGCGGATCCATGCCCGTCAGGGCGAAATAAAGCTGTTGATTGACTCTCGTCTGCGCTGGCAAAAGGCGGAGTGGGATATCGTCGGCACTCCGTGGGTGATCAACAGCGGAATGCTGCTGCGCCTGCGGAATACGGAAAACCAACGTACCCAGCATTTGTGGGTTGCGGCGGATAGCATGGATGCGGGAGAGTGGCGTGATTTGCGTCGGCTGGTGCTACAGAAACCGGCGCAAGATTAAGAGCCTGGCCCATTATGACTATTTCACTTACCATTTTGGACCCGGGCAGTGCTCGACAAGATGCGGAAGTATTTTGAACGGGCCCGGAGGGCGAGCGTAGCGAGTCAATCCTCACGTACTACGTGTACGCTCTGGTTTCTGTCCGTGTCCAGACTGGCTGCGCCAGTAACGCCTGGTGAGTCAGGTTCTAAGCGAGGCCTCAGGCGAACTGCTCAGCCATTTCACCGAGGATTTGCTCGCACCAGTTCTGAATGCGCTCATCGCTCAGATCGTACTGGTTCGTTTCATCAAGCGCCAGGCCAACGAACAACTGACCATCAGCGATGACCGGTTTCGGGCTGGTGAATTCATAGCCTTCAGTTGGCCAGTAGCCGATAAACTTAACCCCTTTGCTCGCCAGCTTATCGTGTAGCATACCGAGTGCGTCAAGGAACCATTCGCCGTAGCCTAGCTGGTCGCCCATACCGTACAGCGCGACGATTTTATCTTGCAGAACCAGCGTATCGAGCTGCTGCCAGACTGCCTCCCAATCTTCCTGGATCTCGCCAAAATCCCAGGTTGGAATGCCGAGGATCAGCACGTCATATTGCGTCATCAGGGCAGGGGAATCATCTTTCAGGTTGTGCAGTGTCACCAGTTCAGGACCGATGATATCGCGGATTTTCTCCGCCGCCATTTCGGTGTAGCAGGTGCTGGAACCGTAAAAAAGACCAATGTTCATCGCGAAAACGTCTCAATTCTTGCTGTGACTTTGCGCTTAGTGTATCAGAAAGGCCGCGCCAGCCTGCAACTCGAATTATTTAGGGTATAATGGCGCCGTTTTAATAAGCAAAGAGGCCGGAGTGGAACAGGATCTCGCACAAATCGAGCAGTTTCTTGATGCCTTATGGCTGGAGCGTAATCTGGCTGAAAATACGCTAAGCGCCTACCGCAGGGACCTGACGATGGTGGTTGAATGGCTGCATCATCGTGGCCTGTCGCTTGCCAGCGTCAGCGGCGAAGATCTCCAGTCGCTGCTTGCAGAGCGGCAAACCGGCGGCTATAAAGCCACCAGCACCGCGCGCTTGCTAAGTGCCGTGCGCCGCTTCTTCCAGCATCTTTACCGGGAGAAGAATCGCCCGGACGATCCCAGCGCGTTGCTGGCATCGCCAAAGTTGCCGCAGAGGCTGCCGAAGGATCTGAGTGAGGCTCAGGTTGAGCGGTTGCTCCAGGCGCCGTTGGTTGAACAACCGCTGGAGCTGCGCGATAAAGCGATGCTGGAAGTGCTGTACGCAACCGGTCTGCGTGTTTCCGAACTGGTGGGCCTGACCATGAGCGACATCAGCCTGCGTCAGGGCGTGCTTCGCGTGATTGGTAAAGGAAATAAAGAACGTCTGGTACCGTTAGGCGAAGAGGCGGTACTGTGGGTTGAGAATTACCTTGAGTACGGGCGTCCCTGGCTGCTAAACGGTGTGGCGTCCGATGTGCTTTTCCCCAGCCAGCGCGCACAACAGATGACGCGCCAGACGTTCTGGCATCGAATTAAGCACTATGCCGTACTGGCGGGGATTGACAGCGAAAAACTCTCTCCGCATGTATTACGCCATGCGTTCGCTACGCATTTACTTAACCATGGCGCTGACTTACGCGTG
Organism: Klebsiella sp.; assembly: GCA_036498385.1. Classification (GTDB taxonomy): domain Bacteria; phylum Pseudomonadota; class Gammaproteobacteria; order Enterobacterales; family Enterobacteriaceae; genus Klebsiella. The sequence goes on from DASYFN010000104.1 coordinate 2,221, forward strand.
GTGCAGATGCTGTTAGGACACAGCGATCTTTCCACGACGCAAATCTATACCCACGTGGCGACCGAGCGTCTGCGACAACTTCATCAACAGCATCACCCGCGGGCGTGAGTGCTGAAAAAAAGGACTGAGTATGAAAAAAGGTTTACTGATGTTCACTCTGCTGGCGACCACCTTATCCGGTGCGGCGCATGCAGATAGCGCTGCGATTAAGCAACTGCTGGCGAAGCTGGGTGTACAGAGTTCGGATGTTCAACCTTCGCCGGTCAAAGGCATCAGTATTGTGTTGACGGATAGCGGCGTGCTGTACATCACGGATGATGGTAAGCACGTTCTCCAGGGGCCGATGTACGATGTCAGCGGCGCGCGGCCGGTGAATGTGACCAACGCTCTGTTGCTGGGGAAGCTGAACGCGCTGGAAAATGAGATGATTGTTTATAAAGCGCCACAGGAAAAATACGTTGTCACCATCTTCACTGATATTACCTGTGGCTACTGCCACAAACTGCATGAACAGATGAGCGACTATAATGCGCTGGGCATCACTATTCGCTATCTGGCTTTCCCGCGCCAGGGCCTGCAAAGTGAGGCAGAACAGAATATGAAAGCTATCTGGTGCGCTAAAGACCGCAATAAAGCGCTGGATAACGCGATGAGCGGCAAAGCCGTGCAGCCAGCCAGCTGCGATGTCGATATCGCTAAGCACTACACGCTCGGCGTGCAACTTGGTGTTAACGGCACTCCGGCGATGGTGCTGAGTGATGGCACTCTTATGCCGGGCTATCGGGACCCTAAAGACCTGAAAGCGCTCCTCGATGAGCATCAAAAACAGACAAGCGGTAACTGATTCGCGTGAAACAACAGATACAACTACTACGCCGGCGTGAGGCGGCTGACGGCGTCGATTTACCTCCAGACCTCCCTCCGCTGCTGCAACGGTTATACGCAAGCCGCGGCGTGCGTAGCGCGCAGGAACTGGAGCGCGGTGTGAAAGGTATGCTGCCATGGTCACAACTGAGCGGCGTCGGAAAAGCGGTAGAGATGCTCTATGGCGCATTTAAGCAGGAGCTGCACATTGTGGTGGTTGGAGATTTTGACGCCGACGGCGCCACCAGTACTGCGCTGAGCGTTCTGGCCCTGCGCGCGCTGGGCTATGGCAATGTCTCTTACCTGGTACCCAACCGTTTTGAAGATGGCTACGGCCTGAGCCCGGAAGTGGTCGATCAGGCTTACGCCCGCGGCGCGCAGCTGATCATGACCGTTGATAACGGGATTTCTTCACACTCCGGCGTCGATCGTGCTCATGAACTGGGCATTCCGGTGCTGGTGACTGATCACCATCTGCCAGGGGATACGCTGCCCGCTGCGGAAGCGATAATTAACCCGAACCTGCGCGATTGCGGGTTTCCGTCGAAATCGCTCGCCGGGGTTGGCGTAGCCTTTTATCTGATGCTGGCGCTGCGTACTTTTCTGCGTGATAAAGGCTGGTTTGATGAGCGCGGCATTGCGCCGCCGAATCTGGCTGACTTACTCGATCTGGTGGCGCTTGGCACTGTAGCGGATGTCGTACCGCTGGATGCCAACAATCGTATTCTGACCTGGCAGGGACTGAGCCGCATTCGGGCGGGTAAATGCCGCCCGGGCATTAAGGCGTTGCTGGAAATTTCTAACCGCGATCCGCAAAAGCTGGCGGCAAGCGATCTCGGTTTTGCTCTCGGCCCGCGCCTGAACGCTGCGGGGCGGCTGGACGATATGTCCGTCGGCGTGGCGTTGCTGCTGTGCGACAACACCAGCGAAGCGCGAGTGCTGGCCAATGAACTGGATGCGTTAAACCAGACGCGTAAAGAGATAGAACAGGGGATGCAGGTAGAAGCGTTGACCTTGTGTGAGGAGCTGGAACGCAGCAGCGAGACGCTGCCCGGCGGGCTGGCGATATACCATCCGCAGTGGCATCAGGGCGTCGTCGGTATCCTGGCCTCACGTATCAAAGAGCGTTTCCATCGTCCGGTTATCGCCTTTGCGCCCACCGGAGACGGAACGTTAAAAGGCTCCGGCCGGTCGATTCAGGGGCTGCATATGCGCGATGCGCTGGAACGTCTGGATACGCTCTATCCGGGGTTAATTCTGAAGTTCGGCGGCCATGCCATGGCGGCAGGGCTATCGCTGGCAGAGGCGCGCTTTGAAGAGTTTCAGCAACGCTTCAGCGAACTGGTGACCGAGTGGCTCGATCCAGCGCTGTTGCAAGGCGAAGTGGTCTCTGATGGCCCGCTGGCGGCGGCAGAGATGAGCATGGAGGTCGCGCAGATGCTGCGCGACGCCGGGCCGTGGGGGCAGATGTTCCCTGAGCCACTGTTTGACGGGCGTTTTCGCCTGCTGCAACAGCGCCTGGTCGGGGAGCGTCATCTGAAGGTAATGGTTGAACCGGTCGGCGGCGGCCCGCTGCTGGACGGTATTGCGTTCAATGTCGATACTTCCATTTGGCCGGATATTGGCGTGCGCCAAGTTCAGCTTGTCTATAAGCTTGATATCAATGAATTCCGCGGCAACCGCAGCCTGCAGTTGATCATTGATCACCTCTGGCCTGATTGACAACAGTATATTAATGAGAGCGTGAATCCGGTAGAATTCCGCTCTTATCACCGCATTTTTGATGAATCCATTAAAAGAAATCGACCATGTTTGAAATAAATCCGGTAAAAAACCGTATTCAGGACCTCACGGAGCGCTCGGACGTTCTTAGGGGGTATCTTTGACTACGATGCTAAGAAAGAGCGTCTCGAAGAAGTAAACGCCGAGCTGGAGCAGCCGGACGTCTGGAACGAACCAGAGCGTGCACAGGCGCTGGGCAAAGAGCGTTCCTCGCTGGAAGCCATCGTTGATACGCTGGATCAGATGTCTCAGGGGCTGGAGGATGTTTCCGGTCTGCTGGAACTGGCTATTGAAGCCGATGACGAAGAGACCTTCAACGAAGCCGTTGCTGAACTTGATGTGCTGGAAGAGAAGCTGGCGCAACTGGAATTCCGCCGCATGTTCTCTGGTGAATATGACAGCGCCGATTGTTACCTCGATATTCAGGCTGGTTCCGGCGGTACGGAAGCGCAGGATTGGGCAAGCATGCTAATGCGGATGTATCTGCGTTGGGCCGAAGCGCGTGGCTTCAAGACCGAGATCATCGAAGAGTCTGAAGGTGAAGTAGCGGGCATTAAGTCTGTAACCATCAAGATTATCGGCGACTACGCCTACGGCTGGTTGCGTACCGAAACCGGCGTTCACCGCCTGGTGCGTAAAAGCCCGTTCGATTCCGGCGGCCGCCGTCATACCTCTTTCAGCTCCGCGTTCGTTTACCCGGAAGTGGATGACGATATTGATATCGAAATCAACCCAGCGGATCTGCGCATTGACGTTTATCGCGCATCCGGTGCGGGCGGTCAGCACGTTAACCGTACGGAATCCGCGGTGCGTATCACCCACATTCCGACCGGCTTAGTGACGCAATGCCAGAATGACCGTTCACAGCACAAGAACAAAGACCAGGCCATGAAGCAGATGAAAGCGAAGCTTTATGAGCTGGAAATGCAGAAGAAAAATGCCGAGAAGCAGGTGATGGAAGATAACAAATCCGACATCGGCTGGGGCAGCCAGATCCGTTCTTACGTGCTGGATGACTCCCGCATTAAAGATCTGCGCACCGGGGTGGAAACCCGCAATACTCAGGCGGTGCTGGACGGCAGCCTGGATCAATTTATCGAAGCAAGTTTGAAAGCAGGGTTATGAGGAACCAACATGTCTGAACAACAAGCACAGGGCGCTGACGCGGCAATTGACCTTAATAATGAACTGAA
>DASYFN010000105.1:0-37320 GCA_036498385.1 Klebsiella sp.
TGGGGCGATGGTATGACAGTAAACGCACGGGCCGTGCGGGCTGGGTGGTGATGTGGGAAGGCTGGTTCAAGCTTCAGGATATCGTTGAAGGATATCATCTGGCGAAATCTCTTGATCAGAAGATCTGATCAAGAGACAGGCTGATGGGAGAGGCATCACGATGCATTCGCGGCGCGGCGGTACATACGGCGCGGATGACCAATCTTGCCATACAGCATTTCCACGTCCAGAAAACCGATTTCTACGCAGTGCTCCAGATAACGTCGGGCGGTGGTTTTGCTCAAGCCTGCCTCGCTCACCACATCATCAACCGAAAAGCAGCGTCCTTCTTCGCCGGTAAAGAGGTTTTGCACCAGCGCCAGCGTTTTTTCTTCAATGCCTTTACTGCCGTTATTGGCTCGGTAGTTTTTGGCCTGTAGCTGATACAGTGAATCCACGTTCTGTTGGTCAACAACCTTCCATTCGCGCTGCTGATCGTAGAACTGCACGAACCGTTCAAGCGACTGGCTCAGGCGCTTCCATGACACCGGCTTAAGAATGTAGTCGAAGGCGCCGTTGCGGATCGCAAGGCTACAGGTTTCCATATCGCTGGCGGCGGTGATAAAGATCACCGAGCAGTTAGCGTGGGCCATAATAGGGTCGTTCATCAGCGTGACCCCTTTGCCGTCCGGCAGGTAGTTATCCAGCAGCACCAGTTGCGGCGGCCTGGTGTTGAGTATCTGTCGTGCCTGGGCGAGAGAGGCCGCCATGCCCGCCAGCCGCATACGTGGATGTTTCTGGATAAGCCCGGCGTGCAGCCGAGCCAGTTCGCTTTCATCTTCGATGATCAGGACATCGACCAGGTCATGATGCATAGTGTGTCTCTTCTTGCGGATGGGCTGGCCCATTGGCGGGAATAAACAGTGTAAAAATCGCCCCGCGCGGTGTGTTGTCGGCGATTTCAATCGTGCCGCCAGCCTGGGTGACATAGCGCTCAATCAGATACAGTCCAATACCGTGATCGCCGCGGGTTTTGGTGGTGACGCCGCGTTCAAAAATATGCTCGCGGATCTCCGGACGAATACCAACGCCGCAGTCGGCGACTTCAATCATGAGTTCCCGGGCGTTGAGCTGAATCAGGATCTCGACCGGTTCGTGCGGCAGTTCGGCGCGCTGGGTGGCTTCAATGGCGTTATCCAGCAGATTACCGATAATAGAGATAAGCTCGGACTCCATCAACGACGGCAGCGGGCGGTCGATGCGGCAGGCCGGATCAAAGCTCAGCTCAACCCCTTTTTCCCGCGCGCGGGCGGCTTTACCCAGCAGCAGGCCGCACAGCGTCGGTGAATTAAAGTGCGATGAAATAAAGTCCAGTAACTCCTGGGCATGCTCCGACTGCGCCTGAATATAGCGAATCGCCTCATCATAGTGGCCCATATGCAGCAGGCCGGAAAGCGTCGTCATCCGGTTCAACTGCTCGTGACGCATGATGCGCAGATTATCAACGTAGCGTTTCACCTGGCTGAGCTGGGCGCTCAGCGAGTTGATTTCATCGCGGTCGCGGAAGGTGATCACCCAGCCCTGGAGCGAATTCTCCAGCATAATACGCACCCGGCTGGCGAGCACGGTAAGCTGATTAAAGCGGCACAGCTCATCGTGGGTATCGCTTTCGAACATCTCTCCGCTGGCGAAAAAAGGCTGCGGCGTGATGACGCTATCGATCGGCTTACCGCGTAGCTGATGCGCGGGCTGACTCAGTCCGAGCAGGCTGCGGGCGGCATGGTTTATAACTTCGATACGTCGGTGATGGTCAATCACGATCACCCCTTCGTATATCGACTCCATCATCGCCTTTTGCTGACGCACCAGCAGGCCGATTTCGCGCGGCTCCAGTGAGAAAATTTGCTTCTTAATGCTGCGAGTGAAGTACCAGGAGAAGATAAACAGCGCGATGAGCAGCAGCACCGCGGCGACGAAGATATTGATGACTTTTTCCAGCGTGATGCTGTCGAGATAGCTGGTGAGGTAGCCGACGGAAACAATGCCGACGACCTGGCCCGCATCGTCGAAAATCGGCGCTTTGCTGCGCAGGGAAATACCGAGTCCTCCTTTGCGGATGGTGGTGGTGCTTTTCCCCTCCAGCACTGGCTGGTTATCGCCGCCAACCAGCCGCGTGCCGACCCACTCCGGATGAACAGAGTGAAACAGATGCACGCCCCGTTTATCGCCAATGACAATAAAGCTGGCGTCGCTGTGAGCGGCGATATTTTGCATAAAAGGCTTTATCGCCAGCGCGTCTTCACGCGCCACCTGCTGACGTAAATCCGGCATTAGGGCGATTTCTTCCGCCTGTATTTTCGCGCGAGCGCTCATTTCCTGATAAAGCTGATAGCTGGCGTCGAAATAGTAATACGCGCCCAGTAGCGCAAACAGCACGGAGAAAAAAGCGACCAGCGAAATGAACAGCTTAAACTGAAATGAAACCTTCATAAGTATGTTGCACCGTATCAGGGATGCGGCACTGTATCATCTTTGGCCATACCGACATCGTGGCTGTGGGAAACCGGTGACCGCCTTCTCAGGCGTCCGGGAACCAGAATTATCCGCTGGCGAGGAATTTATCAAGGTTAATCAGGCGGTGAATTTAAAAACCTTAAAAACCACGGCAATAAATCTGAGCAGTTTCACAATAATAATAGAAACCATAAAAACCATAGTGACCATTAAAACTTCTTTTTTAATCTGTTGATCCTCACATTAAGTCTGCGTATGGCCCTCTAACCTGAAAAGCAATAATAACCAGAGGGCTTAATTATGAGCACCACAGACAATGCATTCTCTGCAACCATCGACCCTATTAATACGCCGAAAGCGCCGCTTAAGCAGCGCTGGTGGCATATCCTCGATAACTGGAAAGTCGGTATTATCCCACTGCCGCTCTTTCTACTGGCTGGCGGTCTGATCGCCCTGGATTGCCTGGGCGGCAAGCTGCCGAGCGATATCGTCGTCATGGTGGCGACGCTGGCCTTTTTCGGCTTTGCCTGCGGCGAATTCGGTAAACGCCTGCCGATAGTGGGCAAGCTCGGCGCGGCGGCCATCTGCGCGACCTTTATTCCTTCTGCGCTGGTGCATTACGGCCTGCTACCGGATGTGGTGGTGGAGTCGACCACCAAATTCTATAAATCGACCAACATTCTTTACCTTTATATCTGCTGCATTATTGTCGGCAGCATTATGAGCATGAACCGCACTACGCTGATTCAGGGCTTTCTGCGGATTTTCTTCCCAATGCTGTGTGGAGAAATCGTCGGCATGCTGGTTGGCGTCGGCGTCGGTACTGTTCTGGGGCTGGAGCCATTTCAGGTATTCTTCTTTATCGTCCTGCCGATCATGGCCGGTGGCGTCGGTGAGGGGGCTATTCCGCTGTCGATTGGCTACGCTGCGCTGATGCATATGGATCAGGGCGTTGCGCTGGGGCGCGTATTGCCGATGGTGATGCTGGGCAGCCTGACGGCGATCGTTATCTCCGGTTGTTTGAACCAACTGGGCAAGCGTTTCCCACATTTGACCGGAGAAGGGCAACTGATGCCGAACCGCCGCAACGAGACGCACCGCGAAACGCCCGTCGAGGGTAAAATGGACGTGACGACGATGGCCTCCGGCGCGCTGCTTGCGGTACTGCTTTATATGCTGGGCATGCTGGGGCAGAAGACCATCGGCCTGCCCGCGCCGGTGGGCATGCTGTTCCTCGCGGTACTGCTCAAGCTGGTGAATGGCGTCTCTCCACGTCTGCAGGAGGGCTCGCAGATGGTGTATAAGTTCTTCCGCACGGCGGTGACCTACCCGATTCTGTTTGCTGTCGGCGTGGCGATCACTCCATGGCAGGAACTGGTCAACGCATTTACTGTGACCAATTTGCTGGTGATTATCAGCACCGTGTCGGCGCTGGTGGCGACCGGTTTCCTGGTCGGCAAAAAGATTGGTATGTACCCGATCGATGTGGCAATTGTCTCCTGCTGCCAGAGCGGTCAGGGCGGCACCGGTGACGTAGCAATTCTGACTTCCGGCAACCGCATGAACCTGATGCCATTCGCGCAGATCGCAACAAGGATCGGCGGCGCGATTAATGTTTCGCTTGGCTTGCTGTTCCTCAGTCACTTTCTGGCATAATTTAACTTTTTAATAACCACTAAGTCTGCTTTTTCTTGCTAAATGGCGCAGAAAATTTCTGCACTCTGTCTCTAAAACAGGGATCGTTTAGCGATACAATCAGCGCCATTATTCGCGACTGCGACGGCAGCCTGTACGCTGCCTTTTATTAAGTGAGGAGAGAAATAAATGTCAGTGGATACTCTCGCCCGTGAGGGCGTAAGCATGGAAGCGCTGCTGGCGGCGAAAGAGCAGCGCGCCGCTCGCCAGGCCGACTGGTTAGCCCATTATCAGCGGCCGGTGATTTCGCTGACCCTGGTGACCCCAGGCGCGGTGAAAGACAGCATTCGCTACCGCAATATGATGGGCGTAGCGCTGCAGGCTTGCGATCAGATGCTGTGGAAACACCGTTGGCAGACCCTGGACCGCCAGGTGCTGTGGCTGCCGACCGGGCCGGAGGCGCTGTGGTGCGTCGATCACGCCGCCAGTGAAATTAAAGCCTTCTGTACCGACCTTGAGCATACACATCCGCTGGGCCGCCTGTGGGATATCGACGTGATTTGTCCGAAAAATGGCCTGGTCGGCCGTCAGTCAATGGGGGAAAACCAGCGCCGCTGCCTGCTGTGTGACGAGCCTGCGCACGCCTGCGCCCGCAGCCGCCGTCATGACACCGGGCAGGTTGTTGCCCGTGTTGAGCAGATGATTGATACATGGTTTGCCCGCGACTAACGCCTGTTTCCAGCGACCAGGATAAGCGATGGATAGCCCGGGTGAGCCGCTGGCGGCACGACCCGGGACAGATTTGAGCGATCAGAAGTCGATCGGCGCGCGGAACGTCATCGTATTACCGAAAGCGGGATGGGTGATGGTCAGCGTTTCGGCATGCAGCAGCAGACGCGGCGCCATGGCCAGCGCTTCTGGCGAAGCATAAAAGCGGTCGCCAAGAATCGGATGGCCCAGCGCCAGCATATGCACGCGCAACTGGTGCGAACGCCCGGTAATCGGCTTCAGGCGCACGCGGGCAGTGTTATCCTCCGCAAACTCCAGCACTTCATACTCGGTTTGCGCCGCTTTACCGGTTTCGTAACACACCTTCTGCTTTGGCCGGTTCGGCCAGTCGCAAATGAGCGGTAAATCCACCAGACCTTCGGCTTTTTCCGGATGCCCCCAGACGCGGGCGACATATTGCTTTTTCGGCTCGCGTTCGCGGAACTGACGCTTTAGCTCGCGCTCTGCCGCTTTGGTCAGGGCCACCACAATCACGCCGCTGGTCGCCATATCCAGCCGGTGTACCGACTCGGCCTGCGGGAAGTCGCGCTGAATGCGCGTCATCACGCTGTCTTTGTGCTCAGCAAGCCGGCCCGGTACGGACAACAAGCCGCCTGGCTTGTTGACCACCATAATGTGCTCATCCTGGTAGAGAATAACCAGCCAGGGATCTTGCGGCGGATTGTAGTTTTCCATCGCCATATTCGCGTTCCGTTACTGGTGGGTGACCACAATTAAGCGCAGCGCATCAAGACGCCAGCCCGCCTGCGCCAGCGCGTCCATAACTTGCTGACGGTTGCTCTCGATAGCCGCCAGTTCATCATCGCGGATGTTCGGGTTCACGGCGCGCAGCGCTTCAAGGCGCGACAGTTCGGCCGATAGCTTATCGTCGGCTTCTTTACGCGCGGCGTCGATCAGCGCCTGTGCCGCTTTGGCTACCTGGCCTTCGCCCTGCTGCAAAATGGCGTGGACGTCCTGCTGAACGGCGTTGACCAGCTTGCTGCCGGTATGGCGGTTGACCGCGCTCAGCTGACGGTTAAAGTTTTCGAACTCCACCTGACCGGCGAGGTTGTGGCCGTTTTTGTCGAGCAGCATACGCACCGGCGTCGGCGGCAGGAAGCGGTTGAGCTGCAGATGTTTCGGCGCCTGTGCCTCAACGACGTAAATCAGCTCCAGCAGCAGGGTGCCTACCGGCAGCGCTTTGTTCTTCAGCAGCGAAATGGTGCTGCTGCCGGTATCGCCGGAGAGGATCAGATCCAGGCCATTGATAATCAGCGGATGCTCCCAGGTGATAAACTGCGCGTCTTCGCGGGACAGGGCGACGTCACGCTCGAAGGTAATGGTGCAGCCATCTTCCGGCAGGCCCGGGAAATCCGGGACCAGCATATGGTCGGAGGGGGTCAGGACAATCAGATTTTCACCGCGATCGTCCTGGTTAATGCCGACGATATCAAACAGGTTCATAGAGAACGCGATCAGGCTGGTGTCGTCATCCTGCTCTTCAATGCTTTCCGCAAGCCGTTGGGCTTTTTCTCCGCCGTTGGAGTGGATTTCCAGCAGACGGTCACGGCCCTGTTCCAGTTGCGCTTTCAGCGCTTCATGCTGCTGGCGGCAGGCTTTGAGCAGCTCGTCGAAGCCGTCGGTGTTTTCCGGCGTGGCGAGATAGTTAATCAGCTCGCTATGCACGCTATCGTAGACGGTTCGGCCGGTCGGGCAGGTGTGCTCGAAAGCATCCAGACCTTCGTGATACCAGCGTACCAGCACCGACTGGGCGGTTTTTTCCAGATACGGAACGTGGATCTGAATATCGTGGGCCTGACCGATACGGTCGAGACGACCGATACGTTGCTCCAGCAGGTCCGGGTTGAATGGCAGGTCGAACATCACAAGGTTGCTGGCGAACTGGAAGTTGCGGCCTTCAGAGCCGATTTCAGAGCACAGCAGCACCTGAGCGCCAGTATCTTCTTCGGCAAACCAGGCGGCGGCGCGATCGCGTTCGATAATCGACATGCCTTCGTGGAACACCGCGGCACGGATGCCTTCGCGCTCGCGCAGAACCTGCTCCAGCTGCAGCGCAGTGGCCGCTTTGGCGCAGATGACCAGCACTTTCTGCGAACGGTGGCTGGTGAGATAGCCCATCAGCCACTCGACGCGCGGGTCGAAGTTCCACCAGGTACCGGTATCACCTTCAAACTCCTGATAAATCTGCTCCGGATAGAGCATATCGCGGGCGCGTTCTTCGGCGCTTTTGCGGGCGCCCATAATGCCGGAAACCTTGATGGCCGTCTGGTACTGGGTCGGCAGCGGCAGACGAATCGTGTGGAGCTCGCGTTTCGGGAAGCCTTTGACGCCGTTACGGGTGTTGCGGAACAGCACGCGGCTGGTGCCGTGGCGATCCATCAGCATGGAAACCAGCTCCTGACGAGCGGCCTGAGCATCATCGCGATCGCTGTTGGCAGCCTGCAATAATGGTTCGATATCCTGTTCACCGATCAGATCGCTAAGCGCGTTCAGCTCGGCGTTGTTCAGCTTATTACCGGCCAGCAGCAGGGCAACAGCGTCGGCAACCGGACGGTAGTTCTGCTGTTCTTCAACAAACAGGGCGAAGTCATGGAAACGGTTAGGGTCGAGCAGGCGCAGACGGGCAAAGTGACTCTCCATCCCCAGCTGTTCCGGCGTCGCGGTCAGCAACAGAATACCGGGCACGCGTTCGGCCAGTTGTTCTATGGCCTGGTATTCGCGGCCAGGGGCGTCTTCGCTCCACACCAGATGGTGCGCTTCATCGACGACCATCAGATCCCATCCGGCATCGCACAGGTGCTCCAGACGCGGCTTGCTGCGGCGCACAAAATCCAGTGAGCAGATAACCAGTTGTTCGGTTTCAAACGGGTTAATGGCGTCGTGCTGCGCTTCGGCGTAGCGCTCATCGTCAAACAGTGAAAAGCGCAGGTTAAAGCGGCGCAGCATTTCCACCAGCCATTGATGTTGCAGGGTTTCCGGGACGACGATCAGCACGCGTTCGGCAGCGCCGGAGAGCAGTTGCTGATGCAGGATCATCCCGGCTTCAATGGTTTTGCCTAAACCCACTTCGTCCGCCAGCAGGACGCGCGGCGCGTGGCGACGGCCAACGTCGTGAGCGATATTCAACTGATGCGGGATCAGGCTGGTGCGCTGACCGCGCAGGCCGCTCCACGGCATGCGGTACTGTTCGCTCTGAAATTTACGCGCGCGATAGCGCAGGGCGAAACGGTCCATGCGGTCGATCTGCCCGGCGAACAGACGATCCTGGGGTTTGCTGAAGACCAGCTTGCTGTCGAGCAACACTTCACGCAGGGTGACGTTGGCTTCCTGGGTATCGAGGCGGGTACCGGTGTAGGCCAGCAGACCGTTCTCTTCATTAACTTCGTCAACGTGGAGTTGCCAGCCGTCATGGCTGGTGATGGTATCGCCCGGGTTAAACATCACCCGGGTGATCGGGGAGTCGTTGCGTGCGTACAGACGGTTTTCGCCGATGGCGGGGAAAAGAAGAGTCACCATGCGCGCGTCCAGCGCAACGACCGTCCCTAATCCCAGTTCGCTCTCTGTGTCGCTAATCCAGCGTTGACCAAGTGTAAAAGGCATATATGTTCGGCTCTTTAGTTCTTTAATTGCAGGCAATAGTTGATCACCTCCATGGGGAATCGGAGAGGCGTCAAAATTGGGTCCAGGAATGGAAAGGGCGCTATATTACTGGATGGCGGAACGTTCGTCACGTCCTCCTCACCCTTCATTTTGCTGGCTTTGGGCCAGCGGAAGGTGTAAGAAAAAATCAAAATAGCCCCAGTTGCCCCGTCACTATTGTAGCAAAATCGTCGTCGACAAAGGGAAGTATTCCTTCGGCGACAGGCTCTAATTGCTTAGAAAGATAGTGTTCATAATCCAGCGGTGATTGCTGATAATCCACTGGCTCCGGCCCGCCGGTGGTCCAGACGTATTTAATGCTGCCGCGCTGCTGATACTGCTGCGGCCTGCCCAGCCTGACGTTTTGCTCGTCTGCGAGCCTGGCTGCACGCACGTGCGGCGGCACGTTGCGCTGATACTCCGCCAGCGGGCGGCGCAGGCGTTTGCGGTAGACCAATTGATCGTCAAGCTCGCCGTTCATCAGTTTATCAATGGTTTCGCGCACATAGTCGCGATAAGGCTGATTGCGGAAAATTCGTCGATAAAGATCCTGCTGAAACTGCTGGGCCAGGGGCGTCCAGTCGGTACGCACCGTTTCCAGCCCTTTAAATACCATGCGCAGTTCGTTGTCTTCCTTAATCATCCCGGCGTAGCGTTTTTTACTGCCAATATCCGCGCCGCGAATGGTGGGCATTAAAAAGCGGCAAAAGTGCGTTTCGAACTCCAGCTCCAGAGTGCTGACGAGTCCGTCTTTGCTCAGCTCCGCCGCCCACCATTCATTGACGAAGGCAACCAGCGAGCGGCCGATGCTGCTTGCTTCCTCTTCGCTGTGGGCCCGTTTGAGCCACACGAAGGTGGAGTCGGTATCGCCGTAGATAACGTCATAGCCCTGGGATTCAATCAGCGCTTTGGTCTGGCGCATAATCGCGTGGCCACGCATAGTGATGGATGAGGCCAGACGCGGATCGAAAAAGCGGCAGGCGCTGGTACCGAGCACGCCATAGAAGGCGTTCATAATAATCTTCAGCGCCTGCGACAGCGGTTTGTTTTTATGCTGCCTGGCCTCATCGCGCCCGCGCCAGATCTGCTCGACGATCCCCGGCAGGCAGTGTTTTTCTCGCGAGAAACGCGCGCCAAGAAAGCCTTCGGTGCTGTGAGCGTCATCGGGCTGCGCCATCCCTTCAACCAGCCCCACCGGGTCTATCAGGAAGGTGCGGATAATCGACGGATACAGGCTTTTGTAGTCCAGTACTAACACCGAGTCGTACAGACCAGGGCGTGAGTCCATCACATAGCCGCCCGGGCTGGCTTGCGGCGGTACTGCGCCGAGATTCGGCGCGACGTAGCCGAGCCGGTGCATGCGCGGGAAATAGAGATGGCTGAAGGCGGCGACCGAACCGCCGTGGCGATCCGCAGGCAGGCCGTTGACCGTCGCACGCTCCAGCAAAAACGGCATGATCTCGGTTTTATGGAAGATGCGCGTGACCAGCTCGCAGTCCTGCAGGTTGTAGGTAGCCAGCGCCGGTTTATCCTGGTGAAAGCGGCGGTCGATTTCATCCATCCGATCCCAGGGATTATCAATGGCTTTGCCCTCGCCGAGCAGCTCGCGGGCGACCGATTCCAGGGAAAAAGAGGAGAAGTTCCAGAACGCGGATTTTAGCGCCTCAATGCCATCGATAATCAGGCGGCCGTTGGCCTGAGCAAAGAAAACGCCATTTTTAAAACCGTGCTCGCGCCACTCCAGTTCGCTATTGTCGCGCCCGAGCATGAGCGGGATACGATAGCGCTCGGCGTGCTTTTGCAGGACGCGTAAATCGAACTGCACTACGCTCCAGCCGATCAGCACGTCCGGATCGTGGACGGCAAACCAGGCGTTAAGCTTTTCCAGCAGTTGCGGGCGGCTGGCAACGTACTCCAGTTCGAAATCGACGGCAGACGGCGAGGCGGGTTCAGGCCCTAGCATATAGACGACGCGCTGGCCGCAGCCTTCCAGGCCGATGCAGTAGAGCTCGCCGTGGCGGCTGGTTTCAATATCCAGCGAAACCCATTTCAGCGGCGGACGATAGTGGGGATTGGGTTTCATCCGAGCGTTGACCAGTTGCTGGCCGCGCGGGTCGCCTTCAACCCACACCGGAGCGGTAATAAAGCGCTCCATCAGATAGCGCTCCGGCGGACGAATGTCGCCTTCATATACCGTGATGCCGTTTTCGCGCAGCTTTTTTTCCAGCCGCATCAACTGGCGGTGAGCGCGGCAGTAGAGGCCAAAGACCGGCTGACGGTGAAAGTCTTTCAAAGCGAGAGGGGCAAAACGATGACCGTTTTCGCCCTGCAACAGGCGTTCAACCTGCGCGCGTTGAGACTCCGGAATGAACGCCACGGATTCCTGCGGCGGTAGCGTGACCTTAAGCGGGCCGTCATTGGTCGCCAGCCAGAAAGTCAGTTCGGTGCCCTGCGGGGTATCCCGCCAGTGACGGGTGAGTAAAAAACCTTCTCGTGGCTGCGTCACGCCGTGCTCTCATCAGTAAAAACCAGTTCTGATTATAGCCTGGTTTCCCGTTGAATGCTGGGGTTTTATACAGGTATAGGCCGGAGGTTGTGTTGCGCGCTGTTTCCCGGATTGCGGCGTAAACGCCTTATCCGGGCTACCCGTCCGCAGATCGGCTGTGGCGCTGTTTCCCGGATTGCGGCGTAAACGCCTTATCCGGGTTACCCGTCCGCAGATCGGCTGTGGCGCTATTGCCCGTAATAGGCTTTCGCGCCATGTTTGCGTAGATAGTGTTTATCCAGCAGGGTTTGCTGCATATCCGGCAGTTGCGGCACCAACTGGCGGCAGAAAATGCCCATATAAGCGATTTCTTCCAGCACGATGGCGTTATGCACCGCGTCTTCGGCGTTTTTCCCCCAGGCAAACGGGCCGTGCGAGTGCACCAGCACGCCGGGCATTTGCGCCGGATCGATGCCTTTTTCACGGAAGGTTTCGACGATCACTTCGCCAGTTTCCCATTCGTACTCGCCGTTGATCTCATCATCGGTCATCAGACGGGTGCAGGGGACCGTGCCGTAGAAATAGTCAGCGTGGGTGGTGCCGGTGGCGGGAATCGACAGTCCGGCCTGCGCCCAGATAGTGGCGTGACGCGAATGAGTATGAACAATACCGCCCAGCGTCGGGAATGCCTGATACAGCAGCCGGTGAGTTGGTGTATCCGAAGACGGTTTTTTCTTACCTTCAACCACTTCGCCGGTCTCGAGGCTGACCACCACCATATCCTCGGCGGTCATGACGCTGTAGTCGACACCAGAGGGTTTAATAACCAATACGCCCCGTTCACGATCGACGGCGCTGACGTTGCCCCAGGTGAGGGTGACCAGATTGTGCTTTGGCAGCGCCAGGTTGGCTTCAAGAACCTGGCGCTTGAGATCTTCTAACATCTTGCTCTCCCTGCCCGATAACCGGTGCGCTACCGGGCATATATTGCTTTACGCTTAGCGTTTTGAACCGTAATACACTTCGTTCCAGCGCAGCGCATCCTTGAAGGACGGCAGGCGAGTCTCGTTATCAATCACGGTCAGTTCGATATCCTGCAACTCAGCGAACTGGCGCATATCGTCGAGAGTCAGCGCATGGCTGAAGACGGTGTGGTGCGCACCGCCAGCGATGATCCAGGCTTCGGACGCAGTACGCAGGTCCGGATGCGCTTTCCACAAGGCATTGGCTACCGGCAGTTTCGGCAGATCGTGCGGGGTTTTTACCGTCTCAATAGTGTTAACCAGCAGACGATAGCGATCGCCAAGATCGATCAGGCTGGCAACGATTGCCGGGCCGGGCTGGGTGTTGAAGATAATACGCGCCGGATCGGCTTTACCGCCGATGCCCAGCGGCTGCACATCGAGAATGGGTTTCTCAGCGGTGGCGATGGTCGGGCAGACTTCCAGCATATGCGAACCCAGCGCCAGATCGTTGCCTTTCTCGAAGTGGTAGGTGTAATCCTCCATAAAAGAGGTGCCGCCCTGCAGACCAGTTGCCATCACCTTCATGATGCGAAGCAGAGCGGCGGTTTTCCAGTCGCCCTCGCCCGCAAAGCCGTAGCCCTGCTGCATCAGACGCTGTACGGCGAGACCCGGAAGCTGTTTCAGGCCGTGCAAATCTTCAAATGTGGTGGTGAACGCGTGGAAGCCGCCCTGTTCCAGGAAGCGTTTCATCCCCAGTTCAATACGCGCGGCATCGAGGATGTTCTGCCGCTTATCGCCGTGGACTTGCACCGCGGGTGTCAGGCGATAGCTGCTTTCATACTCATCAACCAGCGCGTTGATTTCGCCGTCGGTGACCGCATTGACCACCTGCACCAGATCGCCCACCGCCCAGGTGTTAACCGAGAAGCCAAACTTAATCTGCGCGGCGACTTTATCACCGTCGGTGACCGCCACTTCGCGCATGTTATCGCCGAAACGGCACACTTTCAGGTGGCGGGTATCCTGTTTAGAGACCGCCTGACGCATCCACGCGCCGATGCGTTGATGCGCATCTTTATCCTGCCAGTGGCCGGTCACCACACTGTGCTGCTGACGCATGCGCGCGCCAATGAAGCCGAACTCGCGGCCGCCGTGTGCGGTCTGGTTCAGGTTCATAAAGTCCATATCAATGCTGTCCCACGGTAAGGCCGCGTTGAACTGGGTATGGAACTGCATCAGCGGTTTGTTAAGGATTGTGAGGCCATTAATCCACATTTTCGCAGGTGAGAAAGTATGCAGCCACACCACCATCCCGGCGCACTTGTCATCATAGTTTGCGTCGCGGCAGATATGGGTGATCTCATCCGGCGTGGTACCCAGCGGTTTAAGTACCAGTTTGCAGGGCAGTTTGGCTTCCGCATTAAGGCTGTTCACCACATGTTCTGCGTGCTTCGTGACCTGACGTAGCGCCTCAGGGCCATACAGATGCTGGCTACCGATGACGAACCACACTTCATAATTATTAAAAATAGTCATTTTCATGTCCTTAATGGATGAGGGCGGCCTGGGATTGCGGCGCGGTTTCCGCTTTTGCAGTCGAAGGGAGATAAAGTTGTTCCGCGCTGAGAGACCACTGCTGGTAGCGCTGATAGAGTTGTTCGAAACGTTGCGCCTGCGCCGGGCGAGGCTGCAGGGTACGTTCCACCTGGCTGGCCATGTTTTCCTGTGCGGCAGGGATATCGCGGTACACGCCAGCGGCGACGGCGGCGAAGATAGCCGCGCCAAGCGCGCAGCATTGATCGGAGGCGACGATTTGCAACGGACGATTGAGCACATCGCAGCAGGCTTGCATAATCACCGGATTTTTCCGCGCGATGCCGCCAAGCGCCATCACGTTATTGACCGGGATACCCTGTTCAGTGAAGCACTCCATGATAGCCCGCGCGCCGAAGGCGGTGGCGGCAATCAGCCCACCGAACAGCGCCGGGGCGTCGGTGGCGAGGTTCAGGTCGGTAATGACCCCTTTCAGACGCTGGTTTGCATTCGGCGTGCGGCGGCCGTTAAACCAGTCCAGCACCACCGGCAGGTGGTCGAGAGACGGATTTTTCGCCCAGGCTTCGGTCAGCGCGGGCAGCAGCTGTTTCTGGCTGGCTTTAACCTGCTCTTTGAGTTCCGGATGAGCCTGCGCCAGTTGCTCCAGCGGCCAGCCGAGAATGCGGCCAAACCAGGCATAGATATCGCCAAAGGCGGATTGCCCTGCTTCCATACCGATAAAGTCAGGCACGACACTGCCGTCTACCTGGCCGCAAATGCCCTTCACCGTGCGCTCGCCGACGCTCTGTTTATCGGCGATCAAAATGTCGCAGGTGGAAGTACCGATAACTTTGACCAGCGCGTTTGGCTGCGCCCCGGCGCCGACGGCGCCCATATGGCAGTCGAAAGCGCCGCCGGAGATGGCGACGGTTTGCGGCAGGCCCAGGCGCTCGGCCCACTCGGCGGTCAGGGTGCCGACCGGTACATCCGCAGTCCAGGTATCGCTGAACATCGGGTAGGCAAGGTTCTGGTTGATAATTGGATCGAGCTCATCGAAGAAAGCAGCTGGCGGCAGGCCGCCCCAGCTTTCGTGCCACAGCGATTTATGCCCGGCGCTGCAGCGACCGCGACGAATATCCTGTGGACGGGTGGTGCCGGAAAGCAGGGCGGGCACCCAGTCGCACAGCTCAATCCACGACGCGGCGGCCTCGGCGACAGCGCTATCCTGGCGGGTAACATGGAGGATCTTGGCCCAGAACCATTCGCTGGAGTAGATACCGCCGATATAGCGGGAGTAATCCTCTTTGCCCGGCTGGTGGCACAGGCGGGTGATCTCCTCCGCTTCTTCCACCGAGGTATGGTCTTTCCACAGCACGAACATGGCGTTGGGATTGTTGGCAAACTCTTCGCGGAGCGCCAGGACGTTACCGTTGGCATCGATTGGCGCAGGCGTTGAGCCAGTGCTATCAACGCCGATACCTACGACGGCAGCGCGCTGTTCGGCACTCAGTGACGCGAGGACGCTTTTCAGCGCGGTTTCCATTGATTCGATATAGTCGCGTGGATGATGGCGGAACTGGTTGTTCGGGCCATCGCAGAATAGCCCCTCTTGCCAGCGAGGGTACCACTCGACGCTTGCGGCGAGCTCTTCGCCGGTCGCGCACTCTACCGCCAGGGCGCGTACTGAATCACTGCCAAAATCGAGGCCAATCGCAATTGCCATACTGTTACTCCATGCTAAAAATCATTCATGATGCAACAGTAGATATCTGGGCTGAAAACCGTCAGGCTGTATTCGCTAATCTTATGGACTATGTTGCTGTGAGGTCGCAAAGTGTGACGTCGTGCAAATATTCAATGTGGACTTTTCTGCCGTCTTTATAGACACTTCAGTTATGCGCCGAAAGTGCGAGAATTGTGCGCTGTGCTCGGTTTTTTCCGAGAGGAGGCGGGTTTAAATTCGATTTCTAACCCGCGTCTCAGCATGGGCTGTCAGCCAGAGGATAAAATACAAGGTATGGACAATTGGTGTCCTTAATATCTCCGGGAGAGCAGTGTTTATGGCCGAAACGCAAAACGATCCTTTGTTGCCGGGTTACTCTTTTAATGCCCATCTGGTAACGGGCCTGACGCCAATTGACGCAGATGGCTATCTGGATTTCTTTATTGACCGTCCGCTGGGCATGAAGGGTTATATCCTTAACTTGACGATTCGCGGTGAAGGAGTGATCAATAACCACGGGGAGCAGTTTATCTGCCGGCCTGGCGATATGCTGCTGTTCCCCCCGGGAGAGATTCACCATTATGGCCGCCACCCCGATGCCCGCGAGTGGTATCACCAGTGGGTCTATTTCCGTCCGCGAGCCTACTGGCATGAATGGCTTAACTGGCCGACCATTTTCGCCCAGACCGGTTTTTTCCGCCCGGATGAGCAGTGGCAGACGCGCTTTGGCGAGCTGTTCGGGCAGATAGTGGAGGCGGGGCAGGGCGCAGGGCGTTACTCCGAACTGCTGGCGATCAATCTTATGGAGCAACTGCTGCTACGCCGCATGGAAGCCATCAACGAATCGCTGCATCCGCCGCTGGATAATCGGGTGCGCGATGCCTGTCAGTACATCAGCGATCATCTGGCGGACGGTCATTTTGATATTGCCAGCGTCGCTCAGCACGTGTGCCTGTCGCCGTCGCGCCTGTCGCATCTGTTCCGCCAGCAACTGGGGATCAGTGTGCTGGGGTGGCGAGAGGATCAGCGAATTAGCCAGGCCAAGCTGCTACTCAGCACCACGCGAATGCCGATCGCTACCGTGGGCCGTAATGTAGGCTTTGAAGACCAGCTTTACTTTTCGCGCGTATTCAAGAAATGTACTGGCGCCAGCCCGAGCGAGTTTCGTGCGGGATGTGAATGAGTCACTAAACAAATGCTGAGGTTTCTTGTATTCCTCAGCAACTCGGATTATTCAGGGCATATCCGTCATACCTCCATTTACATGTGCGTTGGCTGCGAGTTACTCGGCCCATCCCTGGGCCTTACCTCTTCGGGGCCAGCGCAAACGCTGTTCAAAACGGTTAACCGTTTTGTCCTGCATCCCGAATTATTTAGTGGGTAAATACATTCCCCATTTTTGTTTGTCTTTGTTTATTTTATTTTTTCTTGAGTTAACTCCCGGTAATATTATTTTTTTATCCGCATAATAAAAATAAAAGGAATGTTTATGTATCGAGAGACACGTCGTGAAAACATTATCTTACTCCTACGAGCAAAAGGCGAATGCAGTGTAAACGATCTCGCTAACTATTTTAAGGTGACGAGAGAGACTATTCGTACAGACCTGGCGTGGCTGCAAAATAAAGGGATTGTGATACGGCATCATGGGGGAGCATCGTTAAAAAAACACTTGATGCAACATGCTTTGTTTCAACAGGGCAGCATAGATATGCGCCTGCTGCTTAATACACGACAGCAAAGGATTGATGCTTTAACCCCTCAGGATAAAAAAGGTCGAGTGATGGTAGGGAAAGTGAGTATATTGGGTTCGTTTAATGTCGATATCGTCGCCAAAGTACACCGTTTTCCCCAGGATGGTGAAACCCTGATTGCCAGGGAGGTGACATTAGGTCCTGGCGGCAAGGGCGCAAACCAGGCGCAGGCTGCGCATCGTGCGGGGGCTCAGGTTCATTTCGCCAGTAAAGTAGGGCGTGATCAGTTTAATTCATTTGCCCGCAATCATATTGAATCGGTTGGGATGAGTTCATTTACGCTTTATGAATCGGAGGCTGCCACCACGGGCAGCGCCGTTATTTATGTTAATGATGAAGGTGAGAATATAATTGCTATCTTCCCTGGCGCGAATCATGAGGTATCCGAGAGTGATATCGCGCTACTTTTGCCTTTTATTGCTGAGTCTGACGTATTTGTTGTGCAAATGGAAAATAACGTTGCTGCCACCAGATTAGCACTAAAATGTGCCAAAGAGCTCAACGTGAAGACGATTTTAAATCCAGCTCCGTGGTCTCCTGAGGTTGAGGAGGTATTACCCTTTGCGGATATTGTAACGCCGAATGAAACCGAAGCGATGGCAATGTCCGGCGTGCTGGTACACGATATTCCCAGCGCCATGCAGGCGGCAAGGCGTATTTATGATGCTGGCCAGTGTGCCGTTATTATCACAATGGGTAAGCAAGGGTGCATGATTTTTGATGGTGAATGTTATTCCCACATCCCGGCATTCTCCGCCGTGGCAGTCGATACCACCGGCGCGGGTGATGCTTTTAACGGTGCGCTGGCAGCATCGTTGTCCAGGGGGGAAACCTTGTCACAGGCTGCCTGGTACGCCAGCGCTTTCGCGTCACTGGCAGTAGAGCTGGAAGGGGCAGCAAATATGCCGGATAAAACATTAGTCGCTGCGCGAATTAAACAGCAGAATATCGCGATTCAGACATTCTAACTTATAACGGAACCAGGTATCCTATATATGAAAAGTATTGAAGGCATTATTCCGGTGATGTTAACTCCCTTCACATCAGATAATCATATTGATTATCCTGGTCTCGGGAAATTAATCGACTGGTATATTACCAATGGTGCGGATGCCTTATTTGCTGTTTGTCAGTCGAGCGAAATGCAGTTTTTAAGCCTTGATGAGCGCATTGACCTGGCAAAATTTGTTGTGGCGTATACGCATCAGCGTGTGCCGGTTATTGCTTCCGGACATATTTCAGATGATTTGGCCGAACAGATAACTGAACTGTCAGCGATGGCGCAGACCGGCATTGATGCATTGGTGCTGGTGACGAATCACCTTGATCCGAAAAATGAAGGCACTGAGGTCTTCAAACAGCACCTGGACGCTATTCTGGCCGTACTGCCTTCGACGATAGCGCTGGGGTTGTACGAATGTCCGGCACCGTATCGTCGTTTGCTCTCCGATGAAGAGCTGCTGTACTGTGCCAATAGCGGCCGTTTCAGGGTGTTGAAAGATGTAAGCTGTGACCTGCCGACTGTGACACGCCGCGTATCGCTGGTGAAAGACACGCCGATGGCTATTGTTAATGCCAATGCCGCCATTGCCTGGGAAGCGATACTGGCGGGGTCGAAAGGTTTCTGCGGCGTATTTACCAATTTTCATCCGGATCTCTATCACTGGCTCTATCACTACGGCGCACAGCATCGTGATATCGCGAAACCGCTGTCCCTGTTTTTATCCCTCAGCGCCATGGCTGAGACACTCGGTTATCCGAAGAACGCCAAAGTATTCCATCAGCGCATAGGCACTTTTACCAGTACGTACTGCCGCGTGACGGTGGATGATGTACTGAAAAAGTACTGGGGTCTGGAGGTGATTTTACAGCAGATTGCCGATGGCGCTGACTGGCAGCGTAAACAGTTGATGAACCTCATCAGTGCAAAATAACAGGAAAAAGAGCAGTTACCTACACGAGAACATCTGACAGGAGTCCTGAACATGAAATGCCCCCTCACTGGTTTGGCTGTTGCTTCACTCTTTGTTTCTACTTCCGTGCTGGCCGCATGGCCGGATAAACCTATCCAGATAATCGTTCCCTGGGGCGCGGGCGGTAATACCGATACCGTGGCGCGGCTGGTGGCTGAAGGTCTGCAAAAGCAGCTTGGCGTTAACGTCAACGTGGTGAACCGCACCGGTGGTGCTGGCGTCGTCGGACATGATGCGATTGCGCGGGCGAAAGCGGATGGCTATACGCTGGGGATCGCTACGGTCGAAATTGCGATGATGCATCATCAGGGGATGACTAACCTGAGCTACAAAAATTACACCCCGATAACCCGTCTGGCGGTGAATCTTGGTGGCATTCAGGTGGCGGCTAATTCTCAGTTTGAAAACATTATACAACTGACCGATTACATCACAGCGAATCCCGGTAAGCTGAAGGCTTCCGGCAGCGGTATGAACTCCGGCTGGCATCTTAATTTAATCGGGATGCTGGATAGTATGGGGTTGCCGCCTTCTGCGGTGACCTGGGTTCCGTCCGAGGGGGCTAACTCCGCGCTGATGGAACTGGTTTCTGGTGGGATCGATTTTACGACCTCTTCCCCCGGCGAAGCGAAAAGTATGGTCGATGCTCACATGGTGCGTAATCTGACCACAATGGCAGAAAAACCGGAAGGATTATATAAAGATATTCCGGTCTTTCAGCAGGCTACTGCTTATAAATACAGTCTTGCGACCTGGAATTCACTGGTCGTCCCAGATGGCGTGGCGGATGATATTGTGCAGAAATTAACCGACGCGATGAAGGCCGTTTTCGCCGAAGGTAAACTGCAGGAGTTTGCGACGAAACAAGGGTTTGAAGTCTATCCGCTATTTGGCTCTGAGATGCAGACCTTTATGGCTCAGGAAGATGAAAAATACGGCAAGTTAATTAGCAAAATAAAATAGCCATCGCGAAACCGGCGGCGGCTAAAGGCCGTCGCTATTATAAAGGGATATGTCTATGCGTGCCTTACCGTTAACCCCTTTTTTAATTCTTATCTTCGCCATCATCATTTTTTCTATCAGCGTGACAGAATATGGCGGTATCGGGCAGTATGGCGCCGGGTTTATGCCTACGCTGATTAGCGGACTGCTCCTGTTTTTTACTGCCATTGATGCCGTTGTCGATATTAAAAATCGTGGAAAGCGACACCCATTATTCAGCCTGGCAGAATGCAAAGCATTGGCGCTGATCATTACCGTGGTTGTGTTATTTATTGTTTCGCTGGAAATTTTAGGTTTTGTGATTTGCTCCTGCCTATTGCTATTTATTTTAATGAAAATTCGAGGCGTTAAATTCCTGTTGGCTGCGGGAACCTCCATTGCCGCATCTCTGATTATTTATTACGTGTTCGCCAGAGTGCTGCTGGTAGCATTTCCTGTGGGTATTTGGATTTAGGGAGGATGGGATGGACATCTTTTTACAGGCATTTGCGTATATTAATCTCAGTGCAATTTTAGCGGTGCTGGCTGCCACCATATTTGGTTTGTTTGTCGGCTCCATTCCAGGTTTAACGGCGACAATGGCTGTGGCGCTGATGGTCCCTTTTACCTTTTTTATGGATCCCATTCCGGCGCTGGCGCTGATGATCGCCGTCGGAGCTTCGTCAATTTATGCCGGGGATATCCCTGGGGCTCTGCTAAGAATACCGGGAACGCCAGCGTCAGCAGCCTATGTCGCTGACTCCAATGAGCTCGTAAAGCAGGGCAAGATTAATCGGGTGTTAGGGATTGGTCTGGTGAGTTCGGTGATCGGCGGCATTATTGGTTCGTTTATTCTGATGGGCGCAGCGCCAGTGCTGGCGAAATTCGCCCTGAAATTTAGTTCTTATGAATATACCTGGCTGTCGTTGCTGGGGCTAACCTGCGCCACTCTGGTAGTTGGTAACCATCCGTTGAAAGGGATGGTTACGCTATGTCTGGGGTTGCTGCTGGCCTGTATTGGTTATGATCAAATCTCCGGGGTGCCGCGTTTTACCTTTGGCCAGATCAGCCTGTTGCAGGGGGTGAATTTTATTCCGGCGATGATTGGCCTGTTTGCCATTTCCGGGGCAATAGAATACTACCGCGATCGGGTAACGGAAGCAGTACGAAACGTGCCGGAGATGCAGTCGGGGATTAACCTGTTTAAAGGCATGGGGCAGGTTATCTGGTCGCGTAAGTTAAATCTGGGGCGCGGCAGTATTATCGGCACACTTATCGGTGCGCTACCAGGTGCAGGCGCTGATATTGCGGCCTGGATTAGTTATGCGATTTCGAAGAAATTCTCTAAACAGCCTCAGCTATATGGTCATGGTTCGGAAGAGGCGATTGTTGACTCCTCCAGCAGCAATAACGCCAGCCTGGCGGGAAGCTGGATCCCCTCGCTGGTGTTTGGTATTCCTGGCGACTCTGCCGCAGCAATCATCATTGGCGTGCTGTACATGAAGGATATGAATCCAGGGCCGACGCTGTTCCTGTTTCAGGCTGATAAACTGTATGCGGTGTTTATTCTGTTTTTGATTGCCAACCTGGCTTTGCTGCCGCTGGCTACGCTTGCCGTGAGCTTTATTAAGCGCATTATCTGGATCGATAAGGCTATTCTTTACCCGATTATCCTTATCTTCAGTATTGTTGGCTCGTTTGCCATTGATAACTCTGTCTCTTCAGTGATGGTGATGCTGGTGATGGGAGTTATTGGTTATTGGTTACAGCGCAAAGAGTATCCTATTTCGCCGATTATTCTGGGAATGATCCTCGGACCAATGCTTGAAAAAAATCTACTTTCATCAATGATTAAGTCGGGTGGAGACCCGATGGCATTCGTTGCAAGGCCGATTTCTATGGTCCTGGCTGCCTGTTTTTTCCTGGTGGTCGCCCTGCAGCTTATGAATATTTACCGTTCGTTCCAGAAACGGGTCTAATAAATGGACCGCTTCTTCCGGAAGTGGTCTGCTCTTTCAGCACATTTCTCCGCATAGGTAAATTTCAGTAGTAGGCTAAATCCATTAATATAAATAGTGTATTGACGAGAATCACGCCTCTTCGCACAATCTCCTGCTGATCACACTACCGGGTACATTATGCAATCACTGCTGGAACACTTTATTACTCAATCCACGGTCTATTCCCTGATAGCCGTTCTGCTGGTCTCCTTCCTCGAATCACTGGCACTGGTGGGGCTTATCTTACCTGGAGCGGTGATGATGGCTGGACTGGGGGCACTTATCGGCAGCGGCGAGGTTAACTTCTGGCAGGCGTGGCTGGCAGGGA
Organism: Klebsiella sp.; assembly: GCA_036498385.1. GTDB lineage: Bacteria > Pseudomonadota > Gammaproteobacteria > Enterobacterales > Enterobacteriaceae > Klebsiella. The sequence goes on from DASYFN010000105.1 coordinate 22,299, forward strand.
TCATCGGCTGTTTGCTCGGCGACTGGATTTCGTTCTGGCTTGGCTGGCGGTTTAAAAAAACGCTGCATCACTGGTCTTTTTTGAAGAAAAACAAAGCACTGCTGGATAAAACCGAACATGCGCTGCATCAGCACAGCATGTTTACCATTTTGATCGGCCGATTTATCGGGCCGACGCGCCCGCTGGTGCCGATGGTTGCCGGGATGCTTGATCTGCCGGTAGCGAAATTTATCCCGCCAAATATTATTGGCTGCTTGCTGTGGCCGCCATTCTACTTCTTACCGGGGATCCTTGCCGGGGCGGCAATTGATATTCCGGCCGATGGGAATAGCGCCAGCTTTAGATGGCTACTGCTGGGGGCGGCACTGCTGGCGTGGCTGGCGGTGTGGCTGTGCTGGCGATTGTGGCGCAGCGCCAAAAGTTCCGGTGATCGTTTAACCCGTCTCCTGCCGCGATCGCGCCTGTTGTGGCTCGCTCCGCTAATGGTGTGCGTCGCCGGAGCAGAGCTGGTTTTTGCCTTTCGTCATCCGTTGATGCCGGTCTATCTCGACATCCTGCAGAAGGTTATTTTGCGCTAATTCCCAGAAGCGCTGACGCGCTGCTGTTGCCGCTGAGCAGCGCGTTAGTCTCGCCATCCCAGGCAATTCGGCCCTCAGCCACCACCACTGACCGTGGTGCGATGCGCGCCGCATCTTCGACACTGTGCGATACCATTAATAGCGTCAGCTGCTGTTGTTGGCAGACATCGGCAACCAGCGTCAGCATCTCCTGACGCAGCGCGGGATCGAGCGCCGAGAAAGGTTCATCCAGCAGTAGTACTGGCTGCTTACGTACCAGACAGCGCGCCAGCGCCGCACGCTGACGCTGGCCGCCGGAAAGCTCGCCCGGTAATCGCTCTAACATCGCGTCAATCCCCATCTGCCTGGCAATTGTCTGTAAATGGGCGGTTTGAACCGGAGTCAGCCTGAGTCCCGGATGCATTCCCAGAGCAATGTTCTGGCGAATAGTGAGATGGTTAAACAGATTATTTTCCTGAAACAGCATCGACACCGGACGGCGCGCGGGCGGTGTGTGGGTATGGGGCTGGTCGTCGATCTCGATACTGCCGCTGGCGGGCGGTAAAAAACCGGCAATCAAGTTCAGTAGCGTGCTCTTCCCGGCTCCGCTGGGGCCAAGCACCGCAATGCGTTCTCCGCGTTCGACGGAAAGCGTAAAACGCATCGGCAGATGCTGGTAAAGCCAGGTGACATCATTCAGTTTTAGCATCACGCCCCGGAAGTTTTTCAATCACGCTAAAGAGTAAAAAGCACAGTAGCAGGAGCAGAAGAGCGGTAACTGCTCCGTCCTGGCTACGATAAGAGCCAATTTGCTGGTACAGGTAGAACGGCAGGGTACGAAATGCTTCGTTGCCGAACAGCGCCACGACGCCGAAATCGCCAATTGAGAGTACGCAGGCGAAGGCCAGCGCCTGGGCCAGTGGTCGCTTTAAAGCGCGAAGTTCGACCACTCTGAGACGGGTAAAACCGTGTATCGCTAGCGACTGGCAGAGAGTACCGTAGCGGGCGGCGATATCGCTCATCGGGTTCTCCAGTACCTTTAGCGCGTAGGGAATAGCCATCAGGGCATTGGTGAAAATAACGATACCGTCGGCGGACTCTGGTAGACCCACGCTGTTATTGAGCAGCAGGAAGAAGCCGGTAGCCAACACAATGCCCGGCATGGCGAGGATCAGCATCCCACTTAGCTCAAGTGCCTGCCCGGCCAACGGGCGACGGCGGGCGCGAAGCTCGCGGCTGCTCCACAGCAGCATCATAGTCAGGGTGACGCTTAAGAGCCCGGCGGCAAGGGCGATGCGCAGTGATGTCCACAATGCCTGCCACAGTGCGGGCTGATGCAGCACGCGAAACACGTTGCTATTCAGACCATCGAATATCACCGCCAGCAGCGGAGGTAGCAGCAGCAAAAGCGCCGCGCCAATCAACGCAAAATCGCATAGCCGACTGTACAGCCGGTCGTCGGGATCGCGCCAGCCGTGAATATTGCTGGCTCCGATGGTGAGGACTTTACTCAGGCGTTGGCTGAGTAGTACCAGCCCGAGGCAGCAGAGCATCTGGATAAGCGCCAGCATTGCCGCGCGCGCCGGGTCGTAGTCAAAATTGAGGGCCTGATAAATCGCCAGTTCGATGGTGGTTGCTTGCGGGCCACCGCCCAGAGACAGCACGGTCGCAAAGCTGGCGAAACAGAGCATAAAAATCAGCGCTGCTACCGGGGGAATTTGCCGATGCAGCCACGGCCATTCAACCAGCCGGAAGAAGACGTAACCGCGCATTCCGAGTTGGGCGGCGATTTGCCGCTGCTCGCCGGGGATATTTTCCAGCGTCTGCAGCAGCAGCCGCGTGGCCATCGGCATATTAAAGAATACGTGCGCCAGCAGGATCCCCTGTAGCCCGTAGGGCGAGAATTCCCACTGCCAGCCGAGAATGTTAAATAATCCGGCCAGCCAGCCCTGACGGCCATAGACGCTAAGAATGCCGAAGATCGCCACCAGCACCGGCAGAATTAAGGTCATTGCGCAAAGGCGCAGCAGCAGCGTGCGCCCCGGGAATCGACGCCGGTACAGGGCTCGGGCGAGAAATATCGCCGGTATCACCGAGAAAAGCGCGGAAAGAAAGGCCTGCCAGAAAGAGAAGCGCACTACGTGCCAGAGATAGCTATCGCTGATGAGCACGCCCCAGGCTGCCTTCGGCGCGCTGGACCATAGCGTCAGAAAAGCGGCCAGCGCTACGACGACCAGTACAATGGCCGCCGTCAGTCCCGGCAGGAGCCAGCCGAAGGTTAGCGGCTGACGGCGCGTTGCCATGCGCTGATCCATTTCTGGCGGTCAGTAGCCACCTGCTGTGGCGTAAATTCGAGGGTCGTTTGTGGTTTCATCAGCCTGTCAAAGCCAGCCGGAAGCGCAACCTGAGTGACCGGATACATCCAGTTACCAGTCGGGATCGCGTTCTGGAAGCCCGGCGAAACCATAAATTTGAGGAATTTTTCCGCCAGCTCCGGCTGCTTACTGGCCGCGGTGCGGGCGGCAACTTCAACCTGTAGATAGTGGCCTTCAGCGAACGTCGCCGCAGCGTAGTTATCTTTCTTCTCTTCAATAATGTGGTAAGCCGGGGAGGTGGTATAGCTCAGCACAAGGTCGCTTTCGCCTTTAAGGAACAGGCCATAGGCTTCGCTCCAGCCTTTGGTGACGGTGACGGTTTTCGCCGCCAGCTTCTGCCAGGCTTCCGGCGCTTTATCGCCGTACACTTTTTGCATCCACAACAGCAGACCCAGCCCCGGTGTGCTGGTGCGCGGATCTTCATAAATCACCCGCCATTTTTGTTCGCCCTCAACCAGTTCTTTCAGGCTTTTCGGCGGATTCTTCAGCTTGTTTTTATCGTAAACAAAGGCGAAATAGCCGTAATCGAACGGGACGAAGGTATCGCTGTCCCAGCCGCCGGGTACGCTGACCGCGCTGGCCGGTACGCCGCTTTTGGCGAACAGTTTGCTTTGCGAGGCGGCTTCCAGCAGATTGTTATCCAGCCCAAGTACCACATCTGCTTTGCTGTTTTTACCTTCCATCCGTAGACGATTGAGCAGCGAGACGCCATCTTCCAGCGCCACGAACTTCAGTTCGCAGCCGCAGTCGGCTTCAAAGGCTTTTTTAACCGCCGGGCCAGGACCCCAGTCGGCAGAGAACGAGTCGTAGGTATAAATGGTCAGCAGCGGTTTAGCAAAAACGGGCGCGGTGACCAGCATCAGCAACGGCAGTAATTTTTTCAACACTTTGCACCTCAGGAAAAAGGGGTGGCAAAGGATTTTGAGTGGGCCTCAAATCCCTTCGCCGGCGTTATCCGGATCAGGTTCGACGGGTATTTTCTCAGCCCATACACTTCATCCTTCAAGCCGCTTCTGCGTTAGCTTCGCGCGTTCACCCCAGTCACATAGTTATCTATGCTCCAGGAGATTCAAAACGCTAAAGCGTTTTGTGATGCAACTCGAATGATACGATGTATGTTTATTAGCACCCCGTTGAGAACGACAATTAGTGTAATGATTTTGTTAGCTGACTGAAAGCATTACGGGTCCGGCGGCGCGAACCACGCGGATTTAAAGTCAAACCAGCCTAGAGTGTTCATACGCACGCCGCGCATACTGCGTTGGCCCTGGATCATCAGCCAGTGGTGAATCAGTGGAACAATAGTTTGATTGGCCAGCAACTGCTGACTCCAGGTGGCCGGGTTAAGCTCTCCCGCTCGCCAACGGTTGGCGTCCTGTTCCCAGTCGATGGGGATACAGTGGCGAATCAGCGGGACTTCATACAGCCAGGCAAACAGAGAGAAATCAATCGGCAGGGTAAAGTTAGCACTATTGAGCCAAATGTCGCTGACCATTTCACCACGGTGCCACTCCTGGTATTCCAGCTCCTGGATCTCCAGTTTAACCTGATGCTCGGCAAGCAGTGTCGCCATGATCCCGCCGATCACGCGATGTTCGACATGGTCCTGGTAGTAGGTCAGCCTGACCGTTTCCAGGCCAGGCGGTTTCTCGCAGGCATGGCTGCGTGCGTGATGCCAGCGGGGCAGCAGACCGTAGGCCGGGAACCAGTTGCCCTGATAGTGTTCTCCTGCGTGATAGAGCAACCTGGCGGGCTGGAACAGATAGCTTAACCACTGGCGTACCGCCGCGTTTGCGCCGAGCGGACTGCGGGCGTCGAACAGTAAGTAATAACAACCTTCTTCCAGGCGGCTTTCCACCGCTTTCTCGCTTTGCGTGGTGCCCTGTAACGTTAATCCGCCATTGGGTTCTTCGCTGATTTCCGGCAGGACCCAGACGTTGACTTCATCGATCAGCGCTCGATAGCCGAAATAGTCGTCAAAGGCGTGAATTTTGAGCTGGTTCTGGTTATTACGTACAACTGAGTAAGGCCCGGTGCCAACGGGGATGCTGGAGAAATTCTCCATCGTTCGCCAATCATGCGGGAGGATCATTGCCGGAACCTGGCTTAACAACCACGGTAGCCAGCGATCAGGTTGGCTGAGATGAATATCGAGAGTCCATGCGGTGGGGGAGTCGATGCGCGCGATATGAGAGAACAGCGGCAGCGCGTTGCTGCGCTGTAAGGAGGTGATGACATCCTCCATCTCCAGTTCTCGTCCATGATGAAAATGAATCCCCGGACGAAGAAAAAAACGCCAGTGGGTCGGGCTGATCTGCTGCCAATGGTGAGCAATATCGGCCTCCAGTTCCCCATTTTCCTCATTTACCCGCGTGAGCGCGCTAAAGATCTGCCGGGCGATATGCGTTTCCGAGCGGCGTAGCGCGCTGCCGGGCAGCAGATTTTTCATCGGCCGATAGTAGAGGACGCGCAGGATATGCCGACCCTGACGAAAGCTGCGGCCTAAATGGGAAACCAGCATTTGTCTGACGGTGGCTTTATCGCCAACCAACTGCACCAACTGGTCGATTCTGTCCTGTTCCAGCAGATCTTCCGCTCGTTGCTGTTGCAGCGCGAGGCCGGTATAGAGAAAAGAGAGTCGGGAACGTTTGCCGCGCCCGGCCTCTGCCGCCCAGGTCAGCCAGCCGCGTTCTTCCATCATGTTCAGTAAGGTACGCATATGGCGGCGCGAGCAGCTCAGCATATTTGCCAGTTCATTAAGCGTTGTCTCCTGCGACTTGCCGTCGCAGCACTGCCAGAGGCGGATGAACTGCTGTTGTAAACGACCGGAAGACATAAAAGAGGAACTCCTGATAAAAACTCAGCAATTTATTACTCCCTATATTAAGTCAATAATTAACGTCGATGAAGCGAGGAGGTGAATATGATGAGGTCAACCACAAAACAGTTCTATCAACGCTACTTTTCTGCGACGCAGGATGCGTCCTGGCTGGCCCGCCTGATGGCAGGAAGACAGCAGGAAATTCTCGGCGAACTGATGCAGTGGGGAGTTACGTCGCAGACCTCTGATCATTGACTTGCAGACATCATGTGTGACTGAGTATTGGTGTTATACTCGTCGTCTTTCAAGCTGCAGGTGCGTTGGCTGCGCCCGCTCGCCCAGGTCACATAGTTATCTATGTTCCCAGGGACTTACGTTCTGGCTGCCTGCCCGCAACTCGAAATCCATAGAGTATAGAATCACCCGCCAGCAGAATACTTCTGCTGGCTTTTTTCGTTTTCTTCGCGTGCTTAAGGATATTTCATGCTGTGGTTAATGACGATGGGGCGTCGTCTAAACGGCGTTTACGCCGCTTTTATGCTTGTCGCTTTCATGATGGGGATCGCAGGCGCGCTGCAGGCGCCGACGCTCAGCTTATTCCTCAGCCGTGAAGTGGGAGCGCAGCCGTTCTGGGTAGGACTATTCTATACGGTTAACGCCATTGCCGGCATTCTGGTCAGCCTGGCGCTGGCTAAACGCTCCGATAGCCGGGGCGATCGTCGACGGCTGATTATGTTTTGCTGCCTGATGGCGGTGGGAAACGCGCTGCTGTTTGCTTTTAATCGTCACTATCTGACGCTGATCACCTGCGGGGTAATGCTGGCCTCGGTGGCGAATGCCGCGATGCCGCAGCTTTTTGCCCTGGCGCGGGAATATGCCGATAGCTCGGCGCGTGAAGTGGTGATGTTCAGTTCGATAATGCGTGCGCAGCTCTCGCTGGCGTGGGTCATTGGTCCACCGCTGGCTTTTATGCTGGCGCTGAATTATGGCTTCACCACCATGTTTTCGATTGCTGCCGGGATCTTTGTCATTAGTCTGGTGCTGATTGCCGTCAAGCTGCCCTCGGTCGCCCGCGTTGAGCAACCCTCGGAAGGCGCCGAAGTTCTGGTGCAGGCCGGAGGATGGCACGATAAAAACGTACGGATGCTGTTTATCGCCTCTACGCTGATGTGGACCTGCAATACCATGTATATCATTGATATGCCACTGTGGATCAGTAGCGATCTTGGCCTTCCTGATAGCCTCGCGGGGATTCTGATGGGCACCGCTGCCGGGCTGGAGATCCCGGCGATGATTCTGGCGGGCTACTACGTTAAGCGCTGGGGTAAACGCAAGATGATGGTGACGGCGGTTGCGGCGGGCGTGCTGTTTTATATCGGTCTGATTCTGTTTCATGATCGTGTGGCGCTGCTGATGCTACAGCTGTTTAATGCTGTGTTTATCGGGATTATTGCCGGGATTGGCATGCTGTGGTTTCAGGATCTGATGCCTGGACGGGCAGGAGCTGCGACGACGCTGTTTACCAACAGTATTTCCACTGGGGTGATTCTGGCCGGGGTTATTCAGGGCGCGCTGTCGCAAAGCTATGGGCATGCCAGCGTCTACTGGACGATTGCTGCGATTTCGCTGGTGACGCTGTTTATAACCAGCAGAGTTAAAGATATCTAATTAATCCGCTAGCACGATGCCCGGAGTAAGACCTCCGGGCGATGTTTATCAGGAAAGAATATCCATCAGTTCACGCAGTTGGCTAATGGCAATTTGTCCTGGCGCAGAAGCCTGGCCTACGGTACCGAAGGTCATTGCTGAACCGAACAAACGACCAGTTACCCGGCTAACGCCGCCGGATTTACCCATCGACATGGTGATTAATGGGCGCGTGGCGTACTTCTCTTTCATCGTCAGGGTTGCTGAGAGTAGTGTCAGGACATCCTGCGGCGACTGTGGCATAACGGCGATCTTCGGCAGGTCGGCACCGAGATCCTGCATGCGGCGCAGACGGTAAATGATATCTTCCTGAGCCGGTGTCTTATGGAAATCATGATTGCTCATGATGACTTTTACACCAGCAGCATGGGCATCGTTCACCAGTGAGCGAATTTGCGCTTCGTCGTTGAACAGCTCGATATCAATCACGTCGGTCAGACCGCTAACGGCTGCCTGGCGATTCAGCTCAAAGTAAGCTTCATCGCTGATTTCCGTTTCGCCACCCTCTTTTTTGCTACGGAAGGTGAACAACAGCGGAATATCTTTCAGCAACTGACGAATCTCGCCCAGCGCCAGCAGAACCAGCTCAGTTTCTCTGACCTGCGTGAAGTGATCGACGCGCCACTCGATAATATCGGCTCCGGCGGTAGCCAGCACGCGAGCGTTGGTCTGCAGATCGGCAAGCGTTTTGCCGAGCAGCGGCACGCAGATTAAGGTTTCCCCTTCCTCAAAGGTGATATTTCTCACGGTTACTGCTTCGGTCATATGGATGTCCATGGTTATTTTGTGCCGGAGCTTTCAGACCCGGCGACTGCCGGGGGAAAGCATTTTACCGCAATGCGCGAAATCTCCTGCTTCCCTCAGGAAAAAAAAGCCCGGACCAGGGAGCCGGGCAGAGAGAGCGTTAGCGGATAAAGGCCGGCTGTTTGTGCTCATAGTCGGCGATGGCAGCTTCATGCTGGAGTGTTAAGCCGATGCTGTCCAGACCATTGAGCATACAATGGCGGCGGAAAGCGTCAATTTTAAAGCTCCAGGACTTATCGCCAGCTTTAACCTCTTCGGCTTCCAGATCGACTTCAAACTTAATGCCGGGGTGAGATTGCACCAGCTTAAACAGTTCATCAACCTGCTCTTCGCTCAGCGTGACCGGCAGCAACTGGTTGTTAAAGCTGTTGCCGTAGAAGATATCTGCGAAGCTGGGCGCGATAACGACTTTAAAGCCGTAATCTGTCAGCGCCCACGGCGCGTGCTCACGCGAGGAACCGCAGCCGAAGTTTTCCCGCGCCAGCAGGATAGAGGCGCCTTTATACTCCGGAAAGTTCAGCACGAATTCCGGGTTCGGCTGTTCGCCTTTGTCGTCCAGGAAGCGCCAGTCGTTAAACAGATGGGCGCCAAAACCGGTACGCGTGACTTTCTGCAGAAACTGTTTTGGAATAATTGCATCGGTATCGACGTTCGCGGCGTCCAGCGGAACCACCAGGCCGGTATGTCGGGTAAATTTCTCTGCCATGATGGTTTCCTTATTTCAAGCTACGGATATCGGCGAAATGACCGGTAACGGCCGCCGCTGCTGCCATGGCCGGGCTGACCAGGTGAGTGCGCCCGCCGCGGCCCTGACGGCCTTCAAAGTTACGGTTGCTGGTGGAGGCGCAGCGCTCGCCCGGGTTCAGGCGGTCGTTGTTCATCGCCAGGCACATGGAGCAACCGGGTAAACGCCACTCAAAGCCGGCTTCAATAAAGATTTTATCCAGACCTTCCGCTTCGGCCTGCGCTTTTACCGGACCAGAGCCTGGCACGACCAGCGCCTGAACGCCCGGCGCCACTTTACGGCCTTTCGCGATCTCGGCCGCCGCGCGTAAATCTTCGATGCGCGAGTTGGTGCAGGAGCCGATAAAGACTTTATCAATCGCCACTTCGGTTAACGGCATGCCAGACTTCAGGCCCATATAGGCCAGCGCTTTTTCCGCGCTCGCGCGCTCTACCGGGTCGCTGAATGATGCCGGGTCCGGGATAATATCGGTGACGGAGATAACCTGACCTGGGTTGGTGCCCCAGGTGACCTGCGGGGCAATATCTTCTGCCTGCAGGGTGACAACGCTGTCAAAAGTGGCGCCATCATCGGTGGTCAGGGTTTTCCAGTATGCGACCGCGTCGGCAAAATCCTGACCCTTCGGTGCGTGCAGACGACCTTCCACGTAATCGAATGTGGTTTGATCTGGTGCCACCAGGCCCGCTTTGGCGCCCATTTCGATCGCCATATTACACAAGGTCATACGGCCTTCCATGCTTAAATCACGAATGGCTTCACCGCAAAATTCGACAACATGACCGGTACCGCCAGCACTGCCGGTTTTGCCGATGATTGCCAGAACGATGTCTTTGGCGGTGATGCCTGGTGCCGCTTTACCTTTGACTTCGATCTTCATGGTTTTGGCGCGACCTTGCTTCAGCGTCTGTGTTGCCAGAACGTGCTCGACTTCAGAGGTACCGATACCGAAGGCCAGCGCGCCGAATGCGCCATGGGTTGCCGTGTGGGAGTCGCCGCAGACGATGGTCATACCCGGCAGGGTGATGCCTTGTTCCGGTCCCATCACGTGGACGATGCCCTGGTAAGGGTGGTTCAGGTCATACAGTTCCACGCCGAACTCTTTGCAGTTTTTAATCAATTCCTGCATCTGAATACGCGCCATTTCGCCAGACGCATTAATGTCTTTGGTTTGCGTCGAAACGTTGTGATCCATCGTGGCGAAGGTTTTACCCGGCTGGCGTACCGGGCGTTTATGCGCGCGCAGACCATCAAATGCCTGCGGCGAGGTCACTTCGTGAACCAGATGACGGTCAATATACAGCAGCGGGGTTTCGTTTTGCGCTTCATAAACCACGTGAGCATCAAACAATTTTTCGTATAACGTCTTCGCCATGATTACACCCCTTCAGCGACATAGCGGGCAATGATGTCGCCCATTTCATCGGTACTGACCGCTGCCGCACCGCGCGCTAAATCGCCAGTACGCACGCCTTCTTCTAATGCCCGGTTGATCGCATTCTCAATAGCGGTTGCCGCGTTATCGGCATTCAGGCTATAGCGCAACAGCAGCGTCAGTGAGAGGATCTGCGCGATCGGGTTAGCGATGTTTTTACCGGCGATATCCGGTGCGGAGCCGCCTGCGGGTTCATATAAACCAAAGCCTTGCTCGTTGAGGCTGGCGGACGGCAGCATCCCCATTGAACCAGTAATCATGGCGCATTCGTCAGACAGGATGTCGCCGAAAAGGTTGGAACACAGCAGGACATCGAACTGGGATGGATCTTTAATCAGTTGCATGGTGGCGTTGTCGATGTACATATGCGATAGCTCAACGTCAGGATACTGCTTACTGATTTCGCTTACGATTTCACGCCATAAAATAGAAGACTGCAGCACGTTAGCTTTATCAATAGAGGTGACTTTGTGACGACGTTTACGGGCGGATTCGAAGGCTATGTGAGCGATACGCTCAATCTCAAAGCGGTGGTATACCTCGGTATCAAACGCTCTTTCGTGCTGGCCGCTGCCTTCGCGACCCTTCGGCTGGCCGAAGTAGATGCCGCCGGTCAGCTCGCGGACGCATAAAATGTCGAAGCCATTGGCGGCGATATCTGCGCGCAGCGGACAAAACTCTTCCAGACCCTGGTACAGCTTAGCCGGACGCAGGTTGCTGAATAATTTAAAGTGCTTACGCAGGGGCAACAGCGCGCCGCGCTCTGGCTGTTCTGTAGGCGGCAGATGTTCCCATTTTGGCCCGCCAACGGAGCCGAACAGGATCGCGTCGGCCTGCTCGCAGCCTTCGAGGGTCGACTGAGGCAGCGGAGTGCCCTGACGGTCAATGGCGACACCGCCCACATCATGCTGGCTGGTGGTAATGCGCATATCAAAACGGTTGCGAACCGCTTCCAGTACTTTCATCGCCTGGTTCATGACTTCCGGGCCAATACCATCACCTGGTAAAACAGCAATATGGTAATTCTTCGACATTACACGGTTTCCTTAGTGTTCTCTTTATTCTGAGCTTTACGTTGCAATTCTTTTTCGACCTCAGCGGCGCGCCAGATATTGTTCAGGACATGAACCATAGCTTTCGCGGACGATTCCACGATATCTGTCGCCAGACCAATGCCGTGGAAGCGGCGGCCGTTGTAGTTAGCCACGATGTCTACCTGACCCAGCGCATCCTTACCCTGACCCTTGGCGTTCAGGTCATATTTGACCAGTTCAATCTCATAGCCGGTGATACGGTTAATGGCCTGATAAATGGCGTCCACCGGGCCGTTACCGTTGGCGGCCTCAGCTTTCGTTTCTTCACCACAGGCCAGCTTTACGGACGCGGTTGCGATATCGCTGGAACCGGACTGCACGCTGAAGTAATCCAGGCGGAAATGCTCCGGTTCTTCCTGTTGTTTGTTAATGAAGGCTAAAGCTTCCAGGTCATAGTCAAATACCTGGCCCTTTTTATCCGCCAGCTTCAGGAACGCATCATACAGATGATCCATGTTGTAGTCGGTTTCCTTATAGCCCATCTCTTCCATACGGTGTTTCACCGCAGCGCGGCCGGAGCGGGAGGTCAGGTTCAACTGCACCTGGTTCAGTCCAATAGATTCTGGCGTCATGATTTCGTAGTTTTCGCGATTCTTCAACACACCGTCCTGGTGAATACCGGATGAGTGGGCAAAGGCACCGGTTCCGACGATAGCTTTGTTGGCAGGGATCGGCATATTACAAATCTGACTTACGGTCTGGCTGGTGCGCCAGATTTCGTGGTGATTAATGCGGGTGTGCACATCCATAATGTCTTTGCGCACTTTAATCGCCATGATGACTTCTTCCAGCGAGCAGTTGCCCGCGCGTTCGCCGATACCGTTCATCGCGCCTTCAACCTGGCGAGCGCCTGCGTGGACCGCTGCGAGGGCATTACCAACCGCGATACCCAAATCGTCATGGGTATGGACGGAGATGATGGCTCTGTCAATATTAGGCACGCGTTCGTACAGACCAGTGATGATGTTGGCGAATTCGAACGGCATGGTGTAGCCGACGGTATCCGGAATATTGATGGTTGTTGCGCCTGCGTTAATCGCGGCTTCAACGACGCGAGCCAGATCGGCAATCGGCGTACGGCCAGCATCTTCACAGGAAAACTCAACGTCGTCAGTGTAGTTACGTGCGCGCTTAACCATATAGATCGCTCGTTCAATAACCTCATCCAGGTTACTGCGCAACTTGGTTGCGATATGCATCGGCGAAGTGGCGATAAATGTGTGAATACGGAATGCTTCCGCGACTTTCAGTGATTCTGCCGCAATGTCGATATCTTTCTCAACGCAGCGGGCCAGCGCGCAAACACGACTGTTTTTAATCGTGCCTGCAATGGTCTGCACAGACTCAAAATCCCCGGGGGATGAAACCGGAAAACCGACTTCCATCACGTCAACACCCATCCGCTCCAGGGCCATAGCAATCTGCAGTTTCTCTTTCACACTCAGGCTGGCTTGTAACGCTTGTTCACCGTCTCGTAAGGTCGTATCGAAAATAATGACTTGCTGGCTCATGGTTTAGATCCTTGGTCTGTGTCCTGGCGCCTTGCTAGCGAGCATAAAAAAACCCGCGCATTAGCGCGGGTTTTATAGTCTTGCTGGAAGATGACTTAACGATGAACGTCGCCTAACAGCCTACCGCGCAAAATGGATGCGTTTAGTAGTAGTAGGCTGAGAAAGCGAATGCTGCGAATCATTGCGTCATGCTCCAGATAAAATCGTTAGGCTTTTAGAGTTACTGGATATGGTGCTTGATGTCAACCTTTGGGTGAAGAAAAGGTCTTTTTACCTGAGAAGTGAATTAGCTCATTGTGCTGACGATGGTGCTTTTTTGCCGATGATCCGTTTTGGGGTATCACGTCATGCTGAGGTATTTTCACCATTTGATGATTTTCTTCTGCAATATAAGGCTTCATGAGTATCGCTCTCACTCAGGATGATATCTCAGCGTCTATTCCATCAGGGCTATTTTACTTGCCACTTTGAACCTGGGCAGTGCTCGACAAAATACGAAAGTATTGTGGTCCGGAGGGTGAACGTAGCGAGTCAATCCTCACGTACGACGTGTACGCTCCGGGAGTGAAGCGCTGTCCGTGTTTAAACTGCCTGCGACAATAACGCCTGGTGGGATAGGCCCTTAATGAAAAGTCTATATACCCGTCATACTTCAAATTGCCTGTGCGTTGGCTACGAATTACTCGACTCATCCATGAGCCTCACCCTTACGGGCCGCCGCAAGCGGCGTTCAAATCTGTTCCAGACAGATTTGTCAGTCACCCGAATCACTTACCTGAGTAAGCTCATCGGGATTCACTGCGTCGCCGCGTTACTCGGCCTGCGGCCTCGCCCCTACGGGGCCAGCGCAAGCGTTGTTCAAGGCACAAGTGCCTTGTCCTGCAACTCGCATTATTTAGGTATATATCCTAAATGTCAGAAACGAATTTACACAACCTAAGGCCGCCTCTGGTGAGGGACAAAGATGTCCCTCATTAATCCCCTGGAGCTTACGCAAGCCAAGTGACTGGGGTGAGTGACAAAAACTATCGCTCCGGACTGCTGCCCATCCGCGCGCCGTTAACACTGCTTAAGCACTATCTGGCCGAATACCCGGATCGTTACCTGCAGGCGCAGAGCTACTTTGATCCCTGCCCACAGGAGCTGGCCCTGCGTCTGACGGTGAATTGAGACCGCTGATCGCGTGAACAGACTGGCACATGCCAGCCTGTCTCCCTGCTGAATTCAGCCCTTAGAACCACGCCTCAAACATGCCGCCGACATTCAGCGAATCCAATTGTTCATTTTTGGTGCCGTTAACCTTCGCGGTACGCTTGTTATCCACCTGACCGCCAGTCACGTAGAAGCGCAGCATCGGGCGGAATTCCGGTCCCATGCCGATGGCGATGTTCTGCGACAGCGTCATCTTCCAGCCGTGGTTATTGCCGCCCTGATCGTAATCCACGTGCTGGTAGCCCGCTTCCAGCCAGGTGGAGTGAACATCGTTCCAGAAGTACATCGGACGGACAATGGCGCCGTAGTTTTTGCGGTTATCGGTGTTATCTTTGCCGTTGTCATAGTCGTGGAAGGCCAGCAGATATTCCACCTGCGCCTGTTGGGTAAATTTATGTAACCCTTCAAAGCTGGCGTAAATTGCCGTCAGGTCATTGGTTTTGTTGTAAACGCTGTTATCTGAGTTATCGGAGTAGCGCAGGATCATTTTATTGATCCCGCTGTCGTTGCTGTGACTCAGCACCAGACCGCCCTGCCAGGCATCAAGACGTGCGTCACTGTCCACTGCTTTCGAATCAAAGCCGTAGTTAGCGTAGACCTCGACGTCAATTGGCCCGGCCTTGATGTTGTGAGTTTTGGTCGTTAGCGCATAGTGGCCGTTATCGCCGGTACCGGAGCCGCCAGTACAGGTGATGCGCGACGGGTTGGCCTCATCAGCCATCACTTTCGGGCTACAGGATTCCACCTGCGACACCGCCGCCACG
>DASYFN010000106.1:0-24704 GCA_036498385.1 Klebsiella sp.
CGCCCCGCGCCTCCCGCGGCCGCCCGGACGAGGGGCCAACCCGTTGCGATCAAGGGCGAATCGAGCCGGGCAGGGGTGGCGGCAAGATTCGGGGCTTTGGTGTTGACAGCCGACCCGGCACAAGACTATATAACCGTCATACGGCGCGTCGTCCGCTTTCGGCGCGATGTCGCGCCTTCGAAGCACCTCACTGATATCCGGTGACCAAGCTTCCGATCCTTATCGGAAGCGTGGGGCTTCGACGGCTTTCCGGCTTGCCGGAAGGTGGGGCCGTAATGGTTCCGGGCTGTTTGACAAGTGAATCGGAAGAAAGAGAAACGTGGACGGCGGAGTCCTTGCGGGCCGCTTCCTCGAACGGAGAAGGCTTCGGCTTTTTCCATAGAGGCGCGGCCGTGGAAGAGACTTCGGCGGTCGACGTTTCAGGTCAACACTTTGGACCACCTGCGAAGCTCGCGCTTCGCAGGAGACTAAAGTGGGACCTCGTCAAACGTTGTGATTTGCCGAGATCAATTCTCTTCAACCGACCGGGTTGTTTGTGAAGTGATTCACATCTGCCGGGTCAGTGGGAGCGCATTATAGGGGGTTCCCAGGCATCCGCAATAGTTAAATTGCAGAAAAATGACTGACTGCTGCATTCCCCAGCAAAACCCCGCTTTATACCTTGTTACACACAGAATTATCCACAGATGGCGGACGATGCTCCTTAATAAAGGCCATCACACCTCTCTAATAAGTAGTGATTCCGGGTTAAAAAGAGAAAGACAAAAATTCGCGAGCGTTGCGCAAACGTTTTCGTTACAATGCCGCGCTATAACAAGGATGCCCGGTTGGGTGCGTTAGGTGAGTTTTTAAACAAAAACTCACCTAACGCTCTCTGTAATATTCAAATCCTGGGGATTTAATACCATGCTACAACGTCGTCCAGTCCGCCGCGCTCTGCTCAGTGTTTCTGACAAGGCCGGTATTGTCGAATTCGCGCAAGCGCTTTCCGCTCGTGGTGTCGAGCTACTGTCTACGGGTGGTACCGCACGCATGCTGGCTGAGAAAGGTCTGCCAGTAACCGAAGTCTCTGACTATACCGGTTTCCCGGAAATGATGGATGGACGCGTGAAGACCCTGCATCCGAAAGTTCACGGCGGCATTCTCGGTCGTCGTGGTCAGGATGATGGCATTATGGAACAACACGGTATCGCGCCTATTGATATGGTGGTTGTTAACCTGTATCCGTTTGCTCAAACCGTTGCCCGCGAAGGTTGCTCGCTGGAAGACGCGGTAGAAAACATTGATATCGGTGGCCCAACCATGGTTCGCTCAGCGGCGAAGAACCATAAAGACGTCGCCATCGTGGTGAAGAGCAGCGACTACGACGCCATTATTAAAGAGATGGATGCCAACGAAGGCTCCCTGACCCTCGCCACCCGCTTCGACCTCGCCATTAAAGCATTCGAACACACCGCAGCCTATGACAGCATGATTGCCAACTACTTTGGCAGCATGGTGCCAGCCTATCACGGCGAGAGCAAAGAAGCCGCTGGCCGCTTCCCGCGCACCCTGAATCTGAACTTCATTAAGAAGCAGGATATGCGTTATGGCGAAAATAGCCACCAGCAGGCTGCCTTCTATATAGAAGAAGCGGTAAAAGAAGCTTCCGTGGCGACCGCGCAGCAGGTTCAGGGTAAGGCCCTCTCCTATAACAACATCGCCGATACCGATGCGGCGCTGGAGTGCGTGAAAGAGTTCAGCGAACCAGCCTGCGTTATTGTGAAGCACGCTAACCCGTGCGGAGTGGCGGTAAGCGACTCCATTCTTGACGCCTACGATCGCGCGTACAAAACCGACCCGACCTCTGCCTTTGGCGGCATTATCGCGTTTAACTGCGAACTGGATGCCGAAACCGCGCAGGCGATCATCTCCCGCCAGTTTGTTGAAGTGATCATCGCACCGTCTGCGACAGAAGAAGCGCTGAAAATCACCGCGGCTAAACAGAACGTCCGCGTTCTGACCTGTGGTCAGTGGACGCAGCGCGTGCCAGGTCTGGACTTCAAACGCGTTAACGGCGGCCTGCTGGTTCAGGACCGCGACCTGGGTATGGTGACAGAAGGCGAACTGCGCGTGGTTTCCAAACGCCAGCCGACTGAGCAGGAGCTGCGCGATGCGCTGTTCTGCTGGAAAGTGGCAAAATTCGTTAAATCCAACGCCATTGTCTACGCCAAAGAGAACATGACTATCGGGATAGGCGCAGGCCAGATGAGCCGTGTTTACTCCGCCAAAATCGCCGGGATTAAAGCCGGGGATGAAGGTCTGGAAGTGAAAGGTTCGGCAATGGCCTCCGACGCCTTCTTCCCGTTCCGCGATGGTATTGATGCCGCCGCTGCCGTTGGCGTGAGCTGCGTCATTCAGCCTGGTGGTTCTATTCGCGACGAAGAAGTGATTGCCGCCGCCGATGAGCACGGCATCGCGATGATCTTCACCGACATGCGCCATTTCCGCCATTAATTCACGGAGCAGACGATGAAAGTATTAGTTATTGGCAACGGCGGACGCGAGCACGCCCTGGCATGGAAAGCGGCACAGTCGCCAAAAGTCGATACTGTTTTTGTCGCCCCTGGTAACGCGGGCACCGCCCTGGAACCGGCGCTACAAAACGTGGCTATTGGCGTAACCGATATCCCTGCGCTGCTGAGCTTTGCTCAGAGCGAGAAGATTGACCTGACTATCGTTGGTCCGGAAGCGCCGCTGGTGATTGGCGTAGTGGATGCGTTCCGCGCCGCTGGGCTGAAAATCTTCGGTCCAACCGAAAGCGCGGCGCAGTTGGAAGGCTCCAAAGCCTTCACCAAAGATTTTCTCGCCCGTCATAACATCCCAACGGCGGAATACCAGAACTTCACCGAAGTCGAGCCAGCGCTGGCTTATCTGCGCGAGAAAGGCGCTCCGATCGTTATCAAGGCCGACGGCCTGGCCGCTGGCAAGGGCGTGATTGTCGCCATGACGCAGGAAGAAGCGGAAGCCGCCGTTCACGATATGCTGGCAGGTAATGCCTTTGGCGACGCCGGACACCGCATCGTCATTGAAGAGTTCCTCGACGGCGAAGAGGCAAGCTTTATCGTAATGGTCGACGGCGAACACATACTGCCGATGGCAACCAGTCAGGATCACAAACGTGTGGGCAATGGCGATACCGGCCCGAACACTGGCGGTATGGGGGCTTATTCGCCGGCACCGGTGGTAACTGATGAAGTTCACCAGCGCACCATGGAACGTATTATCTGGCCAACCGTAAAAGGGATGGCGGCAGAGGGTAACACCTACACCGGTTTCCTCTATGCGGGTCTGATGATTGACAAACAGGGCAATCCAAAGGTTATTGAGTTCAATTGCCGTTTTGGCGATCCGGAAACCCAGCCGATCATGCTGCGCATGAAATCGGATCTGGTGGATCTGTGCCTCGCCGCCTGCGATGGTAAGCTGGACGAGAAAACCTCCGAGTGGGACGAGCGTGCCTCGCTGGGCGTCGTGATCGCCGCCGGTGGTTATCCGGGCAACTACAACACCGGTGATGAGATCCACGGTCTGCCGCTGGAAGACGCGGCTGATGGCAAGGTCTTCCACGCCGGCACCAAACTCGCTGATGACGATCGCGTGCTGACCAGCGGCGGCCGGGTACTCTGCGCTACCGCGCTGGGTCACACCGTCGCTGAAGCGCAAAAACGTGCTTACGCCCTGATGAGCGATATCCGCTGGAACGGCAGCTTTAGCCGCAACGACATCGGCTGGCGCGCGATTGAACGTGAGCAAAACCGCTAACGGCTGAGCTTTGCCAGCAGCGTTTTACGCGTAATGCCCAACTGACGGGCGGCTTCAGTTTTGTTGCCGCTCGTTTTTTCGAGCGCCGCCAGAATCACCTCTTTCTCTACTTCCACTAACGGCTGAATCACATTATCGCTGATCAACGCATCCGGAACTGGCGTACCGGCAATGGCCAGCGGCAGTTCGCGTTCAGAAATATACTCTCCGCTCAGCAAGACCACCGCACGTTCTACCGCATTCTCCAGCTCACGAATATTGCCCGGCCATTCGTAGTGAATCAGTAAGTCCATCGCCTGTGGCGTAAATCCCTGTATCGCTTTGCGGTTACGCTCGGCATAACGTTGCAGGAAATAGTGCGCCAACTGAGGGATATCTTCCCTGCGTTGACGCAGCGGCGGCATATCGATAGTCACGACATTCAGGCGGTAGTAGAGATCCTGACGAAAACGCCCGGCGCTGACCTCTTCGGCTAAATCCCGGTGGGTGGCGGCAATCAGCCGTACATCGACCGAAAGGGTCTGGTTGCTGCCAACGCGCTGCACTTCGCGCTCCTGAATGACCCGTAGCAGACGCACCTGCATTAGCGGCGAAATATCGCCAATCTCATCCAGAAATAGCGTGCCGCCGTCTGCTTCAATAAAACGCCCTTCTCGCCGTTTATCGGCACCGGTAAACGCGCCTTTCTCGTGACCAAACAGCTCTGATTCCAGCAATGACTCGTTGAGCGCCGCACAATTGAGGATCACTAGCGGCCTGTGGCTGCGACCGCTGCTGGCGTGCAGCGCCCGCGCGACCAGCTCTTTCCCGGTGCCCGATTCGCCGTGTATTAATACTGTCGCATCGGAGGGCGCAACCAGGGCAATGTTATTCAGCAGCGCCCGCATCGCCGGGCTATCGCCCACCATGCCAGACTGGTCGGCAGGAAGGCCTGCCAGGAGGGATTCGCTCAAACGCGTGTGCGCCAGCGCCTGAGACAGCGTCTGCTGCAGCTTGTCAAAGTCCAGCGGTTTGATGAGATAATCCTGCGCACCTGCTTTCAGCGCCTCCACTGCGGTATCGACGCTGGAGTACGCGGTCATGATCAGTACTGGGATCGACGGATTCCAGGTCTTGATCTCTTTCAGCGTTTCGATGCCGTCCATCTCCGCCATGCGGATATCGCAAAGCACCAGATCAAATACCTTCTGGCGCACCTGCTCCAGCGCCTGTAAGCCGTTATGGGCCAGCGCAACCTGATATCCCCAGCCGCGTAACAGCGCCTGTAAGATAATGCAGTGGCTGATGTCATCATCCACCACCAGAATATCGGCCTGCTCGCCACTCATCCTTGTTCATCCTTCTGTTGCCCGTTAACCGGCAAATAGAGAGTAAATAGCGCACCCTTGCCGGAGGTGCTCTCGGCGTGAATCGTCCCGCCGTGCTGCTCAACAATGTTCTGCACTACCGCCAGGCCCAGCCCGGTGCCGTCGGCCTTGGTGGTGAAGTACGGGGTGAAGATAGCCTGTAGCTGCTCTGCCGTCATCCCCTTGCCGCTGTCCGCAACGCTTACCTTCACTCGCCCGTCGCCGCATTCATTCACCGCCACCGTAATCACGCCATCACGGCCAATGGCATGAACAGCATTGAGATAAAGGTTCAGCAGCACCTGTTTCAAACGATCCGGATCGGCCTGGATGCGGCATAGCGCGGGCTGCGCGGTGAACTGTAGCGTTATTGTCCGGCTGGCGGCATCCTGGCTAACCAGTTGAAGCGAATGCGTAATCACTTCATTCAAATCAACCGATTGATATTTTAAATGCGCCGGACGCACCAGTTCCAGCAGCTCGCTGACGACCCTGTTCAGGCGATCGGCCTCCTTCGCCATCACCTGAGCAAGCTGATGTGCTTCTCCATCGGGAGGGGTACGCTCGACAAAATACTTTGCCAGCCCTTTTATGGATGACAGCGGGTTGCGGATCTCATGCGCGACGCCCGCCGCCAGATGTCCAAGCGCCACCAGCTTTTCTTTACGCGCCGTCGTCTCCTGCAGTTGCTTACGCGAACGTTGATAACGGCGGAACCAGAACTGCGCCAGCACCGTTGCAGCCATCACTACGCCTACCGCACAGAGCATAATGACCATATTACGCAGACCACGTGCATTGTTGGCATCCAGCTCGCGCGTATCAAAGGCAATAAAAATGACCTGCGGAGCCTGAGCATGCAGATCGGCAGCGTCGCGACGCATCATCATGCGCATATGATGTCCGTCGCCGCCATTGAGCGGGCGAAACTGACGATAAACCTCTAACGCTGGTTCCGGCTGTTCAAGCCGCCGCCAGCGCTCCTGGCTACCAATATTCAGCTCACGCATCGTGCTGGCAGGGTAGAGCGACTCACCAACCCGCTGCGGGTCGTTGTGGGCGATAATTTTACCGCTCTCATCCGTCACAGCGAACCACAGCACGCCGGGCTGCCAGGCCATCTCTTCCAGCAGCGCCTGCAACTGGGAATGATGCATACGCATCCCCATACCCACCCGGGTTCCTGACTCAAGGGCGCGAATCAGTACGCTACCCTTTTCCTGGATAGTCTGGCGCGCGGCTTCATTTTCACGGCCATAGTCACGCACGAGTAACGCGGAAAACAGGCACACCAGCAGCAAGATAAGGCCGGCCAATAACCAGCTCAGCCCGACGGCAACGGAATCCTTAGACAACCGCATCACGTTCATTGCTACTCCCTTTCTTCAGACACCGTATAGCCCAGCAGAAATCATGCCATTTTTATGTCCCGTCTAACCTATCCTCAGGCACAAAGCGGGAAGGCGATCGCGTAAAAATGACCCGCTGCATCCTTTACCCCGAGTCATTTTTACTCACTTTCATCTGCCGGGGAGCCCAGAAGACCTTATATCCTGCGAATTTTCCATCCTGGCACGGAAGATGCAAATCATTAAGTAACCATAAACCAGGAGAATAAACCATGAAACGGAACAAAAAACTGACTCTGCCCCTCATTGCCCTCGCCGCGCTGACTTTCGGCAGCAGCTCAGCCTGGGCAAGGCATCACTGGAATAGCGGCAACGGGATGGGCCCGCTGGGCTACAGCCAACTGACCACCGAACAACAGGCCACCGCCCAAAAGCTGTATAACGATTTCTATGAACAAACCCGCGTTTTGCGTCAGCAGCTCATATCAAAACGCTACGAATACAATGCGCTGTTAACTGCAGATAAAACTGACAGTGCGAAAATTGAATCCGTCGCTGAGGAAATGGAAGTTCTCGGTCAGAAGCTGGCCCAGCAGCGGGTTAAGTTTGATCTCGCATTCGCGCAGGCGGGTATTCCTCGCGGCGAAGGTATGGGGCGTGGGGGCGGCTGCAGCGGAGGTCGCGGTCATATGGGAATGAGCCGCTGGTAAGGTTCAGAAACTTTTTTCGGTTGGCTGCCAGGTGCAGAAGTCCTCGTTTGCCACCAGCAGCAACTGAGCTCCTTCCGGCGCTTCCAGCCACGCCACGCTGACCTCAGCAGATGAGTGATTCTGGCGACGTTCAATATGCACTAGCGCCAGCGTATCAAGGTCAGGCTTCACGGTCTGACCTTCACAGGTCGTTACCGTCTTGTTGGCATGCCAGCGCCCCTGGCGCAGCATAATGCGTCCCTGACGCAGGGCATCGCTGGTCTGGCGTATTTGCTCAGCACGATAGCGGTATAGCGCGACCTGATCGCTGGAAAGCTGCTGCTTCTGCCCATCGATTTCACGCTGCATAAAGCTGAGTTCGCCCTGCGCATCAAAACGGGCGCGAATATGTTCCGGAGGTTTGCCGTAGATATTGAGTTCGATCAGCGCGAGCTGGTCATCCTGCCAGCGGTACTCGCTGGTCGAGGTATTTCCATGACGCCATGGACTGAAAGCAGCAAGGAGATGGACCTCGCCGTCGGAATCTTTGCGCCAGATACGCATCGCCCCCTGATTATCCGCATATCCGCTGGTGGTAAACGGCGGGAGAGAAGTATCATGGCTGCAGGCAGTGAGCAGCAATACGCCCGCCAGCGCCAGCGTGCGGCGCCAGGTAGACAAAAGGGGCCAGCAAGCCCCTTCGATAAAACTGTACACTGCCATACGGTCTTACTTAACTGCGTCTTTCAGAGCCTTACCTGAAACAAATGCCGGTACGTTTGCTGCGGCGATTTTGATTTCATTACCGGTCTGCGGGTTGCGGCCAGTACGCTCAGCGCGGTGGTTCACTTTGAAGGTACCGAAACCAACCAGTTGAACAGCATCACCTTCTTTCAGAGACTCGGTAATTGCAGCCAGGGTAGATTCCAGGGCAGCCTTCGCCTGTGCTTTGGACAGGTCAGCTTTGTCCGCAATTACATCAATCAGTTGAGTCTTGTTCATAAGTTATCCTTACAATGTGTTTATCGCTTGCTAAGCATCGAGTGCGACGAAAATGCCTGAAAAGCACTCTCCTGCATACACGCACCGATAGCCACGTTTTTTCGCCCCCCAAATGTAGACCAGACGGGGGGCGGAATGGAAGCCTTCAGACGCTACAATTCAGGCAGTAAATCACGTTTTCTGGTCTCATTGCTGAAAATTTATACCAATATTGCTCTCGCCGGCCTCGCGGAGGTCTGCACGTAGCCCTTTGATCAGTTCAATATCGCGTTCTTCGCAGTTGGCCAGAAGACGAAAAATCTCCCACTGAATATCCCATTCTTGTTCAACAGCCGGGTTTTCTTTGAGCTCTTCGTCAGTCATTTCGCGACCAGCCTGGGTCATTTCCAGCATCGCGACAGTGGTGATCGAACTCTTGCTGACTTCAATGGCATGTTCGAGCGTTTCACCGCTCAGTCGCGAATGAAGCAGTTCACTCAATGCGACGCAGGCATCGATGGCCGGATATACACCGTACAGGTCGTAATCATCCGCGGACGGAATCGCTTCTTCCAGCTTTTCCAGTTGACTGTCGAAATTCACCTTCGCATCTTTTACCGTCAGCGTTTCCCAGATCAGATCGAGAATACGGCGATACAACTGACCATCGGCGAACTCCGTTTGCTGACAGAACATGGCGTAGTTGGGGTACATCCGCTCGCACAGGCAGGCCATAAAGGTCACGTGCTGCCAGCTTTCCAGCTTCTCCAGACGCAGGTGAATCGGGTTTTGTAACATGATGAAATCTCGAAGTCAGAAATTAGCCGCAGTGTACCTGAATCAGCCACGATTTGCTTGCCAACGCACAAACGTTGGCCGTCGGGACGCCACTGCATCAGCCCAGCGTGTCGGCTCAGGCAGGCGATAGCCTTTCAGGCAGCGCTCCACCCACATCAGCGCGCTATCCAGGCCAACGCGGTGCCCGGTACTCACAAACAGGGGATTACAGCGCGTTTTGCTGCGCAAGACCCACGCCAGTTGCTCGCCTTTATCCAACAATGGCGCCAGCGCGCCGGGCTCATCGCCCAGCGGCTCGAACTTACCACACAGCCGTTTTTTCGCCACGCCGATAGTTGGAACATCCACCAGCAGGCCAAAATGGCTGGCGACGCCGAGACGGCGCGGGTGAGAAATACCGTGACCATCGACGAATAAGAGATTCGGCTTTTGCGAAAGCTGCTCCCACGCCGCCAGCAGCGCGGGCGTTTCGCGAAAGGAGAGAAAACCGGGAATATAAGGCATCGTGGTCGCGACACGCGCCACCTGATACTCCACCAGCTCCAGGGACGGATAGCTCAGCAGCACCATCGCCGCCCGGGTGACCTCCCCCTCTTGCTCAAATCCGACATCCGCTCCGCCGATCAGCGTCGGCGGAGCGTGTTCCAGCCGATCGCCTCGTTCAACCGATGCCGCCAGGCTGAGCTGCTGGGTGCGTAGCGCTGACAAATCCATATTCACTCCTTAACGGTGGTATGGTGCCGACAACCGGTGCACTGCCTCCACAAATACGCCTGCGCGTTCCGGGTCGACATCCTGATGAATTCCGTGCCCGAGGTTAAAGACGTGGCCTTCGCCCTGGCCAAATCCGGCGAGAATGGTCGCCACCTCTTCTTCGATACGCGCCGGAGGGGCATACAGCATCGAGGGATCCATATTGCCCTGCAGGGCGACTTTATGACCGACGCGACGACGCGCATCGGCAATATCGGTGGTCCAGTCGAGTCCCAGCGCATCGCAGCCGGTTTCCGCCATCGCCTCCAGCCACTGCCCGCCGCCCTTGGTAAACAGCGTCACCGGCACGCGGCGGCCATCGTTTTCGCGCAGTAGCCCATCAACGATTTTATGCATGTAATAGAGCGAGAACTGCTGATAATCCCGGCCGGTCAGCGCGCCGCCCCAGGTATCAAAAATCATCACCGACTGCGCGCCCGCTTTGATTTGCGCATTCAGATACAGCGTGACGCTTTTCGCCAGCTTATCCAGCAGCGCATGCAGGGCCTGCGGCTCGGCGTACATCATCTTTTTGATCACCGTAAACGCTTTGCTGCTGCCGCCTTCAACCATATAGGTCGCCAGCGTCCACGGGCTACCGGAAAAGCCAATCAGCGGCACTTCCCCTTTCAGCTCACGGCGAATCGTGCGCACGGCGTTCATCACATAGCTAAGTTCATCTTCCGGGTCGGGAACAGGTAATTTATCGACATCCGCTTTACAGGTAACGGGTGAGGTAAAACGCGGACCTTCCCCGGCTTCGAAATAGAGCCCCAGCCCCATGGCATCCGGGATAGTGAGAATGTCCGAGAAGAGGATAGCCGCATCCAGCTTATAGCGGCGCAGCGGCTGCAGCGTGACTTCACAGGCCAGCTCGGCGTTTTTACACAGCGACATAAAATCGCCCGCCTCGGCGCGGGTGGCTTTATATTCTGGTAAATAGCGGCCCGCCTGGCGCATCATCCACACCGGGGTGACATCAACTGGCTGGCGTAGCAGCGCGCGCAGGTAACGATCGTTCTTCAGTTCGGTCATTTTTACATTCCTTTAGCGTTGATGCGCCAAGTGTAACATGTCACTCATACTCTGCCCGACACATCGCCACGGTATCTTCAATCAACCGGCGCGCCACGGTGCCCGGCGGCGGCAAAAGCGGTAAATTGTCATAGCGATACCATCCCGCCTCCAGCAGCTCTTTTTTGTCGATGACAATCTCGCCGCTATCGTACTCGGCCATAAATGCCGTCATCAGCGATTGCGGGAATGGCCAGGGCTGGGAGGTCACGTAGCGCAGGTTTTTCACCTTAATGCCGCTCTCCTCCATCACTTCGCGGGCAACGGTCTGCTCCAGGGTTTCGCCGACTTCGACAAACCCGGCCAGCACCGTGTGCACGCCGTTGCGGTGGCGGGTATGCTGCGCCAGCAGAATAGAGTCATCCCGGCGGATGGCAACGATAATGCAGGGGGCGATTTGTGGGTAATAGCGTTCGCGACAGTGGCTGCAAAGCATCGCCCATTCGGTTTTGCTGGGACGCATCGGATGCCCGCAGTAGCCGCAGAATTTGTGCGAACGGTAGAACTCCGCCAACTGGGTCCCGCGCCCCGCCAGTTGAAAAAGGCCAGCATCCTGATCGAGCACCTGACGCAGCGATCCCATGTCATGCCGACGTTCCTGGCGTACCAGCCACACCGATTCTCCCTGCCATTCTCCTATTCGCAGCGCGGATTGCCCCACAAGATTAAAATTTACCGCTTCGCCATATGGTAATTCCCCATCGGGTAACCATAATTTCTGTTCGTGGCTGATTATCCACCAGCCGCGATCTAATTTTTCAATAATCCGATCCATATCTATTGCACTACCTTCATTTCACTGGCACTTTTAACATTAAATTTACATTCTGGTAAGCAACGTATTTCTCTTAAAACCTTGCGGAGTCAACCATGTTAAACCAGCTGGAAAACCTGACGGAACGTGTTGGAGGCAGCAATAAACTGGTCGATCGCTGGCTACAAGTACGTAAGCATTTGCTTGTGGCTTACTACAACCTGGTTGGCCTGAAACCCGGCAAAGAATCATTTATGCGGCTTAATGAGAAAGCGCTGGATGATTTTTGTCAAAGCCTGGTGGACTACCTCTCCTCCGGCCATTTTAATATTTATGAACGCTTTATTGGTGAATTGGAAGGCAATACGCCACTTTTAGCCGCGACTAAGCTTTATCCACAACTGCAGGCCAATACCCAGAAGATCATGGATTATTACGACTCCTGCCTCGAAAACGCCATCGATCACGATAATTACCTTGAGTTCCAGCAGGCGCTGTCGGATATCGGCGAAGCGCTGGAAGCACGCTTTGCGCTGGAAGATAAACTCATCGCCCTCACCTTAGCCCACAGTCAACAAGGCAACGTCAGCGACAATATCGCGCCGACCGCTTGAGTTGTGAGCCATTAACGCGTAGTTTACATATATTCCCCCTCGCAGAGAGGGGGTGTCATCTTGTCGGAGTGCCCATTTTCCACACTGGAAAAGGCTGAGACCGTTAATTCGGGATCCGCGGAACCTGATCAGGTTAATACCTGCGAAGGGAACAAGAGTAAACTGCGTTTAGCATCAGCCTCTTCAGAGCCGATCGCATCTGTTACTCCATCCGTCGTCTGGCAAGCCATATCCTGTTTAACTGGAATGAGCTATGTCTACAACAAAACTCACGCGTCGAGAGCAACGCGAACACGCCCAGCGCTTTATCGACACTCTGGAAGGCACCGCATTTCCCAATTCGCAGCGTATCTATATTCACGGTTCGCGAGAAGATATTCGCGTACCGATGCGCGAAATTCAGCTTAGTTCGACGCTTATCGGCGGCAGCAAAGATAATCCTCAGTATGAAGCGAATGAAGCTATTCCGGTCTACGACACATCCGGCCCATACGGCGATCCGAGCATCGCGATTAACGTTCAGCAGGGACTGACAAAACTACGTCAGCCGTGGATTGATGCGCGCCGCGACTGCGAAGAACTCAGCGATCGCAGCTCGGCGTATACCAGACAACGGCTGGCGGATGATGGCCTCAACGAGCTGCGCTTTATCGGCCTGCTCACACCCAAACGCGCTATCGCCGGGAAATGCGTGACTCAGTTGCACTATGCCCGTCAGGGGATTGTCACCCCGGAGATGGAATTCATCGCCATTCGCGAGAATATGGGCCGCGAGCGTATTCGCGGTGAAGTGCTGCGCCAGCAGCATCCGGGTGTTGGGTTTGGCGCGCGACTGCCGGAGAATATCACTCCGGAGTTTGTGCGCGCTGAAGTCGCCGCCGGGCGCGCGATTATCCCGGCCAATATTAATCATCCGGAATCCGAACCGATGATTATTGGCCGCAACTTCCTCGTGAAGGTTAACGCCAATATCGGCAACTCAGCGGTCACTTCGTCGATTGAAGAAGAGGTTGAGAAGCTGGTGTGGTCAACGCGCTGGGGAGCGGATACGGTGATGGACCTTTCCACCGGCCGCTATATTCACGAGACCCGCGAGTGGATCCTGCGTAATAGCCCGGTACCAATCGGTACCGTGCCGATCTACCAGGCGCTGGAAAAGGTCAACGGGATCGCCGAAGATCTCACCTGGGAAGCCTTCCGCGACACGCTGCTCGAGCAGGCGGAACAAGGGGTGGACTACTTCACCATCCATGCAGGCGTGCTGCTGCGCTACGTGCCGATGACCGCCAGGCGCCTGACCGGCATCGTCTCCCGCGGCGGCTCTATTATGGCGAAATGGTGCCTATCCCATCACAAAGAGAATTTCCTCTACCAGCATTTCCGTGAAATCTGCGAAATCTGCGCCGCCTATGACGTTTCGCTCTCATTAGGCGATGGTCTCCGTCCCGGCTCGATTCAGGATGCCAACGACGAAGCGCAGTTCGCCGAGCTGCACACCCTGGGCGAGCTGACCAAAATCGCCTGGGAGTATGACGTGCAGGTGATGATTGAAGGCCCAGGCCATGTGCCGATGCAGATGATTCAGCGCAATATGACCGAAGAGCTGGAGCACTGCCACGAAGCACCTTTCTACACCTTAGGGCCACTCACCACCGATATCGCACCGGGCTACGACCACTTCACCTCGGGTATAGGCGCAGCCATGATCGGCTGGTTCGGCTGCGCGATGCTCTGCTACGTGACGCCAAAAGAGCATCTCGGCCTACCGAATAAAGAAGACGTTAAGCAGGGCCTGATTACCTATAAAATTGCCGCCCACGCCGCTGACCTCGCTAAAGGCCATCCCGGCGCGCAGATCCGCGATAACGCCATGTCGAAAGCGCGCTTCGAGTTTCGCTGGGAAGATCAGTTTAATCTGGCGCTCGATCCGTTCACCGCTCGCGCTTACCACGACGAAACCCTGCCGCAGGAATCAGGCAAAGTGGCCCACTTCTGCTCCATGTGCGGCCCCAAATTCTGCTCAATGAAGATAAGCCAGGAAGTTCGCGACTACGCCGCCGCGCAGACCATCGAAATCGGAATGGCCGATATGTCGGATAACTTTCGCGCCCGCGGCAGTGAAATCTATCTACGTAAGGGGGAAGCATGATATATCAACCCGATTTTCCATCCCTTCCTTTCCGTTTAGGGCTCTATCCGGTCGTCGATAGCGTAGAGTGGATCGAACGCTTGCTGACTGCAGGCGTGCGGACTATCCAGTTGCGCATCAAGGATAAAAACGATAATGAAGTCGAAGATGATGTGATCGCTGCCATCTCCCTGGGACGCAAACACAATGCCCGGTTATTTATTAATGACTACTGGCAGTTAGCCATTAAGCACCAGGCTTACGGCGTGCATTTAGGCCAGGAGGATCTGGAAACCACTGACCTCAGCGCCATCCGCAACGCTGGGCTGCGCCTTGGCGTTTCCACGCATGATGATATGGAAATTGATATCGCGCTGGCGGCTCGTCCCTCTTACATCGCCCTCGGCCACGTATTTCCAACGCAAACCAAGCAGATGCCTTCCGCCCCCCAGGGGCTGGAACAACTCGCGCAGCATATTCAGCGTCTGGGAAATTATCCGACTGTCGCCATTGGCGGAATCAGCCTTGAGCGCGCTCCGGCGGTACTGGCGACCGGCGTCGGCAGTATTGCGGTGGTCAGCGCCATTATTCAGGCGGTGGACTGGAGGCTGGCAACGGCACAGTTGCTCGAGATAGCGGGAGCCGGAGATGAATGACAGCGATTTTATGCGCTATAGCCGCCAGCTGCTGCTGGAGGATATCGCCATTGAAGGCCAGCAAAAGTTGCTGGCCAGCAGGGTATTAATCATTGGTCTCGGCGGGCTGGGTTCACCTGCCGCGCTCTACCTGGCCGGGGCTGGCGTCGGCACGCTGGTGCTGGCCGACGACGACGACGTACACGTCAGCAACCTGCAGCGACAGATTTTGTTCTCCAGCGATGATATCGCGCAACCTAAAACCACTGCCGCCAGGGCCCGGCTGGCTCGCCTCAACCCACAGATTGAACTGATTGCGCTGAAGCAGCGGTTAGGCGGAAAGCTCCTGCTGGATGAAGTGGCGAAGGCCGATGTGGTCCTGGATTGCAGCGATAACATGGTGACTCGACAGGCGATCAACGCCGCCTGCGTCGCGCTTAACACACCGCTGATTACCGCCAGCGCTGTCGGGCTCGGAGGCCAGTTGATGGTACTGACGCCACCATGGGAACAGGGCTGCTATCGCTGCCTGTGGCCAGACGCTAACGAGCCCGAACGCAACTGCCGTACGGCGGGCATTATCGGCCCGGTGGTCGGCATGATGGGCACCCTGCAGGCGCTGGAGGCCATCAAGCTGCTTAGCGGCATGACCACACCGCGTAACATTCTGCATTTGTTTGATGCCCGCAACAGCAACTGGCGTGCGCTCGCATTACAGCAGGCGCAGAGTTGTCCGGTATGTGGAGGGCGGCATGCAGGTGTGGTTTAACGATGAACCGTTGCAGTGCGCCGAAGCGACATCCGTCGCCACCTTGCTCATCCAACTGGAACAACTACAGCCGGGCATCGCGTTGGCGCTCAATCAACACATCCTGCCGAGCGAACGGTGGGAAGACCATCTTTTGCAGGAAGGCGACCAAATCCTGCTTTTTCAGGTTATCGCTGGAGGCTGACATGTTACGTATTGCGGATAAAACATTTGAATCCCATCTCTTCACCGGCACCGGTAAATTCGCCGCCCCCGACATTATGGTGGAGTCCATTCGCGCCTCAGGCAGTCAACTGGTGACGCTGGCGATGAAGCGTGTCGATCTACGCCAGCATAATGACGCTATCCTCGCGCCGCTGCTGGCGGCTGGCGTTAGCCTGCTACCCAATACCTCTGGCGCCAAAACGGCAGAAGAAGCCGTATTTGCCGCCCGTTTGGCGCGGGAAGCGCTGGGTATCAACTGGCTGAAACTGGAAATCCACCCGGATGCCCGCTGGCTGCTACCCGATCCGATTGAAACGTTGAAAGCGGCAGAGATTCTGGTACGGGAAGGCTTCGTAGTACTGCCCTACTGCGGTGCCGATCCGGTGCTATGCAAACGTCTGGAAGAAGCGGGCTGCGCGGCGGTGATGCCGCTCGGCGCGCCGATCGGTTCTAATCAGGGGCTGGAAACCAAAGCGATGCTGGAGATTATTATCGAGCAAACCACGGTGCCTGTGGTCGTTGATGCGGGTATTGGCGTGCCGAGCCACGCGGCGCAGGCGCTGGAAATGGGCGCTGACGCGGTACTGGTAAATACCGCCATCGCTGTTGCCGATGACCCGATAACCATGGCCCGTGCTTTCCGCTTAGCGGTTGATGCCGGATTGCTGGCACGACAGGCAGGTCCGGGCGCGCACAGCACTCAGGCGCAGGCCACCAGCCCGCTGACCGGCTTTCTGGAGGCACGGGTATGAATACCTTCACTGACCGTTGGCGACAACTGGACTGGGACGACATTCGTCTGCGTATCAATAGTAAAACCCCCGCCGACGTTGAACGTGCGCTGGCGGCAAAGCAACTCAGCCGCGACGATATGATGGCCCTGCTCTCTCCTGCTGCCGCAGCTTATCTGGAGCCTCTGGCGCAACGTGCTCAGCGTCTGACTCGCCAGCGATTTGGTCATACCGTCAGCTTTTATGTCCCGCTGTATCTCTCCAATCTGTGCGCCAACGATTGTACCTACTGCGGTTTCTCAATGAGTAATCGCATCAAGCGCAAGACCCTGAATGACGCGGAAATTGCCCGTGAATGCGCGGCGATCCGCGAAATGGGTTTTGAGCACCTGCTGCTGGTAACCGGTGAACATCAGGGCAAAGTCGGCATGGACTACTTTCGGCAACATCTTCCCGCTATTCGCCGCCAGTTCGCTTCGCTACATATGGAGGTCCAACCGCTGGCAACGGAGGAGTATTCCGAGCTGAAAACCCTCGGGCTTGACGGGGTGATGGTCTATCAGGAGACCTATCATGAAAGCATGTATGCGAAACATCATCTGAAAGGGAAAAAGCAGGACTTTTTCTGGCGGCTGGATACGCCGGACAGGCTTGGACAGGCGGGAATTGAAAAAATTGGCCTTGGCGCATTAATTGGCCTCTCCGACAACTGGCGGGTAGATTGCTTTATGGTGGCGGAACATCTTCTATGGCTCCAGCAGCGCTACTGGCGCAGCCGCTTCTCCATTTCTTTTCCGCGACTACGCCCTTGCGCTGGCGGTATCGAGCCTGCCTCATTCATGGATGAACGACAACTGGTGCAAACCATTTGCGCCTTCCGCCTGCTGGCCCCGGAAGTGGAACTCTCACTATCCACCCGCGAATCCCCCAGGTTCCGTGATCGGGTTATCCCGCTGGCCATCAACAACGTCAGCGCGTTTTCGAAAACCCAGCCTGGCGGGTATGCCGATAACCATCCGGAGCTGGAGCAGTTTGCGCCTCACGATGACCGTCGCCCGGAAGACGTCGCCAGCGCGCTGGCTGCCAGCGGGTTGCAGCCGGTATGGAAAGATTGGGATAGCTGGCTGGGACGTGTTTCCCAGTCATCATGATGAGGAATGTCATTTCTTAAAAGTTCTCCGTGCACGATCGTAATAAGAGAAACGGGAGATTGTGGTCATATTTCCGTTTCTCTACTCTGCCCTTGTCAGCAGTGGATGCTGTCCAGGGCGAATAATAGCTCTTCCTCATTTTCGCCCTGCTCCATCCTCTTCGCTGCAAAGGCAATTCTATTAATATCGAATATTAATCCGTCCATGGGAGCACAACTGTGGTCCCGCCAGACCAGACTTTTACAGTTTTCAACCACAAAACCGAAACCGGTTTCATTATTTTGTGATGACTTACACACAATCACCGTAAAGCGGTTGTCCCGCCCCTCTGCCCACGATAAAGATGGTACATCAAGGAACATAAGGGCCACCAATTATGAAGAATATCGTTTTATGCTGTGCCGCAGGAATGTCCACCAGCATGCTGGTTCAACGTATGCAGGCTGCTGCGCAACAAAAAGGTGTGGAAGTTTCTATCAAAGCCGTACCGGTTGCCGAGTTTAAAGATAATCTTGCTGCTGCCGATATTATCCTGCTCGGTCCTCAGGTGAAGTACGAGCAGGCCAAGCTACAGGCACTGGCCGACCCGTTTGGTAAAAAAGTCGCCGTTATCGATATGATGGATTACGGCATGATGAAAGGCGATGCTGTGCTTGATAAAGCCCTGAAGTTGATGGAGTAAGAAATGGAAGATTTAGAAACGATCATCATGGAGCTGCTGGTTAACGCGGGTTCAGCGCGTAGCTCTGCTTTAACTGCTCTGCAACTGGCGCGTAAAGGCGATTTTGCTGCCGCCGAGCAGGCGATGGCGGAATCCCACGAATTTGTAAAGCATGCGCATAAAATCCAGACCCAGCTCATTGGTCTGGACGAAGGCAGCGGCAAGCTTCCGGTTAACCTGATCACCGTTCACTCTCAGGACCACCTGATGAACGCGATGGTCATTCAGGATCTGGCAACCGACATGATTGAGCTATACCGCCGTATCCCACTAGCACAATAGCCTCACTCAGTTAACAGGCGCCGCTATCGGCGCCTGCATCCCCTTAAAGAAATCCGTACATCGCCGCAAATATCCAGCCAAAGACACAAGAGACGCTGACGCCAATGAGTCCTGGCAGAATAAAACTATGATTAATCACAAAGCGGCCGATATGCGTCGTACCTGAGCGATCGAACTGAATCGCCGCCAGATCGCTTGGGTAGGTCGGCAGAATGTAATAACCGTAGCAGGCAGGCGCGGAAGCAACAATATAGGCCGGATCGACGCCAATCGCCAACGCCACCGGGACGATCGCCGCCAGGGCAGCCGCCTGAGAGTTAACAAACTTCGACACCAGCAGCAGAACGATGGCGTAGGCCCACGGGTACTCCTTCACCATCTCTCCCAGCACGCCCTTAATTTCGGCCATGTGCGCGCCGAACATGGTCTCTGCCATCCACGCGATTCCGTATACCGCCACAATGGCGATCATTCCCGAGCGGAAAACCTCATTTTTAGAAATAGAGGCCGGATTGGTTTTGGTAATAATGATGATGAGCGCCCCGGAGAGCAGCATAAACATCTGGATCACCAGCACCATCGACAGCGGCTTACCGTCGAATACCGGGCGCAGTTCGGAAAAGGCGCCGAGTAAGGCAACAACCGCTATCGACGCGAGAAAAATCCACATCGCAACCCAGTTACTGGTTGGTAGTTTCTTATCCAGCAACGTGGCCGTATCACCATAAACGTAATGGTGGTTTTCCGGCACCGCAATAAAATCCTGGAAGGCCTCATCTTTATCAAGATCTTTGCCGCGAAACCAGCTGAAAATACCAATTGCCAGAATTCCCAGCAGCGTCGACGGAATGGTTATCGCCAGCAGATCGAGAAACTCCAGATGTTTACCGTTAAAGGTAAAATTGCCGAGCATAGCCACCAGCGAGACGACCGCCACGGAAACCGGACTGGCGATGATTCCCATCTGAGCGCCAATCGAACTCGCTGCCATTGGTCGTTCCGGGCGAATATTATTTTTAATCGCGACATCATAAATAATCGGCAGAATGGTATATACCACATGACCAGTGCCGCAAAGAATGGTCAGCATACAGGTAACGAATGGCGCCACGATCGAAACATATTTAGGGTTACGCCGCAGGAGTCTCTCGGCAATCTGCAGCATAACGTCTAAACCACCAGAGGCCTGCAGCGTCGCTGATGCAGCCACCACCGCAATAATCACCAGCATAACATCAACGGGTGGTTTTCCCGGTTTAAGATGAAAAACAAAGACCAGAATAACTAACCCAATGCCACCTAAAAGACCGAGAGCGATACCGCCTTTTTTCGCGCCATAGAACAGACAAATTAAGATAATGATAAGTTGAATAGCAAATTCCATGCATCCCCCAGACGCCATTCATTAAATGGCGACAATACTTTTCCGCTTTTTATTTACTCACCTTCCCTTTCGCCAGATACAGCGATCCCCCTCAGTTACGATGAACCGAAAAAGTCAGGAAAAGCAATCACATGATTATTTGAGCTTTTTGACTATATAGCGTTTGCGGCGCGTATTTTTTGATACGTGTAGAATTTTCACCCATTGATTGATGGTGAAAATAAAAAATGATAGAGAATGATTTTATTTGCTAATTAATTGCAACAATTACATAAATAGAATGTAATTAAAAAGTAGATGGGGTAAATACTGACCCGAAACTGGCAGGAAATAAAAAAAGCCAGTCAGATTACCTGGCTGGCTTTTTAAGTACTTAGCGAATCAACAATTAATCGTTGTCGGAACCGCCCAGACCCGCATTCAGCAGTTCTGCGAGGTTAGCTGAAGCCTCTTCCACACTTACCTGCGGTGCAGTTGGCAGCTCGCCCGCTGCGCGACGGCGCATACGATCCTGGTGGTACGCATAACCGGTACCGGCCGGGATCAGACGACCCACGATAACGTTCTCCTTCAGGCCACGCAGTTCGTCGCGTTTACCCGCAACGGCAGCTTCGGTCAGGACACGCGTGGTCTCCTGGAACGATGCGGCAGAAATGAACGATTCGGTTGCCAGGGATGCTTTGGTGATACCCAGCAGATCGCGGGAGAATGTCGCCCCCACTTTGCCGTTCGCTTCCAGATCGCGGTTAGCAATCTTAACGCGAGAGTATTCAACCTGTTCGCCTTCCAGGAACTCGGAGCTACCAGCGCTTTCGATGGTCGCTTTACGCAGCATCTGACGAACGATAACTTCGATGTGCTTATCGTTAATCTTAACGCCCTGCAGACGGTATACATCCTGAACTTCGTTAACGATGTAACGAGTCACAGCATGAACACCACGCAGACGCAGAATGTCGTGCGGCGCTTCCGGACCATCGGAAACCACATCACCACGTTCTACACGTTCACCTTCGAACACGTTGAGCTGACGCCATTTCGGAATCATCTCTTCGTACGGATCGCTACCGTCTACCGGGGTGATAACCAGACGACGCTTGCCTTTGGTTTCTTTACCGAAGGAAATGATACCGCTGATTTCAGCCAGGATTGCCGGCTCTTTCGGACGACGGGCTTCGAACAGGTCCGCAACGCGCGGCAGACCACCGGTGATATCCTTGGTACCGCCGGATTCCTGCGGAACACGCGCCAAGGTGTCACCAGAACTGATCTGTACGCCATCTTCCAACTGGACAATCGCTTTACCCGGCAGGAAGTACTGGGCAGGCATATCAGTGCCAGGGATCAGAACGTCATTGCCCTGAGCATCAACGATTTTCAGCGCCGGACGCAGGTCTTTACCGCCAGTGGTACGCTCTGCAGAATCCAGAACCACCAGAGAAGACAAACCGGTCAGCTCGTCGGTCTGACGAGTAATGGTCTGGCCATCAATCATGTCAGTGAAGCGGACGAAACCACTCACTTCCGTGATAACCGGCATGGTATGCGGATCCCAGTTTGCTACGGTTTCACCGCCGGCAACCAGCTCGCCATCACCTTTCGCCATAACAGAGCCGTAAGGCACTTTATAGCTCTCTTTGGTACGACCGAATTCGTCGATCAGCTTCAGCTCGGTATTACGGGAAGTAATAACCAGTTTACCGCTGGAGTTCACAACCGACTTCGCATTGCTCAGACGGATGCTACCTTTGTTTTTCACCTGGATGCTGGATTCAGCAGCCGCACGAGATGCCGCACCACCGATGTGGAACGTACGCATTGTTAGCTGTGTACCCGGCTCACCGATGGACTGTGCCGCGATAACGCCGATCGCTTCACCTTTGTTAATGATGTGGCCACGCGCCAGGTCACGACCGTAGCAGTGCGCACATACACCAAAGTCGGTGTCACAGGATACAACGGAACGCACTTTGACGGAATCAACGGAGTTCTCTTCCAGCAGATCACACCAGTACTCGTGCAGCAGCGTGTTGCGTGGAACCAGAATGTCCGCAGTCCCCGGCTTCAGAACGTCTTCAGCGGTTACACGACCCAGTACGCGATCGCGCAGCGGCTCTTTAACATCGCCACCCTCGATAACCGGGGTCATGGTGATGCCTTCCAGAGTGCCACAATCGTCTTCAGTGACGACCAGATCCTGTGCTACGTCAACCAAACGGCGAGTCAGGTAACCGGAGTTCGCCGTTTTCAGGGCGGTATCCGCCAGACCTTTACGCGCACCGTGAGTGGAGATGAAGTACTGGAGTACGTTCAGACCTTCACGGAAGTTCGCGGTGATTGGCGTTTCGATGATGGAGCCATCCGGCTTCGCCATCAGACCACGCATACCAGCAAGCTGACGGATCTGCGCAGCAGAACCACGCGCACCGGAGTCAGCCATCATGTAGATGCTATTGAAGGAAACCTGCTGCTCTTCTTCACCGTTACGGTTAATAACGGTTTCAGTTTGCAGGTTGTCCATCATCGCTTTGGATACACGATCGTTCGCCGCGGCCCAGATATCGATAACTTTGTTATAACGTTCGCCAGCAGTAACCAGACCAGACTGGAACTGCTCCTGAATCTCAGCAACCTCGGCTTCCGCCTCAGAGATGATCTCGTATTTCTTCTCCGGGATGACCATATCGTCGATGCCGACAGATGCGCCGGAGCGCGCTGCATAAGCAAAGCCGGTGTACATGGTCTGGTCAGCGAAGATTACGGTCGGTTTCAGGCCCAGAATACGGTAGCAGGTATTCAACATCTTAGAGATGGCTTTCTTACCCAGCGCCTGGTTGACGATGGAGTAAGGCAGACCTTTCGGCACAATCATCCACAGAATGGCACGGCCAACGGTCGTGTCTTTCAGGCTGGTGTGCGCAACGAATTCGCCATTAGCATCTTTTTCGTATTCGGTGATACGCACTTTAACGCGCGCATGCAGAGAGGCCAGACCTGCGCGATAAATACGCTCAGCTTCTTTCGGGCCAGTCAGCACCATGCCTTCGCCTTTGGCGTTAACACAGTCACGGGTCATGTAGTACAGACCCAATACAACGTCCTGAGAAGGAACGATGATTGGCTCGCCGTTCGCTGGTGACAGGATGTTGTTGGTAGACATCATCAGCGCACGCGCTTCCAACTGGGCTTCAAGCGTCAGTGGAACGTGTACTGCCATCTGGTCACCATCGAAGTCGGCGTTGTATGCCGCACAAACCAATGGGTGCAGCTGGATAGCCTTACCTTCGATCAGAACCGGTTCAAACGCCTGGATACCCAAACGGTGCAGGGTTGGTGCACGGTTCAGCAGTACCGGGTGTTCGCGGATAACTTCGTCCAGGATATCCCAAACGACAGCTTCTTCGCGCTCAACCATTTTCTTGGCGGCTTTGATGGTGGTGGCCAGGCCACGCAGCTCCAACTTGCCGTAGATGAACGGTTTGAACAGCTCCAGTGCCATTTTCTTCGGCAGACCGCACTGATGCAGACGCAGATATGGACCTACGGTGATTACAGAACGACCGGAGTAGTCAACACGCTTACCGAGCAGGTTCTGACGGAAACGACCCTGTTTACCTTTGATCATGTCGGCCAAAGATTTCAGAGGACGTTTGTTAGAACCGGTGATCGCACGACCGCGACGACCGTTATCCAGCAGGGCGTCAACCGCTTCCTGCAGCATACGTTTTTCGTTGCGAACGATGATATCTGGCGCAGCCAGATCCAGCAGACGCTTCAGACGGTTGTTACGGTTGATAACGCGACGATACAGATCGTTCAGATCGGACGTTGCGAAACGACCACCATCCAGCGGTACCAGTGGACGCAGATCTGGCGGCAGAACCGGCAGAACGGTCAGGATCATCCACTCTGGCTTGTTGCCAGACTGAACGAACGCTTCCAGCAGTTTGATACGCTTGGTCAGCTTTTTACGCTTGGTTTCGGAGTTAGTTTCGTTCAGCTCTTCACGCAGCTGCTCGCACTCTTGCTCCAGATCCATGCTCTTCAGCAGGGCCTGGATAGCTTCCGCACCCATCTTCGCGTCGAATTCGTCACCGAACTCTTCCAGCGCGTCCAGATACTGTTCTTCGGTCAGAATCTGGTTACGTTCCAGGTTCGTCATACCGCCTTCGATCACAACATAAGATTCGAAGTACAGAACACGTTCGATATCGCGCAGCGGCATATCCAGCAGCAGGCCGATACGGGACGGCAGAGATTTCAGGAACCAGATGTGAGCAGTTGGAGACGCCAGCTCGATGTGGCCCATACGCTCACGGCGTACTTTGGTCTGGGTCACTTCAACGCCGCACTTCTCGCAGATCACACCACGGTGTTTCAGGCGCTTGTACTTACCGCACAGGCACTCGTAGTCTTTTACTGGCCCGAAAATACGCGCACAGAAAAGGCCGTCACGCTCAGGTTTGAACGTACGGTAGTTGATGGTTTCCGGCTTTTTAACTTCACCAAAAGACCATGAACGGATCATGTCTGGCGA
>DASYFN010000107.1:0-69506 GCA_036498385.1 Klebsiella sp.
TCTTATGTGGAAGCGCTTACTTCTTGTCACAGCAGTTTCCGCAGCTATGTCGTCTATGGTCATGGCTGCCCCTCTTACCGTAGGTTTTTCACAGGTCGGTTCTGAATCCGGCTGGCGTGCGGCTGAAACCAACGTCGCGAAGGAGGAAGCCGCGAAGCGCGGCATCACTCTGAAGATTGCTGACGCCCAACAAAAACAGGAAAACCAGATTAAAGCCGTACGTTCCTTTATTGCTCAGGGCGTCGATGCCATCTTCATCGCTCCGGTGGTTGCGACTGGCTGGGAGCCGGTACTGAAAGAGGCGAAAGAAGCCAAAATCCCGGTATTCCTGCTTGACCGCTCTATTGATGTCAAAGACAAAGATCTCTACATGACCACCGTCACCGCGAATAACGTGCTGGAAGGCCAACTGATCGGTGAGTGGCTGATGAAAACCGTCGACGGCAAGCCGTGTAACGTTGTTGAACTGCAAGGTACCGTTGGGGCCAGCGTGGCGATTGACCGTAAGAAAGGCTTCGCTGAAGCCATTTCTAAAGCCTCCAATATCAAAATTATCCGCTCCCAGTCCGGCGACTTTACTCGCAGTAAGGGTAAAGAAGTCATGGAGAGCTTTATTAAAGCGGAAAACAACGGCAAGAACATCTGCATGGTTTACGCCCATAATGACGACATGGTGATCGGCGCGATTCAGGCGATTAAAGAGGCCGGGCTGAAGCCGGGCAAAGATATTCTCACCGGCTCTATCGATGGCGTTCCGGATATCTATAAAGCGATGATGGCGGGTGAGGCCAACGCCAGCGTGGAACTGACGCCAAATATGGCCGGTCCGGCGTTCGATGCACTGGAGAAATACAAAAAAGATGGCACTCTGCCAGAGAAAGTGACCATCACCAAATCGACGCTCTACTTACCGGATACGGCGAAAGAAGAGTTAGAGAAGAAGAAAAATATGGGCTACTGAGTAGCGAAAACAGGCCACGTTCCCGGTCGCTCAAGCGCGGCTGAGCTCCCTCTCCTCTCATCGGGGAGAGGGTTAAGGTGAGGGGAGAATATGAACGGCGAATCACATCAGGAAATCCTTCGAACTGAAGGGCTAAGTAAATTTTTCCCCGGCGTGAAAGCACTGGATAATGTTAATTTCAGCCTGCGCCGGGGTGAAATCATGGCTCTGTTAGGCGAAAACGGCGCGGGTAAGTCAACTCTGATTAAAGCGCTTACCGGCGTCTACCACGCCGAACGCGGGGCAATCTGGCTGGAAGGTCGGGAGATCTCGCCGAAAAATACCGCCCATGCCCAACAGTTGGGGATCGGTACCGTCTATCAGGAAGTGAACCTGCTGCCTAACATGTCAGTAGCGGATAATCTGTTTATTGGCCGCGAACCCAGACGCTTTGGCCTGCTGCGGCGTAAAGAGATGGAAAAGCGCGCCACGGCGCTGATGGAGTCCTACGGTTTTTCTCTTGATGTACGCGAACCGCTCAACCGCTTTTCGGTCGCGATGCAGCAGATTGTCGCGATCTGCCGGGCGATCGATCTGTCAGCAAAAGTGTTAATTCTTGATGAACCTACCGCCAGCCTGGATACCCAGGAGGTGGAAATGCTCTTCACCCTGATGCGCCAGCTGCGCGATAACGGCGTCAGCCTGATTTTCGTCACCCACTTCCTCGACCAGGTTTACGCTGTCAGCGACCGCATCACCGTCCTGCGCAACGGCGGTTTTGTCGGCTGCCGGGAAACCCGCGAGCTGCCGCAAATTGAACTGGTGAAGATGATGCTGGGTCGCGAGCTGGAGCATAACGCCCTGCATCGTGCGGGCCGCACTTTGCTGAGCGATAAACCGGTCGCCGCCTTCGAAGACTTTGGCAAAAAAGGCACTATCGCACCGTTTAATCTGCAGGTTCGTCCCGGTGAAATCGTCGGTCTGGCGGGCCTGTTAGGCTCTGGTCGTACGGAAACGGCGGAAGTGATCTTCGGCATTAAACCTGCTGACAGCGGTAAAGCGTGGATCAAAGGCAAGCCGCAAACCTTGCGTTCGCCGCATCAGGCTTCCTGCCTTGGGATCGGCTTTTGTCCGGAAGATCGCAAAACTGACGGCATTATCGCCGCCGCTTCGGTGCGGGAAAATATCGTCCTCGCGCTACAGGCGCAGCGCGGCTGGTTGCGGCCCATTGGTCGACGCGAACAAAATGAAATTGCCGAGCGTTTTATTCGTCAACTGGGTATTCGCACACCCAGTGCCGAACAGCCGATCGAATTCCTCTCCGGCGGTAATCAGCAGAA
Source organism: Klebsiella sp. (assembly GCA_036498385.1). Lineage (GTDB taxonomy): Bacteria > Pseudomonadota > Gammaproteobacteria > Enterobacterales > Enterobacteriaceae > Klebsiella. The sequence goes on from DASYFN010000107.1 coordinate 2,281, forward strand.
GGTGCTGCTCTCCCGCTGGCTGCTGACTAAGCCGCAGTTCCTGATCCTCGATGAACCAACCCGCGGTATTGACGTTGGCGCCCACGCCGAGATCATCCGCCTGATCGAAACCTTGTGCGCCGATGGCCTGGCGCTGCTGGTCATTTCTTCAGAACTGGAAGAGCTGGTGGGTTATGCCGATCGGGTGATTATTATGCGTGATCGCCAGCAGGTGGCGGAGCTGGCCCTGAGCGAGCTCTCCGTACCGGCGATCATGAATGCTATTGCGGCATAAGGAGTAACCGATGATGCCTCAATCTGTTCCGAAAACCAGCCAGACGAAACGGCGCTTTAACTGGCCAAAAGGGATGCCGCAAATTATTGCGCTACTGCTGGTGCTGGCCGTTGATAGCCTGGTCGCTCCACATTTCTACCAGATAGTGCTCCAGGAAGGGCGGCTGTTTGGCAGCCCGATAGATATTTTGAACCGTGCCGCGCCGGTGGCGCTGCTGGCGATTGGCATGACGCTGGTTATCGCCACCGGCGGGATTGATCTCTCCGTCGGGGCTGTGATGGCGATTGCCGGAGCAACGGCAGCGTCGATGACCGTGGCGGGACACAGCCTGCCGGTTGTGCTGCTCGCAGCGCTGGGAGCCGGAGCGCTGGCCGGTCTGTGGAACGGTATTCTGGTGGCGATGCTGAAGATCCAGCCGTTCGTCGCCACGCTGATCCTGATGGTCGCCGGACGCGGAGTGGCGCAGTTGATTACCGCCGGGCAGATCGTGACCTTTGACTCCCCGCATCTGGCATGGCTCGGCAGCGGATCGCTGCTGCTGTTCCCGACGCCGGTGATTATTGCCATCGTCACGCTGGTGCTGTTCTGGCTGTTTACCCGCAAAACTGCGTTGGGGATGTTTATTGAAGCGGTGGGTATTAACATTCGCGCGGCGAAAAACGCCGGGGTAAATACCCGCGTAGTCGTCATGTTGGCCTATGTGTTGAGTGGCGTTTGTGCGGCGATCGCCGGGATTATCGTTGCGGCGGATATTCGTGGCGCGGATGCCAATAACGCCGGTTTATGGCTGGAGATGGATGCTATCCTGGCGGTGGTCATCGGCGGTGGTTCGCTGATGGGCGGGCGCTTTAACCTGCTGCTTTCGGTTGTCGGGGCACTGATTATCCAGGGAATGAATACCGGGATCCTGCTGTCCGGCTTCCCGCCGGAGCTTAATCAGGTAGTCAAAGCGGTGGTGGTGCTGTGTGTACTGATCGTCCAGTCACAGCGCTTTATCAGCATACTGAAGGGGATGCGCGGCCATGATAAAACGTAATTTACCGTTAATGATTACCCTCGCGGTATTCGTGCTGGGATATCTTTACTGCCTGATCCAGTTTCCCGGCTTTGCCTCGACGCGGGTGATCTGCAATATCCTCACCGACAACGCCTTCCTTGGGATCATCGCCGTAGGGATGACCTTCGTGATCCTCTCAGGTGGGATCGATCTGTCGGTGGGTTCGGTGATCGCCTTTACCGGGGTGTTTCTCGCTAAAGCGATCGGTTTCTGGGGGATCTCGCCGCTGGTGGCGTTTCCGCTGGTGCTGGTGATGGGCTGCGCCTTTGGCGCGTTTATGGGCCTGCTCATTGATGCGCTGAAGATCCCGGCCTTTATCATCACGCTCGCCGGGATGTTTTTCCTGCGCGGCGTCAGCTACCTGGTTTCGGAAGAGTCGATTCCCATTAATCATCCGGTATATGACACGCTTTCCGGACTGGCATGGACCATCCCCGGCGGCGGGCGTCTCAGCGCCATGGGGCTGTTGATGCTGCTGGTGGTGATAGCCGGGATTTTTATGGCCCATCGCACCCGCTTTGGCAATCAGGTTTATGCCATCGGCGGCAACGCGACGTCGGCGAACCTGATGGGGATCTCCACGCGTAGTACGACGATCCGTATCTATATGCTCTCCACCGGACTGGCGACGCTGGCGGGGATCGTCTTCTCCATTTATACCCAGGCGGGCTATGCCCTGGCGGGCGTGGGCGTTGAACTGGACGCGATTGCTTCGGTAGTTATTGGCGGCACGCTGTTAAGCGGCGGGGTAGGGACGGTTCTCGGCACGCTGTTTGGCGTGGCGATTCAGGGGCTGATTCAGACGTACATCAACTTCGACGGTACTCTTAGTTCCTGGTGGACCAAGATCGCCATCGGTATCCTGCTGTTTATCTTTATCGCGCTGCAGCGTGGCCTGACGGTGCTATGGGAGAATCGGCAGAGCTCGCCAGTAACAAGAGTGGGGCACTGATGAGAGAATTTCCCTCCCGCATGGCGGGAGGGAAAGAGGAACTTACGCGTCCGGGAACTCTTTAATAAAGTTCTCGACGTCTTCAACCATATGGTTGTTGCCGACGAAGAAAGAACGACGCTGATGCAGGCTGGTTGGAATGATATCCAGAATACGTTCTTTACCATCGCTGGCTTTACCGCCAGCCTGTTCCGCCAGGAATGCCATCGGATTGCATTCGTACAGCAGGCGCAGCTTACCGTCCGGGTGACTGGCGGTGCTCGGATACAGATAGATGCCGCCTTTCAGCAAGTTGCGGTGAAAATCCGCCACCAGCGAACCGATATAGCGCGAGGTATACGGACGCTGGGTTCCGGCATCTTCTTCCTGACAGAACTTGATGTACTTCTTCACACCCATCGGGAACTTGATGTAGTTACCTTCATTAATGGAGTACGTGTTGCCCTTTTCCGGGAAACGCATGCGTTCCTGAGAGAGGCAGAAAACGCCAAGAGAAGGATCGTAGGTGAAGGCGTGGACGCCGCAGCCAGTGGTATAGACCAACATCGTCGAGGATCCGTAAACCACATAGCCCGAGGCGACCTGTCGATTGCCTGGCTGCAGGAAATCTTCTTCGGTAACGGGGGTACCCACCGGCGTGACGCGGCGATAGACAGAGAAAATCGTTCCAACGGAGACGTTAACGTCGATGTTAGAAGATCCATCCAGAGGGTCCATCAGTACCACATATTTAGCGTGTTCACATCCTTCAAAGACGACGATTTCATCTTCTTCTTCAGAGGCGATTCCAGCAACAATATCGCGTGCTCGCAGTGCGGCTTTCAACTTTTCATTGGCAAACAGGTCGAGTTTTTGCTGCACCTCGCCCTGAACGTTCTCAGCACCGCTGGCACCCAGGATATCGACCAGACCGGCCTTATTGATATCGCGGTGGATGATCTTGGCGCCTAACTTTATCGCCGACAACAAAGCAGTAAGCTCGCCAGTTGCGTGAGAGAACTCGTGCTGCTTTTCGACAATAAATTCACCTAACGTTTTCATAACCCGTTCCCTGCATGTTTATGTGAAGTAAAACGAACATAACAATCTTAACAAAGAATAAAAAAAAATACGCACAGGTGAATCGCGCCAGCAACCTGACGGTAGCCTAAATAATTTGTGCTAACGGACAAAAAAGTACTTTTCTGTTTTTTAACGGTATCTATGGCTGGTTGGGGCGGATCGTGCCGCCAGCATGCATGCCGCTTGAGGTATGATGAGCTTATTCATCTGAAATGCATTTCTCTGACCTATACATACAGGTAAACTATGCGCCAGATATTAAGAAGGAAATGACGCATGCGTATTCATATTTTAGGAATCTGTGGCACGTTTATGGGGGGGCTGGCACTGCTGGCGCGTTCCCTCGGTCATGAGGTAACGGGGTCGGATGCGAACGTCTATCCGCCAATGAGTACCCTGCTGGAAAACCAGGGGATCGACTTAATTCAAGGATATGATCCCCGCCAGTTGGATCCGCAACCGGATCTGGTGATTATCGGTAACGCGATGACGCGCGGTAACCCATGCGTGGAAGCGGTTCTGGAAAATAACATCCCGTACATGTCCGGACCGCAGTGGCTGCACGACTATGTCCTGCGCGATCGCTGGGTACTGGCGGTTGCCGGGACGCATGGAAAAACCACCACTGCCGGAATGGCGACCTGGATCCTCGAAGCCTGCGGCTACAAGCCGGGTTTTGTTATCGGCGGCGTACCGGGTAACTTTGATGTTTCCGCGCGCCTTGGCGACAGCCCATTCTTCGTGATTGAAGCTGATGAATACGACTGCGCTTTCTTCGATAAGCGTTCCAAGTTTGTTCATTACTGCCCGCGAACTTTGATTCTTAATAACCTTGAGTTCGACCACGCGGATATCTTTGACGATCTGAAAGCTATTCAGAAACAGTTCCATCACTTGGTGCGTATCGTGCCGGGCAAAGGGAAAATTATCCTGCCGGAAAACGACATCAATCTGAAACAGACAATGGCGATGGGCTGCTGGAGCGAACAGGAGCTGGTTGGCGAACAGGGCCACTGGCTGGCGAAAAAGCTCACTGCCGATGCTTCAGAATGGGAAGTGTGGCTGGATGGCGAGAAAGTCGGCGAGGTGAAGTGGGGGCTGGTCGGTGAGCATAATATGCATAACGGCCTGATGGCGATTGCCGCTGCCCGTCACGTAGGCGTACTGCCTGCCGATGCGGCCAACGCGCTGGGAAGCTTTATCAACGCCCGTCGTCGCCTGGAGCTGAGGGGCGAAGCCAACGGCGTTACCGTGTACGACGATTTTGCCCACCACCCGACGGCAATCCTGGCGACCTTGCAGGCCTTACGCGGAAAAGTTGGTGGTACCGCGCGTATTCTTGCCGTGCTTGAGCCCCGTTCCAACACCATGAAAATAGGCGTTTGCAAAGACGATCTGGCACCGTCTCTCGGTCGTGCGGATGAAGTCTTCCTGCTGCAGCCGCAGCACATTCCGTGGCAGGTTGCTGAAGTGGCTGATGCCTGCATACAGCCCGCACACTGGAGCGCAGATGTCGATACACTGGTAGATATGATTGTTAAAACCGCCCATCCTGGCGACCACATCCTGGTGATGAGTAACGGCGGGTTTGGCGGTATTCATCAGAAGTTGCTCGATAAGCTGGCGAAAAAAGCCGAGGCGGCCGAGTAGGTCATTCCCCTCGTTTATCTGCCCTGCGCGTGAGGGCAGTTGTTTTTTTGCTACGCTGGATGTATTGCCACTGGCGGCGTGGCGCTGGCCGCGCCACCGGCCTGTACGGTTGGTGGGTAAACCCGGGTCAGGCATGTGCTGCGCAACCCGGGATATGCTCAAGAGTAAAATTACTCCTTCGCGATAGGCGTTCCGTTTTCCTCTACTTTGGTGTCGCCCTGAATGGCCGAGATTTTCTTCTCAACGTCGGCAACCTGCTCGCTGCTGTGCAGCAACGTATAGGTCAGATCAAAGCGGGCGCTTGCCCCTGGCTGAAGCTGTTTAACGCGTTTTTGCTCGCGTTCGATGGTTACCGGATAGGCGTAGCTGGTGCCCGGCTCAATACCGGTCACGTAGCCCTGCTTCTCGGTATCGGTGTTTTTCCACAGTGTCAGCACTGGCAACTGGCGGGTATCAAACTGAATGGATGCCCCTTTATCGCCGGCTTTGTTGACCACTGCGGCCAGCGTTTGATGATTTTCATCCGCCAGCGGCTGCATATTAAATACCATTTCATCAAAATCTTTGCCTGGACCGGCGTAGGTTTGCCAGCTTTTTAAGCCAGCTTTAGCATAGTCATTGAACGGACTGATGCTGGCTATCGGCGCCAGGAAGCGGGCACCTTCTTCGAGGATCGGCTTGCCAAAGTTGCTGTGATAGATGATTTGATAGTCATGCGGATAGTCGGCATGGTTGGTTAAGACATCGTGCAGGCTAAAGCTGTTGCTGCCGGGGACATAGCGCAGTTCGGTCATTGTCTGCAAATCCGCTTTCTTAAAGGTGCTCTCCTTCACCAGCCCGCGAACGCGAATTTCATACGGCGCGGTATCCGCGACGTCAACTTCCACCTGTGAGGCTGGCGTATTGCCGGCTTTGCCGTGCAGGGTATAAATCTGTCCATCGGCGGTTACCGGGTGGCCGGTCCATTCATAGCCACAGCGGACCATCATCTCATTGAAGCCTTCCAGCCAGCCCAGTCCGTTGCGGCTTTCGAGGTTAATAAAGGCCGGGTTGACCACTTCTTTTACCGGTGAATCCCAGCCCATCCGCGAACCGAAGCCTTCGATTTTCAGCAAGTTCATACCGCGGGTCGGGCTTAAAGTAATAGTCAGGCCATCTTTGCTATGGATCACGAGGATTTTACTGCCTTCTTGTTTACCGCCGTGAAGGACTTTTTGCTCAATGCTGAAATTATGATCTTTTATCTTCAGCTGGTCGCTGGTTATCTGCCAGTTTCCTTTATCCATACCGCTTTCAGCGCTTGTCAGCACCCATGTTTTTGCCATTACTGGCCCGGAAATAAGCATGGCGATTGCTGTCAAAGCGAGTGTCTTTTTCATTTTGTATCCCTTTTGCTGAATCGATTGTGTTAATGGTGCGGAGAATTTAGTTGCAAGTGGATGAACAAAATGTGAAGTGCCTCACCTGGTGAGAAAATAGGCGTTTTTATGTGTTTAAATGAGATTTAAATCTCTTTTCTACAGTAAGATTAAATTATGTTGCTAAAAATATGTGAGTTTTATTACTTTTAGCTTTAACGATTCAGCTTTGATTGGTTATGGATATAAACGCGTCGTGAAATAAAAATGAAAAATGATTTAAATGCATAGCAAATTCGAATTTACCATCGACTATGTCATTTTTTTCGAGGAGGTGGGTCGCCCGGATCGGGCAACAGCCGTAATCCGGGGAGTCATTCAGAATTAGCCTTCGCTTTCGGCCAGTTCACGCAGATACTGGAAGATAAGACGCGCGGACTTCGGCGGCTTGTTGCCTTCTTTCTCTTTTTGAGCGTTGCGGATTAGCGAACGCAGCTGCTGACGATCGGCGTCAGGCCACAGGTTCAGCACTTCAGCAACGGCTTCATCACCATTATCAATCAGACGATCACGGATCTGCTCAAGCTTATGGAACAGCGCAACCTGCTGGTTGTGGCGGTTCTTCAGCTTGTCCAGAGCCTGACGAATCGGCTCGACGTCGCGGCTACGCAGCATTTTACCTATCAGTTGCATCTGGCGGCGGCGGCCCTCTTTCTTGATACGCTGGGCGAGTTCAATCGCGTCGCGCAGGTCGGTATCCAGCGGGATTTTATCAAGCGCGTTTTTTCCCAGTTCTACCATTTCCGCGCCAAGACGCTTCAGTTCTTCGGCGTCGCGCTTAATTTCACTTTTACTGACCCAGATAATTTCATCGTCTTCATCTTCGACGTCATCACCAGGGACGTCGTCGAGCCAGTCTTCGGGCTGCTTTGTCATCTCAGGCTCCTTAAAAAAGAGACTAATGTTACCAGTTAAGGCGCGCACTGAAAAACGGTTCTCTGTTAGACTTCAGTTAACTCCTTCTTACATTATGGCATTAGCGATGAAAGTCATCTCTCAAGTTGCACAACAGCGTAAGACGCTGGAAGAGGCCGTGACCACGGCGCTGGAACTGGCGGCAGGCAAATCCGACGGCGCGGAAGTCTCCGTCAGCAAAACCACCGGTATCGGCGTTAGCACCCGCTACGGCGAAGTGGAGAACGTAGAATTCAATAGCGATGGCGCTCTCGGCATCACCGTTTATCATCAGAACCGTAAAGGCAGCGCTTCTTCGACCGACCTTAGCCCGCAGGCTATTGCCCGCACGGTGCAGGCAGCGCTGGATATCGCCCGCTACACTTCGCCAGACCCGTGCGCGGGCGTAGCAGATAAAGAGCTACTGGCCTTTGAGTCCCCGGATCTTGACCTGTTCCATCCGGCGGATGTCACCCCGGATGAAGCCATTGAGCTGGCCTCCCGCGCTGAACAGGCGGCGCTGAAAGCCGATAAACGCATCAGCAATACCGAAGGCGGCAGTTTTAACAGCCACTACGGTATCAAAGTGTTTGGCAACAGCCACGGTATGCTGCAGAGCTACTGCTCTACCCGCCATTCGCTCTCCAGCTGCGTGATTGCCGAAGAGAATGGCGATATGGAGCGCGATTACGCCTATACCATTGGGCGAGCGATTGAAGATCTGCAATCGCCGGAGTGGGTTGGTGAGGAGTGCGCCCGTCGTACCCTGTCGCGGCTGGCTCCGCGCAAGTTATCGACGATGAAAGCGCCCGTTATTTTCGCCAACGAAGTCGCTACCGGCCTGTTTGGGCATCTGGTCGGGGCGATTGCCGGCGGTTCGGTTTATCGGAAATCCACCTTCCTGCTTGATGCGCTGGGTAGCCAGATCCTGCCGGACTGGCTGACCATTGAAGAGCATCCGCACCTGTTGAAAGGGCTCGCTTCCACCCCGTTTGATAGCGAAGGCGTACGTACGGAACGCCGCGATATCGTTAAAGATGGCGTACTAACCCAGTGGTTGTTGACCAACTACTCCGCGCGTAAGCTGGGACTGAAGAGTACCGGCCACGCGGGCGGTATCCATAACTGGCGTATAAAGGGGCGCGGCCTGAGCTTTGCAAAGTTGCTTAAAGAGATGGGCACTGGCCTTGTTATAACAGAACTGATGGGGCAGGGGGTAAGCGGCGTCACCGGCGACTACTCACGCGGCGCATCCGGTTTCTGGGTAGAAAATGGCGAAATGCAGTATCCGGTCAGTGAGATAACGATTGCAGGAAATCTGAAAGATATGTGGCGTAATATCGTGACCATCGGCGACGATATCGAAACGCGCAGTAACATTCAGTGCGGTTCCATCTTGCTGCCGGAGATGAAAATCGCCGGGCAATAAACCTGTATGCTTAATAATAAAAAAGGAAGTAAGCAATGCGTAAAAAACTATTAGCGATGTTGGCCGTATCGGCTTTTGTACTCGGTTCGGCATCGGCCTTCGCCGAGCTGGGCGAAGACATGGATACCCTTGCAGAGAACCTGCAAGTGGTACAGAAAACCTCCGATGTCGGTGAGCTGAAAACGGCGCTGAATAAGATGCGTACTGCGGCGGTTGACGCCCGGAAAGAGACGCCGCCGAAGCTGGAGGGTAAAGCGGCGGACAGCGCGGAAATGAAAGACTATCGTCACGGTCTTGATGTGCTGATCGGCCAGATTGACGGCGCGCTGAAGCTGGCTGACGAAGGCAAAGTCAAAGAGGCTCAGGCCGCAGCGGAAGAGTTTAAAACCACCCGTAATACGTATCACAAGAAGTATCGTTAATCGCTTTTAGATTTTGGTTATTTCTGCCGGGCGACGGCTGGCGCCTTGCCCGGCTTACCAGACCCAAGCTTCAACCTCCTCACCCAAAACTCCACCGCTATCACATTTTTTCTCTTTCCTACTCAGCGGGTTCTGCGGCGGTAGCGCTGGCGATTGTGTGACATTCATCATGTGAACTCAGTAAATTGAACACATTCCTCATTGTTATGTGAAATAAATCACACCTGCCGTCGTTCTTTCCACTTCGAAGTGGAAAACAACTCGCTACAAACTCTTTCTCCCCGGCATTAGTGTTATCCCCAGAGACATCAACGGGGTAATTCAAGTGAATAAAGGAGCGGTAACACACGTCCCAGAGGAGCAGGCCACGCTAACCGAACACCTGGCCGACAAAATGCTGCAGCAGGTTTTCGCACTATTAAGTCGCTGCAACATCGTTCCCAACGACGTTCAGGAGCAAATGCTGACCTCCCACGTTCGGGCGATGGCCCATCGGTCAATCAGCGGTGAGCCGCTACCCGAAGTGGATGCCAGTCTGTTCGACGAGATCTCAGAAGATTCAATGATGCTGGCCCGCGAAGTGGTCGCGCAGTTCGGCAATCTGCCAGATGAAGAAGCCTGGCTGCTGTCCGTCCACTTCGAAGTCGCGAAAGATAACCTGTAAGGAGCACACACATGGAACAAATCACCGTAGTTATAGGCGATCGCCTGGGTAAAGGACAAAAAGTTGCCGCAGGTGCGGAAAAAGCTGGCGCTCGCGCCGTTGTCGTACCAGGCGTTGCCGCGGATATGAAGCTGGGTGACATGATGAAAGCCGAAAACGCCACCTTCGGTATCTCTTTCTGCGGCAGCGGCGGCGCAGGGGCGATCACCGCGCAAAATAAGCATGGCTACAAAGCAAAATATGGCATGCGTTCCGTTGATGAAGGCGTCACCGCGATCAACGAAGGCTACAACGTTCTGGGCTTCGGCTTTATGGATAAAGAAGAACTGGGCGAACGGCTGGTTGAAGCCTGGAAGAAGAAATACGGCGCGTGAGTATGAAAGAGCAATTCACCACCACGGTGAGCGTTACCGGCAAAGGTGAGAGCAAAGCACGGGCTTTCGCCGATGCTCTGAACCATGTCCAGGCGGCGGTCATGAAAACGTCGCCGCACATCTTACTGCGTATTGAACCACAGGATGTGGAGGTTGTTTATGCGCGTGAAGCGGTAAGGAAAGAGGCGTTTTTATTCTTCTTTCTGCGTCGTGAGCGACGGATCTACAGCGTGGAGCTGAACGTTACCGTCACCGTGACCGCCATTAATCTCGATAAAGTGGATTTCGTCACGCAAACCTGATTTTCACCAAAGGGTCAGACTATGTTCCTGATAATTTTAATAAAATCGCTCATCATCGGCGGCCTGGTTGGCGTCGGCGTTGGCGCCGGAGCGGCACGCATGTTTCATGCGCCCACCACGCAAGGGATGGGGGCGTTTCGTACGTTGGGCGAGCTGAATTCATGTGAAGGCGATCCGGCTTCCCACTTCTCTTTTGGTCTGGGCTTCTTCTTCAACGCCTGGGCCTCTTCCGTCGCGGCAGGCTCCTTCACTCAGGACGTTGACCACCGCATCATCCCTAACTGGGGGGCGGCAGCGCTGATGGTTAAAAACCGCAACGTTGGCGAGACGCTGCACGATCCGAAAAAGATGGCCATCGCCTGCGGCATTATCGGCATGATCGTTGTCACTTTCCTTAACCTGACCGCCTCTTCAGTACCGGAAGCGCTGCAGGTGACAGCGGTCAAAGTGCTGGTTCCGGCAGCAAACTTACTGGTGAACACGGTGATGCCGGTCATCTTCTGGCTGGCGGCGATTGATGCCGGTAAAAAATCGGGCTTCTGGGCGACGATTTTCGGCGGCGCAGCGCAACTGATTATGGGTAACGCCGTACCAGGCCTGGTACTGGGCATCCTGATTGGTAAAGGCGTAGAAGAGAGCGGCTGGCACCGCGTCACCAGGGTGATGATGGTGGCGATCGTCGCGCTGTTCGTTCTGAGCGGCTTCTTCCGCGGTTTCGATATGAAGATGATTGAATCCTTCCATCTGTCCGTGCCGAACTGGCTGGAACTGATCCACAACTCGCTCAGCGGTAAATAACAGGAGCCTCTCATGGAACAAAATAAAGGTTTTTGGTATGCCGACTGGTCGTTCCCGATCTTTGTTGGCCTGCTCTCCTCCGGCGTCTTTGCCGGGACGCATATGTACTACCTCTACGGCATCGGCGCGTTTAACGAAGTCGCCTTTGTGGCGATGCTGAAAGCGGGAATCGATACCGGGGCCTACGGCGCGGTAGCGGCGTTCGGCGCCAGCTTCCTGTTTGCGCGTATTATCGAAGGGTCGCTGGTGGGGATTCTGGATATCGGTGGGGCGATTCAGACCGGCGTCGGCTTAGGCGTTCCGGCGCTGCTGCTCGGCGCGGGCTTTATTTTTCCGGTCGCCAACTTTGCCGCCTCTCTGGTGACCGGTCTGGTGCTTGGCCTCGCGATTGGCTACATCATCATCCTGGCGCGTAAATTCACCATCAACCAGAGTGACTCCACCTACGGCGCGGACGTCATGATGGGGGCTGGTAACGCCTCTGGTCGCTTCCTCGGGCCGTTAATTATCCTCAGCGCCATGACCGCTTCTATTCCTATCGGCATCGGTTCCCTGGTGGGCGCGCTGCTGTTCTACATCTGGCAGAAGCCTATCACCGGCGGCGCGATCCTTGGCGCGATGCTCCTTGGATCGATCTTCCCGGTGGCGATTAGTTAAGTTCAGCGGGCGCACCGGCGCCCGCGTTAACAGGAGAGAGATATGTTTGATTTACTCCTGCACCGTGCGCGCCTCGTCGACGATACTCTGACCGATATCGCCATCCGGGACGGTAAAATCGCGGCGCTTGGCGAGATTAGCGCCCCCGCGCGCAAAACGATTGAGCTGGACGGTCGCTATTACGTCAGCGCAGGCTGGATTGACTCCCACGTTCACTGCTATCCGTGCTCGCCGATTTACCATGATGAGCCGGACAGCGTAGGGATCGCCACCGGCGTGACCACCGTAATTGACGCGGGCAGCACTGGCGCGGACGATGTTGATGACTTCTATCAACTGACCCGCAAGGCCGCGACTGAGGTTTACGCCCTGCTCAATATCTCCCGCGTCGGACTGATTGCCCAGAATGAACTGGCCAATATGGCGAATATCGATGCGGAGGCGGTGAAGCAGGCGGTCAACCGCTACCCGAACTTTATCGTCGGCCTGAAGGCGCGGATGAGCAGCAGCGTGGTAGGTGATAACGGCATTACGCCGCTGGCGCGCGCAAAGGCGATTCAACAGGAAAACGGCGGCCTGCCGCTGATGGTGCATATCGGCAACAATCCGCCTGATCTTGATGAAATTGCCGACCTGCTAACTTCCGGCGACATCATTACCCACTGCTACAACGGGAAGCCCAATCGCATCCTGACGCCGTCCGGCGAGCTGAAGTGCTCAATTAGCCGCGCGTTGCAGCGCGGCGTGCGCCTTGATATTGGCCACGGTACCGCCAGCTTCAGCTTCGAGGTGGCGCGCCGGGCGATTGCCATGGGTATTCTGCCGCACACCATCAGCTCCGATATCTACTGCCGCAACCGCATTGATGGCCCGGTGCGCTCGCTGGCGCTGGTGATGTCGAAATTCCTCGCCATTGGGATGTCGCTGCCGCAGGTTATCGACTGCGTGACCGCCAACGCCGCTGAAGGCCTGCGTCTTAGCCACAAAGGGCGGCTGGAAGTGGGCTACGACGCCGATCTCACACTGTTCACCCTCGCGCTGACGCCGACGGTGCTGGTGGATGCGGAAAAAGAGAGCCTTCAGACCGACAAGATCCTGCTGCCGCTTGCCGCCGTTCGCGCGGGCAAGGGCTATCTGACCGAACAAGGGAGCGCGGAAAATGCCTTCGATTTTTGAAAAATATGATTTAAAACAGGTTATTAACACCTCCGGGCGCATGACTATCCTCGGCGTCTCCACGCCGCGTCCGGAAGTGATGGAAGCCGCGATGGCGGGGATGAACCAGTACTTCGAGATGAAAGATCTGGTCAATAAAACCGGCGCGTATATTGCGAAGCTGCTGGACGTGGAAGGGGCGACCGTCGTCTCCTGCGCCTCGGCGGGCATCGCTCAGTCGGTGGCGGCGGTATTGGTAAAAGACAGCGCCTGGCTGCTGGAAAACTTGCACGTGACGCCGATCGAAAACAATGAAATCGTGCTGCCTAAGGGCCATAACGTCAACTTTGGCGCGCCGGTGGGCACCATGGTGGCGCTGGGCGGCGGCAGGCTGGTGGAGGCGGGCTACGCCAACGAATGTTCCGCCGAACAGCTGGCGGCGGCGATCACCCCGCGCACCGCGGCTATTCTGTATATCAAATCCCACCACTGCGTGCAGAAAAGCATGCTCAATGTGGCGCAGGCGGCAGCAGTGGCGCAGAGCCATCATCTGCCGCTGATTGTCGACGCGGCGGCGGAAGAAGACCTCCAGGCCTACTATCGCGCGGGCGCGGATCTGGTGATCTACAGTGGCGCGAAGGCCATAGAAGGGCCGACCAGCGGGCTGGTGATCGGCAAAACCCAATACATTGAGTGGGTCAAACGCCAGGCGAACGGCATTGGCCGGGCGATGAAAGTGGGCAAAGAGGGGATCCTCGGCCTGACCTGTGCCATCGAACACTACCTGACGGCGAGCAAAGAGAGCGGCGAAGAGATGGTGGCGAAGATGACACCGTTTATTAACCAGCTTAATACGCTTAATGGTGTGACTGCGCGAGTGGTCTGGGACAGCGCCGGTCGCGATATTGCGCGGGCGGAAATTAAATTTGAGGAAGCGGTAACTGGCGTGAACACCGGTGATCTGGTCAATGAGCTGAAGCAGGGCGAATACGCCATTTACTTCCGGGGCTATAAGGCCAATGAAGGCATTATTGAAGCCGATGTCCGCAGCGTGAACGCGCAGCAACTGGACATTGTCTCCCGTCGCATCGCAGAGGTTCTGAACAAGGAGAAAAACGCATGAAACTGACCCCTAACTTTTACCGTGACCGTATCTGCCTGAACGTGCTGGCGGGCAGTAAAGACAACGCCAGCGAGATTTATGCGGCAGCGGAAGGTCATGTACTGGTGGGCGTGCTCTCCAAAAATTACCCGGACGTCGCCAGCGCGGTGGCCGATATGCGTGAATACGCGCAGCGGATTGATAATGCGCTCTCTGTGGGGCTGGGCGCGGGCGATCCGAACCAGTCGGCGATGGTCAGCGAAATTTCGCGTCAGGTCCAGCCGCAGCACGTCAATCAGGTCTTTACCGGCGTGGCGACCAGTCGTGCGCTGCTGGGGCAGAACGAAACTGTGGTCAACGGTCTGGTGTCGCCAACCGGTACGCCGGGAAGGGTGAAGATCTCCACCGGCCCGCTCAGCAGCGGCGCGCCGGATGGTATCGTGCCGCTGGAGACCGCGATTGCTCTGCTCAAGGACATGGGGGGCAGTTCGATTAAATACTTCCCGATGGGCGGGCTGAAGCATCGCGATGAGTTTATTGCGGTGGCCGAGGCTTGCGCCCGCCATGATTTCTGGCTGGAGCCGACCGGCGGGATCGATCTGGAAAACTACGGCGAGATCCTGCAAATCGCGCTGGACGCAGGTGTGAGTAAAATTATCCCGCATATCTACAGTTCGATTATTGATCAAGCCAGCGGTAATACCCGCCCGGCGGACGTGCGTCAGTTGCTTTCGATCAGCAAGCAGTTAGTTAAATAGCGCCGATTGCCCCCACCCCGGCCCTCGCGCCTATGGGGAGAGGGTTAGGGGGAACTGAATCAGATTGCTTCCGGCGACGGACCGCGCCACTTTGTTTTTACGCCGCAGGATGGCAGGCTGACGTTCTCACCGGGCTACATCCCGGTTGGCAGCCCGTCGCAGGGGGTAATATCCGCGCAACCTTGAGCCGTAAGAAAAAGGAACTGACATGCGATTTCCCAATCAACGTTTAGCGCAGCTGTTTATTCTGTTGCAAAACGAAACGCTGCCGCAGGAGGAGCTGGCACAGCGGCTGTCGGTTTCTACTCGCACCGTGCGCGCGGACATCACCGCGTTGAACGCGTTGCTGTTGCACTACGGCGCGCAGTTTATCCTCACTCGCGGCAGCGGTTATCAACTGGTTATTCACGATCCGTCGCGCTACCAGACGCTGGAAGAGCGCGCGCCGAAAGCGCAGCGCATCCCGCGCACCGCAGCGGATCGCATCCACTTTTTGCTGGTACGCTTTTTAACTTCCGCGTTCTCTATCAAGCTGGAGGACCTGGCCGATATGTGGTTTGTCAGCCGTGCCACCTTACAGGGCGATATGGTTGATGTGCGCGAGCGTTTTCAGCGTTATCAACTCACCCTGGAGACCCGGCCACGCCACGGCATGAAGCTGTTCGGTAGCGAGGTCTCTATTCGTGCCTGCCTGACCGATCTGCTGTGGGAGTTGAGCCAGCAGGGGCCGCTGAACCCGCTTATCGGCGAAGAGGCGTTTGACGTCAGCGTACCGACACTGCTGGAAGGCGTGCTGCAGGAGACATTAACCCGCCATCACGTGCGCCTGACTGACGCGGGAGAGCGCTTTATCTGCCTGTATGGCGCGGTTGCCGTGCGCCGCATAAGCGAAGGATATCCGCTGGCCGATTTTAGCGCCGAGGATGTGGCGCAAAACGTGCGCGACGCCGCCCGTGAGCTGGTAAACATGATGCAACAATTGGCGGGTAAACCGCTTGCTCCGGCGGAAGAGGAGTGGCTGTGCATCCACCTCGCCGCCCGCCGGGTGCAGGACGTCGATCCGGGCACCATCAGCGCCGACGACGACGAAGCACTGGTGAACTACATCCTGCGCTATATCAATCAGCAATATAACTACCATCTGCTGGACGATGCCCAGTTGCATGCGGATTTACTGACCCATATTAAGACCATGATCACCCGCGTGCGCTATCAGATAATGATCCCCAACCCGCTTCTGGAAAATATCAAACAGCACTATCCAATGGCGTGGGACATGACTCTGGCGGCGGTATCCAGTTGGGGAAAATATACGCCCTACGCCATCAGCGAAAATGAGATTGGCTTTCTGGTGCTGCATATCGGCGTCGGGCTGGAGCGTCACTACAACGTTGGCTACCAGCGCCAGCCGCAGGTGCTGCTGGTCTGCGATACCAGCAACGCGATGGTGCGGATGATCGAAGCTATTCTGCAACGTAAGTATCCGCAACTGAAAATTGCCGCCACCCTCTCGCAGCGCGAATATGAACAGCGGGAAGAAGTCGCGGAGGATTTTGTGATCTCCACCGTGCGCATCAGCGAGAAAGATAAGCCGGTGATAACCATTGCGCAGTTTCCTACCGACTATCAGCTCGACCAAATCGGCAAGCTGGTGCTGGTGGACCGCACTCGCCCCTGGATGCTGAATAAGTATTTTGATGAGGTTCACTTTCAGGTGATTGATACCCCGATAGATCAGCAGGCGTTGTTTGTCACGCTGTGCCAGCAGTTGCAGCAGGAGGGGTTTGTCGGGGCGGAGTTTCATGATTCGGTGGTGGAGCGTGAGGCTATCGTCAGTACCATGCTGGGCGATGGGATCGCGTTGCCCCATGCCCTCGGCCTGCTGGCGAAAAAGACGGTGGTTTATACGGTGATCGCGCCACACGGCATCGCCTGGGGGGATGAAACCGCGCATATCATCTTTCTGCTCGCCATCAGTAAAAGCGAGTATGAAGAGGCGATGGCGATCTATGATATTTTCGTCACCTTCCTGCGTGAACGCGCGATGCTCCGCCTGGCCGCCACCCGCAGCTTCGATGAGTTTAAAGCGGTGGCGATGGAGTGTGTCAGCCGGTTTTGAGAGGCGCTTTCCAGAACTGAGTGTAAGCCAAATGTAATAAAGCAGTTCAAAAGTAAGCTGGCGGTAGTGCTGGGTAATCCTCCTATTGAATCTTCACGGCTTAGGGGATGACCTGACTGCTATAAAATAAAGCTGAAAGCATCGGGATACCGTCTGGTGTATCAGGTGCGGGTTGAGGTGGTGATTGTTTATGTTATTGCAGTGGGAAAACGACAAAAATTAGCCGTCTATACACTAAATAATTCGAGTTGCAGGAAGGCGGCAAGGGAAGGAATCCCGATGAGCTTACTCAGGTAAGTGATTCGGGTGACTGAGTACAGCCGACGCACATGCAACTTGAAGTATGACGGGTATATCGGCAAGTCACTAAACGGCTGTAGAAGGAGGCTATCTCAGGTGATGCACAACCTGGTTGCTGCTGCCGCGCCAGATTAGCGCCGGGTCTTTGAGATCCTGCACGAACTTCCCATCAACCAGCACGTTGATGAGAGCCACCACCTCCATCTGCGCGTCGTTCAGTTCGTCCAGTTTGTAGCCGGTCCACACCCAGATATCTTTTCCGGGACACTCGGCGCGAATGCGCTGCACCAGCTTAAGGATCTCCGGGACGTTCTGCGGATGCAGGGGATCGCCGCCAGAAAGCGTGATCCCCTGGCGCCTGACGCGCGTATCGTTGAGGTCGGCAATGATGCGGTCGGCCATCCCGGCGGTGAACGGCATGCCAGAGTTCAGCCGCCAGGTGCTTTTGTTATAGCAGCCGGGACACTCGTGAATGCAACCGGAGACAAACAGGGTGCAGCGAGTTCCCGGACCATTAACAATATCTACCGGGTAATACTGATGGTAATTCATTGTTTCCTCTTCTCATTTGACGCTGTAGCGGCGTTGGCTGCGCTCGTGCGCCCAGGTCACTTACTACATAAGCTCCCCGGTACTTGCTCGCTTGTCGCCTTGCTACAACGCCAACTGATTTGAGGAAACCCATATAGTGGCGGTAGCCTGGATAAAAAGCGCTTTGCGCCGGGAGCGGCTCCCGAGTTGTCAAACGACTACTGGACGGTTCCCTCTCCCGTTGGGGAGAGGGTCAGGGTGAGGGGGAAGGATTAACCAATCTGCCCGTTACCCAGATGCTTAATGCGGCGTTTGACTTCTTCCTGCTTGCCGGCGTTGAACGGACGGGCATCCGGGCTACCGAGATAGCCGCACACGCGGCGGGTCACCGACACGCGAGAAGCATCGTGGTTGCCGCATTTCGGGCAGGTGAAGCCTTTGCTGGTGCACTTGAACTCACCGGTAAAGCCGCACTCGTAGCACTCATCGATGGGCGTATTGGTTCCGTAATACGGTACGTGCTGATAGCTGTAATCCCAGACATCTTCAAGCGCTCTCAGGTTGTGCTGAATATTCGGGTACTCGCCGTAGCAAATAAACCCCCCGCTAGCCAGCGGCGGATAAGGCGCTTCAAAATCGATTTTGTCGTACGGATTCACCTTCTTCTCCACGTCGAGGTGGAAGCTGTTGGTGTAATAACCTTTATCGGTCACGCCTTCAATCACGCCGAACTCAGCGGTATCCAGACGGCAGAAGCGGTCGCAGAGGTTTTCGCTCGGCGTGCTGTACAGGCTAAAGCCGTAGCCGGTCTCTTCTTTCCACTGGTCTACCGCTTCGCGCAGACGCTGAACGATGGCGACGCCTTTCTCACGCAGCGCTTCGCTGTCGTACATATGCTGGTTGCCGAACAGCGCGTTGATGGTTTCATGGATGCCGATATAGCCCAGAGAAATCGACGCGCGACCGTTTTTGAAAATATCAGAAACGTTGTCGTCCGCTTTCAGACGCACGCCGCAGGCCCCTTCCATATACAAAATCGGCGCAACGCGAGCCTTTACCCCTTCCAGACGGGCGATACGGGTCATCAGCGCTTTACGCGCCAACAGCAGGCGTTCGTCCAGAAGTTTCCAGAACTCTGTTTCATCGCCCCTGGCTTCCAGCGCGATGCGCGGCAGGTTAAGGCTGATAACGCCAAGGTTGTTGCGGCCATCATGCACCTGTTCGCCGTCCTCGTTTTCCCACACGCCGAGGAAGCTACGGCAGCCCATCGGAGTTTTGAATGAACCGGTCACTTTCACCACCTGATCGTAGTTAAGGATGTCCGGGTACATGCGCTTGCTCGCGCACTCCAGCGCCAGCTGTTTAATATCGTAGTTCGCGTCGCCGAATTTGTGGTTCAGGCCATCGCGAATGGCGAAGACCAGCTTCGGGAACACCGCCGTTTTGCGGTTTTTACCGAGGCCCGCGATGCGGTTGCGTAGTATGGACTGCTGAATCAGGCGCGATTCCCAACTGGTGCCGAGGCCGAAACCGAAGGTCACGAATGGCGTCTGACCGTTGGCGGTATGCAGGGTGTTCACTTCATATTCCAGCGACTGGAAGGCGTCGTAGCACTCTTTCTCGGTGCGGGAGCGAGCATAGCCTTCGGCATCCGGAATTTGCCACTCTTCGGCAATTTTACGATGTTTATTGAAGCTTTCGGCAACGAATGGAGCCAGCACTTCGTCAATACGGTTAATGGTCGTGCCGCCATAAATATGGCTGGCGACCTGAGCGATAATCTGCGCCGTCACCGCGGTAGCGGTAGAGATGGACTTCGGTGGCTCAATCTCGGCGTTACCCATTTTAAAACCATGGGTCAGCATCCCTTTCAGGTCGATCAGCATACAGTTGAACATCGGGAAGAACGGCGAATAGTCGAGATCGTGATAGTGGATCACGCCGCGCTCGTGCGCCATCACCACATCATGCGGTAGCAGGTGCTGACGCGCGTAGTGCTTGGCGACGATACCCGCCAGCAGATCGCGCTGGGTTGGGATGACTTTACTGTCTTTGTTGGCGTTCTCGTTGAGTAATGCCGAGTTGGTCTGCTCAACCAGGCCGCGAATTTCCTGGTTCAGGCGACCACGCTTTTCACGTTGGCTATCGCGATCATGGCGATATTCAATGTATGCGCGCGCCAGTTGCTTGTACGGACCGGACATCAGTTGGTTTTCAACGGCGGTCTGGATCTCGTTGATATCAACCTGGGCGCGGCCCTGCATTTGCTGGCTAACGACTTCTGCGACGGTGGCGCAATAGTCTGCGTCATCGACTCCCGCTGCTTTAGCTGCACGTAGAATTGCTTCATTAATGCGCTCTGACTTGAACGGCACTTTACAGCCATCGCGTTTCATCACATGCGGTGTCATGATCACTCCATACTTTTTATAGAACAGGTTATCCACAGAGGCGGAAGGTTAATCGAAGTCACGAAGCCCTATAGCTACAGTCGTTTCCCTCCGATCCCAGCCCTTTTTATCCACATTCCATCACCGCCAGAGTACGATGGGTTGTAGTGACATAATAGACTATTAATACAATATGTGGGGCCGGAACGCATTTTAAATTCTATATGTAGTGCTTTGCATCAAAGATGTTTGCAGTTTTATTGATGCAGAACAAAGTAAAAAGAGGAGAGCAGGAATGATGGGCACTAGCGCTAAATGTAAATTTATCCGCTTATAAAATAAGCAAAAATTGGACCTGAACGGAGAATATCCAGATCCGGGAATATTATTTTCCGCTGATGAGCTTGTTGCTGAACAGTGCGTGGCCGAAATCCCTCTTTATCCCGAGGCGGCGTCTTGTATCTGCCCAGGCAACAAAACGACTAACCGCGCGGGGTTATCGCCCGACTAAGCGAGCCACCACGTCGCTTCAAACGGACGTAGGGTCATAGCGGCAGGGCGATTCGCCGTTTCCGCGTAGTTGCTCATCAGTACCTGCCAGTCGCCGCCCATATTTTCCGGCTGCCAGCGCTGGAACTCGCGGCTCAGGTTAGCGACGACCACCAGCGTTTGCCCCTGCCACTGACGGCGATAGCACCACAGCGATGGATGTTCCGGCAACAGATCCTGATAGTCTCCCCAGGTCAGCACTGGCGTGCTCTTGCGCAGCGCAATCAACTGCTGATAGGTATAAAACACCGATTCCTGGTCCGCCAGTGCCGCTTCGACGTTAATCTCACGATAGTTATCGCACAGCGCAATCCATGGCTCGCCTGCGCTAAAACCACCGTTTTCACCGCTGTTCCACTGCATGGGTGTACGACTGTTATCGCGGGACTTACTGGCCAGAATCGCCAGCAGCCGATCGGCATCCTGACCCTGTGCCGCGCGTTCGATAAACATGTTGTGGCTCTCAACGTCGCGATAATCGGTAATGCGCGTAAAGTGCGGATTGGTCATGCCAATCTCTTCGCCCTGATAGATATAGGGCGTGCCCTGCATCCCGTGCAGTACCATCGCCAGCATTTTCGCCGCCGGTACACGGTACTCCCCCTCATCGCCGAAGCGGGATACGATGCGCGGTTGGTCGTGGTTACACCAGAACAGCGCGTTCCACGCGCGATTGTGCATCCCTTGCTGCCAGTGGCTGAACAGCGATTTCAATGCCACATAATCCGGGCGCGCCAGCGTCCACTTCTCGCCGCCGGGATAGTCCACCTTCAGATGGTGGAAATTAAAGGTCATCGACAGTTCACTGCCGTCGCGCGCCGCATACTGCTGGCAATGCGCAAGCGTAGTGGAAGACATTTCGCCCACCGTCATCAGGTTGCGTGGGGTGAAGACGTCGCGGCTCATCTCCCGCAAAAATTCGTGCGCTCGCGGGCCGTCGGTATAGAAGCGGCGGCCGTCGCCATCCGTATCGGACGGGAAGGTCTGATCTTTGGAGATCAAATTGACCACGTCAAGGCGCAGGCCATCGACGCCGCGATCGGCCCAGAACTCGCAAACTTTTTTCAGCTCCGCGCGCACCGCCGGGTTTTCCCAGTTCAGATCCGCCTGCTCAGCGGCGAACAGGTGCAGATAGTACTGCTCGCTTTCGGCGTGCCATTGCCAGGCGTTGCCGCCAAATTTAGAGCGCCAGTTGTTGGGCGGCGTGGTCGCTTCGCCGTCGCGCCAGATATAGAACTGGCGATACGGACTCTTCTTGCTGAGCGCTTCCCGGAACCAGGCGTGCTCGGTCGAAGTGTGGTTCAGCACCATATCCAGCACAATGCGGATCCCGCGATCGTGCGCCTGCGCAACCAGTTCGTCGAAATTGTCCAGCGTGCCGTAAGTTGGATCGATAGCGGTATAGTTGGCCACATCGTAGCCATTATCCACCTGCGGCGAGACGTAGAACGGTGTCAGCCAGATGGCGTCAACGCCGAGCTTTTGTAGATAGTCGAGGCGGGAGGTCACGCCGCGCAGATCGCCGGTCCCGGTCCCGGTCGTGTCCTGGAAACTCTTCGGATAGATTTGATAAATAACGCCGTTTTGCCACCAGAGGGGAAGGGTATTCATATTGCGTTCCTGCGACAACAAGGGGGCGCTTGTGCGCCCCGAAAATAAGAAGTCAGACAATCTGTAAGGTGCCCTGGCGGAATTTGCGCTGATAGATGACCGTCGTCAGGACTATCGGCACGACCACGGCGATGGCCATCGCCAGCGCGTAAACCTGCCAGTAAGTTGGCTGGATAGAGAGGATGCCCGGCAAGCCGCCGACGCCGATACCATTGGCCATCACGCCGTTCAGGCCGCACAGCAGCCCGGCAAGACCGGAGCCAACCATCGCGCACAGCATCGGGAAGCGGTATTTCAGATTGATACCGTACATTGCCGGTTCCGTGACGCCGAGGTAGGCGGAAATGGCCGCCGGAACGGATATTTCGCGCTCATTCTGCTTGCGGCTGGCGATGATTATCCCCACAACCGCTGATGCCTGGGCGATGTTGGACAGCGCAATCAGCGGCCATACCGGCGTACCACCCATGCTTTGAATCATCTGCATATCGATGGCGAGAGTGGTCTGATGAACCCCGGTAATCACCAGCGGCGCGTACAGGAAGCCGAACAGCGCGGCGCCAATCGGCGCGAAGCCGCCGGTTAACAGGTGGCGCACGGCCCAGGCCACACCGTCGCCAATCATACGGCCAAACGGGCCGATAAAAGCGTGCGCGAGGAATACCGCCAGGATCAGCGAACATACCGGTACGATCACCAGATAGAGGTAGTCAGGCACGATGCGCTTCAGATGCGTTTCGATAAAGCCGAGCGCCAGCCCCGCCAGTAAGGCCGGGATAACCTGCGCCTGGTAGCCGACTTTCTCAATGGTGAACAGGCCGAAGTTCCATACTTCCGGCACCTGCTGGCCCAGCAGGTAGGCATTCATCAACTGCGGAGAAACTAACGTAACGCCCAGCACGATGCCGAGGATCGGCGTGCCGCCCATTTTCTTTACCGCAGACCAGCAGATACCCACCGGCAGGTAGAAGAAGATCGCCTCGCCAATCAGCCACAGGAAGTCATAAAGGGTTTTCAGCGATGGGTGCATTTGCGCCAGCGTCTGGCCGTTGCTCATCGGTAGATCGCCGATCACGTTACGGAAACCTAAGATCAGGCCGCCGCTGATCAGGGCGGGCAGTAGCGGGAAGAAGATCTCCGCGAAGTGTGAAATGAGCTGTTCATGCCATTTCATATTCTGCCGCGCGGCTCTTTTGGCCTGCTCTTTATCGGCGCTGGCCTGTCCGGTGGCCGCCAGTAGCGCTTTATAGTAGTCGCCAACTTCGGTGCCGATCACCACCTGGAATTGTCCGGCGTTGGTAAAGCAGCCCTTCACCATGCGTAGCTGTTCAATTTCTTTAGGTTTGGCAATGGCCGGATTATTCAGCACAAAGCGCAAACGGGTAATACAGTGGCTGACGGTAGCAATATTGGCGCGTCCGCCCACCAGTTCGATAAGTTTATCGATGTCCTGCTGATTCACTTTACTCATGATGAGGCCTCATGACCGAGGGGAGAGGTTGCATTTAACTTGGGATGGATGCTACCCGCTTCGTTTTAATTGTGAAATGGGAACGTTCCCGAAGCACGGCAAAGATCACATAAATCATTTCGGCGGGGTTAATTCAGTACGGCGGGAATCACTATTTGCCGGGGTTCACGATTCCCGGCGATCTGCTCGATCAGTTGCTGTGCCGCCTGGCGCCCGGATTCGGCATAGCCGGGATTAACTGTCAGGATCTCCGGGTGGAGGAACTTCATCAGCGGCGTGCTGCCGACGCTGGCAAGCTGGAGATGATTGATTCCCTGCTGCTGGAGATATTTGCTGGCTCCCAGCGCGAGGGTGTCGGTGGCGCAGACCAGCGCGCTGGTCTCAGCCGACAGCACACTGGCGACGTTTTCATAGCCTTGCTTCATACCCAGACCAGGCAGCGCGGCGAGGGGAGTCAGATGCTTCTGCTGGCAGAAATTGAGATAGGCCTGATGGCGACGCTGCCCGGTGGTCACATCGCTATGCGGTACGCCGAGGAAGCTGATATGGCGATGACCAAGCTCGTACAGGTTCTGCATCAACATTGTGATCGCTCCATCATCGTCATAGCAAACAGAGGCGAACCCCGGTGCGTCGCGGGCCAGCAGCACCAGCGTTTCCCGCCAGGGAGTGAGTACCTCCTGAGGAATGCCGGTAAAACCAAACAGCACCACGCCGTCGATATTGCGCCGGGAGAGCATGCCGAGATGTTCTTCGACCAGTGCCGGGGAGAACTGGCTCTCCATCATAATCGGATCGTAGCCCTGTGCGTAAAAGGCGGGGAGCATGGTCTGTACGGCGAGGTTTTCCGACAGTGAATCCAGACGGGTGACGATGATCGCCACCACTTTATCGCTCTGGCCGCGCATCGCCCTGGCGGAGCGTGAGGGAGAAAACCCGTGCTGCTGCATCACTGCTTCTACTCGCTCGCGGGTGCGTTCACTAACGCCGCTCTCGTTGTTAAGCACGCGCGATACCGTCGATTTTCCGACGCCGCTTAAGCGCGCGATATCTTTGATGGTCAGCCGGTTTTGCATGCAGGGTTCTCATTGTGATCTGCTTAAAGTGAGCCTAATGCTACTCAACGAAACCACAATGAGCAAAGTCTGGTTTACGTCTGGTTTAGTTGCCCGGGGGTATCATCGCCATAATAACCCCTACGTAGATTATCGGTGACGGTATCATTCGCACCGTTTGTATTCATTTACCGGAGATTTTATGGACCCCGAACCCACTCCCCATCCTCGATGGAGCAATCTTTTTTTCCGGTAAGCCCGCTTAGCGCTGCTTTACCGGAAGCGTAAAGCAGCGATGTCTTTGATGTCCCTGCCATAAAAATAACATGCCTGACAGGTAAGGTTTACTCGCGTCTGTCAGTAGCGCTGCGTTCGCTCTCGCGAGCGCGGAGGGACCGTTTATGTTGAAAAATTTTACCCGCCAACTGATTGCTCAGCTTGGCCGACATTTACCGCATCGTTTAGTACAGCGCGATCCGCTACCTGATGCCCGCAATCTGGCTAGCGCGCCGATCCCGGATTCTCTCGGCAAGCAGTGCCTGAACGTGGCGGCAATGGATGAGAATGAAGTCTGGCGCGCTTTCGCCAGCCATCCGGAAGGGCTAAACGAAAGCGAAGTGGCACAGAAAATCGCGCAGTATGGCGAAAATCAGATCCCGGCGCAGAAGTCGTCGCCGTGGTGGGTGCATCTGTGGATCTGCTACCGCAACCCCTTCAACCTGTTGCTGACCGTACTGGCTATCGTTTCCTACTCGACGGAAGATCTGTTTGCTGCGGCGGTGATCGCCCTGATGGTTGGGATCTCCACACTGCTTAACTTTATCCAGGAAGCCCGCTCGACCAAAGCAGCGGACGCTCTGAAGGCGATGGTCAGCAACACTGCGACAGTACTGCGAGTGGTGAATGAGCTGGGCGAAAGCCGCTGGTGCGAGCTGCCAATAGACCAACTGGTGCCGGGAGATATCGTGAAGCTATCGGCGGGAGACATGATCCCGGCTGATCTGCGCGTCATTCAGGCTCGTGATCTGTTTGTCGCCCAGGCCTCGCTGACCGGGGAATCGCTGCCGGTCGAGAAAGTGGTTCGCACCCGCGACCCGCTACAGGCGAACCCGCTGGAGTGCGATACCCTGTGCTTTATGGGCACCAATGTGGTGAGCGGTTCGGCGCAGGCGATTGTTTTCGCCACTGGTGGTGGTACCTGGTTCGGCCAACTGGCTGGCCGTGTCAGTGAGCAGGAAAGCGAGCCGAACGCCTTTCAGAAAGGCATCAGCCGGGTCAGCATGCTGCTGATCCGTTTTATGCTGGTGATGGCGCCGATAGTACTGCTAATTAACGGTTACACCAAAGGCGACTGGTGGGAGGCGGCGCTGTTCTCGCTCTCTGTCGCGGTAGGCCTGACCCCGGAAATGCTGCCGATGATCGTTACCTCGACCCTGGCGCGCGGGGCGGTGAAGCTGTCGAAACAGAAAGTAATCGTCAAGCATCTCGACGCTATTCAGAACTTTGGGGCGATGGACATCCTGTGCACCGATAAAACCGGCACCCTGACCCAGGATAAAATCGTGCTGGAGAACCACACCGATGTCTCCGGTAAAGTGAGCGAACGCGTGCTGCATACGGCATGGCTGAACAGCCACTATCAGACCGGGCTGAAGAACCTGCTCGATACCGCGGTGCTGGAGGGTGTAGAACTGGAGTCGGCGCGCGCGCTGGCGGAACGCTGGCAGAAAGTGGATGAGATCCCGTTCGATTTTGAACGTCGCCGCATGTCGGTGGTGGTGCAGGCGCAGGACAATGTCCATCAGTTGATCTGCAAAGGGGCCTTGCAGGAGATCCTTAATGTCTCGACCCAGGTGCGCTATAACGGCGAAATCGTACCGCTGGATGATACTATGCTGCGGCGCATCCGTCGCGTTACCGACACCCTCAACCGTCAGGGATTACGCGTGGTGGCAGTGGCGACCAAATACCTGCCCGCACGCGAAGGCGACTACCAGCGCGCCGATGAGTCAGACTTGATCCTCGAAGGCTATATCGCCTTTCTCGATCCGCCGAAAGAGACCACTGCCCCGGCGCTGAAGGCGCTAAAAGCCAGCGGCATTATGGTCAAAATCCTTACCGGCGATAGCGAGCTGGTGGCGGCAAAAGTCTGCCACGAAGTGGGGCTGAATGCAGGGGAAGTGGTCATCGGCAGCCAGATTGAAGCACTCAATGATGATGAACTGGCCGAACTGGCGAAACGCACCACCCTGTTTGCTCGTCTGGCGCCGTTACATAAAGAGCGCATCGTGTCCCTGCTGAAACGCGAAGGGCACGTGGTGGGTTTTATGGGCGATGGCATTAACGACGCTCCGGCGTTGCGCGCGGCGGATATCGGTATTTCAGTTGACGGCGCGGTGGATATTGCCCGTGAGGCGGCGGATATCATTCTGCTGGAGAAGAGTCTGATGGTGCTGGAGGAGGGGGTTATTGAAGGCCGTCGAACCTTCGCCAATATGCTCAAGTACATCAAAATGACCGCCAGCTCCAACTTCGGTAACGTCTTCAGCGTGCTGGTGGCCAGCGCCTTCCTGCCGTTCCTGCCGATGCTGCCGCTACATCTGCTGATCCAGAATCTGCTGTACGATGTATCGCAGGTAGCGATCCCGTTTGATAACGTTGATGATGAGCAGATCCGTAAACCGCAGCGCTGGAACCCGGCGGATCTCGGGCGCTTTATGGTATTCTTTGGGCCGATCAGTTCGATCTTCGATATTTTGACGTTCTGCCTGATGTGGTGGGTGTTCCACGCCAATACGCCGGAACATCAGACCCTGTTCCAGTCCGGCTGGTTCGTGGTTGGCCTGCTGTCGCAGACGCTGATTGTGCATATGATCCGCACGCGGCGGATCCCGTTTATCCAGAGCCGTGCGGCCTGGCCGCTGATCATAATGACGCTGCTGGTGATGGTGGTAGGGATTGCGCTGCCGTTCTCGCCGCTGGCGAGCTATTTGCAGCTTCAGGCGTTGCCGTTAAGCTACTTCCCGTGGCTGGTTGCCATTCTTGCGGGCTATATGACGCTGACGCAGATGGTTAAAGGCTTCTACAGCCGCCGCTACGGCTGGCAGTGATATTTTTACTCATCAAGGAGCATATTATCGGCCTGGCGCGTTGTGTCCAGGCCGATGATCTTTCAGACCAGATGCACAATTAAATAGCCAACGCCAAAGACAAAAAGCGCGATGAAGGCCCAACTGAATCGATAAAATGCATTTCTCGCTCCGCGTCCGGAGCGGGAGAGAAAGATATTTTCTTCCCGAATATGTTTTGCCGATATTTTGCGAAAGCGGCGGATGTAGTTAACGCAATACCATAGGAAAAAGGGCATCACGCAGGCGCCGATGGGTTTAGAGAAAATTATCGCGAGCATCAGGGTTGAAATGAAGAAGCACAAGAAGACTTTTGCGGCCGTTGATTCCAGGTGTTTTAACTCACGGCGAACGTCTTCGGCGTGCTGCTCTTGCCAGCGTCGGAGCGTGCTGACGCTAAATTCGTATTTTTCGCACAATACTTTGTTGGGAACGCCGCTTTTAGACTGCTGAAGAAAGTCAGCGATTTGCTCCTCGGTAAAGCGTAATTTCGCCATTACCGGCCCTCCATGGCGGATATCAAAGATAATCCAGAAAGATGTTCCAGATTATCTTTTTATCAGATATCAGCGACGAATGGCGATCGCTTCAATCTCAATCTTCACGTCTTTTGGCAGACGCGCCACTTCAACGCAGGAGCGCGCCGGGAAGGTGGCGTTATGCTCGGTGAAGAAAGCTTCATAAGCGGCGTTAACGGTGGCGAAATCGTGAAGATCTTTCACGAAAACGGTGGTTTTAACAATATCGCCCACTTTCAGGCCCGCGGCTTCTACGATAGCTTTCACGTTGTCCAGCGACTGACGCGCCTGAGCGGTGATATCTTCAGGCACACTACCGGTTTTCGGGTCTACCGGGATCTGGCCGGAAGTGATGACCATGTTACCCAGATCAACACCCTGAACGTACGGGCCGATGGCTGCGGGTGCATTTTCCGTCGTGATAGTTTTAGACATGAGTCCTCCTGAATAACAGCATAATGAAGTAGTTACACCAATCTTTCGCATCGCTAACCACACGACTATCTGAAAGATATGAGGTAAGAGACCCGGCCATTATAGGGAGCCGGGGAGGCAATACCAACCGCAATTAGTTAGCCAGAACCACATTGTGCGAGAACTCTTTTTCACAATATTTGCACTTCAGCGCAATATCGTTTTCACGTTTTTTCACCGCAAAGCTGGAAAAGACCGGCTCGGCGTGGCTGATGCAGTTACTGTTTGGGCACACCAATACGTTGTTGATGCGAGCCGGCAGATGCGGGCGGGATTTACCGACCACTTCATAATCATCAATACGGTTCACCGTGGCCTGTGGCGCGTACAGGGAAAGCTGGTTGACCTGCTCATCGGTCAGGAAGGTGTTCTCTATTTTGATCAAATCCTTGCGGCCCATTTCGCCTGACGGCAGGTTCAGGCCGATGGTGATACGCTGATCCGTTTCGGTCAGTTTGAACAGGGTCAGCAGCTTAAAGCCGACCTGCGCCGGGATATGGTCGATAACGGTGCCACGTTTGATGGCTTCTACCTGTAATTTATTGTCGTGTGTCATCTCTTTTTCCCCTTACAGTGCCAGATCGCTATTCAGTACCAGTGCCAGTAACGCCTGGCGCGCGAAGATGCCGTTGCCTGCCTGCTGGAAGTACCAGGCGTGCGGCGTTTTATCGACATCGGTGGTGATTTCATCAATGCGCGGCAGCGGGTGCAGCACCTTCATATTCGCGCGTGCGCCTTCCAGGTCGGCAGCGCGCAGGACAAACTGCGCCTTTACGTTGGCATACTCCGACGGGTCGAGGCGCTCTTTCTGCACGCGGGTCATATACAGAATATCCACCTCTTCCATCACCTCTTCAATGGCGCTATGCAGGCTCCAGGCAATGCCTTTTTCGTCAAGCATATCGAGGATGTACTGTGGCATGGCCAGCGCGTCGGGGGCGATAAAATAAAAGCGGTTGCCGTTAAATTTCGCCAGCGCCTGGGTCAGGGAGTGGACGGTGCGGCCGTATTTCAGGTCCCCGACCATCGCCACGTTAAGATTTTCCAGGCGGCCCTGGGTCTCCTGAATAGTGAACAGATCCAGCAGGGTTTGGGTCGGATGCTGGTTAGCGCCGTCACCGGCGTTGAGTACCGGAATACCACCGGAAAACTCGGTCGCCAGACGCGCTGCGCCTTCCTGCGGGTGGCGCATCACGATGGCATCGACGTAGGTGCTGATGACCGAAATGGTGTCGGCCAGGGTTTCGCCTTTTTTGCCCAGCGAGGTGTTACTGCTGTCCGAGAAACCGACCACGCTGGCGCCCAGGCGGTGCATCGAGGTCTCAAACGACAGGCGGGTGCGGGTCGACGCTTCAAAAAAACAACTGGCGATCACTTTGTGCTTGAGAAGCTCCGGCTGCGGATTGGCTTTTAGTTTTGCTGCTGTTGCCAGTACCAGTTCAAGGTCTTCGCGGCTGAGATCGTTTATGGAAATGATATGTTTTTGAAATAGCGGGTTAGCCATGTTTATCTCCTGACGCCTGGGCAAAAAAAAGCCCCTTAAATAAGGGGCCTTACGAATACGGATGCAACGAAAAGGAAAAACGGCAGGCCAGCATCTGTTTTCAGACGCGGTAAGACGCGATGTCGTACACACTGAACCATAATTCCTCCCGGCAAAACGGGTGGCATTATACGCAGCTCATATTTCGGATCAAGCGATTACTCCACAAACAGGTAAACGTTTGCCTGGGTAATCATGCGTTAACGCAAAAAACCCTTAAAAAGAGGTGGTATGGCAGTCAGAAGGGGGGTATAAAACCGAAAATGAAAAGCTGTTTTACATTTGAGGGTTATTATGATCGTTGGAAATATTCACCATCTGCAACACTGGTTGCCGGCGTCTCTGCGTGAGGCGATCGAACATGTTAAGGCCCATGTCACCGACGCGACGCCGCTGGGTAAACATGATATTGACGGCAACACTCTGTTTTATCTCATTTCCGAAGATACTACCGAGCCGATGGCCGACCGCCGCGCCGAGTATCACGCCCGCTACCTGGACATTCAGATTGTACTGAAAGGTCAGGAGGGAATGACCTTTAGCGTTCTCCCTGCCGGTACGCCGGATACCGACTGGCTGGTGGATAAAGACATCGCTTTCCTGGCAGAAGGGGCACAGGAAAAAACCGTCATCCTCAGCGAAGGCGACTTTGTGGTGTTCTATCCTGGCGAAGTGCATAAGCCGCTGTGCGCCGTTGGCACGCCAGCGAAGGTGCGCAAAGCGGTTGTGAAGATGCTGATGGCGTAAAAAAATGCCCCGGTGGCGCAGTTGCGCTTACCGGAGCTATGGTATGTGCGGTCTGGTGGCTGGGTAAGCGCAGCGCAATCCGGGAAAATATCGCGAGAGAACGGCTATTTACCCAGCGTCGCAACCATCACCGCTTTGATGGTATGCATGCGGTTTTCCGCCTGATCGAAAACGATGCTCGCTGCGGATTCAAACACCTCGTCGGTCACTTCCATCCCGCCATGTAGGCCGTAATCCGCCGCCATCTGTTTGCCCAGCGAGGTCTGATCATCATGGAACGCGGGCAGGCAGTGGAGGAATTTCACCTGCGGATTGCCGGTCAGCGCCATCATCTCGCTATTCACCTGATAATCCCGCAGCAGCGCAATGCGCTCAGCCCACTTCTCTTTTGCTTCGCCCATCGATACCCAGACGTCGGTGTAGATAAAGTCCGCTCCCTTCACGCCTGCTGTGATATCTTCGGTCAGCGTTATGTTGCCGCCGTTTTTCTGCGCCAGCGCCTGGCACTGCGCGACCAGCTTCTCTTCCGGCCAGCAGGCCGTTGGCGCGACCAGACGCAGATCCAGCCCGGTCAGGGCGGCGGCTTCGAGCATTGAATTTCCCATGTTATTCCGCGCGTCGCCGGCGTAGACCAGAGTCATCTCGTTAAAGGCTTTGCCCGGCAGATGCTCCTGCATGGTCAGCAAGTCCGCGAGTAACTGGGTGGGGTGGAACTCGTTGGTCAGACCGTTCCACACCGGAACACCAGCATATTCGGCAAGCGTTTCGACCACTTCCTGGCCATGGCCGCGATATTGAATACCGTCGTACATGCGTCCTAATACGCGGGCGGTATCTTTAATCGACTCTTTGTGGCCAATCTGGCTGCCGCTTGGTCCGAGATAAGTGACGCGAGCGCCCTGGTCAAATGCGGCAACTTCGAAAGAGCATCGGGTACGGGTAGAGTCTTTTTCGAAGATGAGCGCGATGTTTTTGCCGGTGAGATGCTGAATTTCGAT
The DNA here is from genome assembly GCA_036498385.1 of Klebsiella sp. Classification (GTDB taxonomy): domain Bacteria; phylum Pseudomonadota; class Gammaproteobacteria; order Enterobacterales; family Enterobacteriaceae; genus Klebsiella. The sequence goes on from DASYFN010000107.1 coordinate 34,683, forward strand.
ATTGTTTTTCTTATCAGCTTTAAGCCTGGCTGCCAGCTCAAGCAGAGCGGTGATTTCGGCAGGAGTAAAATCTAGCAACTTTAAAAAATGCTTCTGATAAAACGCGGACATGGTTCCCTCACATGGCTTAAGCCATTTGTTGAATTAAAATTCACTTTATATGTATGAATATTCATTTGCAACCCCATGTCATAAATCTTTCTCTCAGAAGGTGGAGGCAATCACGGTGGTATGTGACAATAGAAGTATCTGCGACACATTATGAGGAACGAGCGATGGCAAACCCGGAATTACTGGAAGAACAGCGTGAAGAAACGCGTCTGATTATTGAAGAGCTGCTCGAAGACGGCAGCGATCCTGACGCGCTGTACACCATTGAGCATCATCTCTCTGCCGATGATTTCGAAACGCTGGAGAAAGTGGCGGTAGAAGCCTTCAGGCTGGGCTACGAAGTGACTGAGCCAGAAGAGCTGGAAGTGGAAGAGGGCGATACCGTTATTTGTTGCGATATCCTCAGTGAATCCGCGCTGAACGCTGAGCTGATCGATGCTCAGGTTGAGCAACTGATGACTCTGGCAGAAAAATACGACGTTGAATACGACGGCTGGGGCACCTACTACGAAGATCCTGACGGGGAAGACGAAGAAGGTGACGACGACGAAGATCTCGTTGATGAAGATGACGACGGCGTTCGCCACTAGGTAGCAGAGGTATACGGCGGTGCGTTATGCCGCCGTATAGCAAGGAACTTCAATGGATTACCCGCAAATACTCTCCCCGATTTTGAGCTTTCTGCATTGCCCAACTCCTCAGGCATGGATTGATGAAGCCCGTAAACCAGAAAACCTCCCGCTGCTATTGACCGACCATATGGTGTGCGAGCTGAAAGCGGCGCAAAACGCCATGCTGCTGGTGCGTCGCTACGTGGCGGATAAAGCAGGCGCGGATGAACTGCTGGCCTGCCTGAAACCCTACGAGGACTTCACTTACCGCCGGGGGCCGGAGCCGGATTTTGTCGCACTGCATAAGCAGATAAATAAAAGCGCCATGCCGCAGACTGACGATCCCTGGGGACGCCAACTGCTCGACAGCATGATTTTGCTGATCAAAGAAGAATTGCATCACTTCTGGCAGGTGCGGGAAATCATGATTTCCCGAGATATCCCTTACGTTAAAATCACCGCCAGCAATTACGCTCGCGGACTGCGCCGGGAAGTGCGTTCACACGAACCGGTCATGCTGATCGATAAACTCATCTGCGGGGCTTATATTGAAGCCCGCTCCTGCGAGCGTTTTGCTGCGCTGGCACCCTGGCTGGATGACGATCTGCAGAAATTTTATCTGTCGCTGCTGCGTTCCGAAGCGCGTCACTATCAGGACTATCTGGATTTAGCGCAGAGGATTGCCGGGAAGGATATCAGCGAACGCGTGCGCCAGCTTGGCGAAGCGGAAGCAGCGTTAATTAACGCGCCTGAAGCGGAGTTTCGTTTTCATAGCGGCGTGCCGGTTTGAGCGCTATAGCCGCTGCGGCCTGCGCCCATCACCGATTAGCGTTCTGGTCTTTTTCTGATGCTGTGGCAGGTACAGGGATAAACTCATGCGCAGGCAATGCGTCACCGAAAAGCCATCATTAATAATGCTTCTGACATTAAATTGCCTGGTTCTCAGGGGCTAAAGCACTTTCAGCATTCTGACTTCGCAGTCAACGTGGCCGGTGCAGCCCAGCGGCCCACTAATATGCTTGAAGCCGAGGTGCTCATATAAACCGACCGCTTCTTTAAGGAAGGCGGTGGTTTCCAGATAGCAGCGTTTGAATCCCTGTTCCCGGGCGTGATCCAGGGCCATCAGCGCCAGCTTTTTCGCCAACCCCTGACCGCGAGCGGAGACCATAAAATACATTTTTTGCAATTCGCAAATATCGGGCTCGCTACAGCTCAGAGGCGCAACTCCGCCGCCGCCAACAACCTGGCCCTTGTGCTCAACCACCCAATAGGCAGAACCTGGCTGGCTATATAGCTGGAAAAGCTCGTCCAGATTAGGGTCGGCGACCGTATAGCCTTTATCGGCGGTCAGGCCATATTCAGCGGAAACCTGGCGGATAACGGCGGCTATTGCGGCGTTATCTTGCGCAGAGATACGACGTAAAATGAAGGACTGTGGCACGGCAAGATTCATAGAATCACTCAAATTTAACTTAAAATATCATATGTTGCTTTAGAGCCTATCCCATCAGGGCTATTTTATTTGCCATTTTGAACCTGGGCAATGTTCGACAAAATACGAAAGTATTTTGCACGCCTTTCAGGGTGGCCCGGAAGGTAAGCGTAGCGAGTCAATCCTCACACACTACATGTACACTCCGGGATCGAAGCGCTGTCCGTGTTCAAACTGTCTGCGATAATAACGCCTGGTGAGATAGGCTCTTAATACCATTATTTTTTTACCGGTGCAAGGAGAGCGTAAAATGCATTGCCGAATAATGGAAAGATAATATATTCTGTTTGTTTAAAACGGATTATCTTGATTTATTATTTTTATATACCCAATAAACTTGAAATATGACGGGTATATATGATTTAAGTATAAGGATGACGTATTTATGAGTATGATTTCAGGGCAGCAACAAAATCGTAGCTATCATTTTGTTTTTCATGGGCAGGTCTGGTCCTACTTTGTTATTTGTTTGGTTAATGTTATTTTATCTGTTATTACCCTTGGAATATTTATTCCCTGGGCCTGGGTGCGCAGTCGCCGCTATCTTTGCGAAAATATGGAATTTAATGGCGCCCGTTTTGGCTACCATGGTCGCGGTATTACGATTTTACTCAGCTGGGTACTGATATTTGTTATGCTGGTTTTACTCAGTTTAGCGTTAGCCATATTTTATCCCGGAAGTGAGGGGATCGGGGGAATACTCTTCCTGATGCTGTTACCGGTAATGATAACAAAGGGGTTAAGTTACCATGCCAGCATGACCTCTTTGGATAAAATTCGCTTTGGGTTTCAGTGCCATCCGCTTCGTGCATGGTGGGTTATGCTCGGTATGCCTGTGTTGATATACGTGCTAATGGTGGTTGTATTCTCAATGGTCGCAAGGTATCTCAGTTTCTACTATGGCGCAAATGGCATAAATAGTATGGTATTGGGTATCATTTTTCTTGCCTTGTTGACATTGCTGATTACAGGTATTACTAATGGGGTGGTTTACAGTCATTGGCTCAAGCTTGTCGGAAAGGGTACGACCTTTGGGGCAAATAAATTTAACATCAATATCAGTACTAAACGTTGCGTGATTATATTTCTACTGGCAACGGTTATTTTATTACCATTTATTTTGCTTTTTATTGTTTTTTCAGTTTCCGTATTTTCGCAGATGATTGTTGGCTGTATGTTTGGCCTGTGCACTGAAAGCACGGCGCTGCTTATGGCATTACAGCATCTTGGGGTGGTGATGGGAGGATTTTTATTCCTCGCTATGGGTATCGTGTTATCTACGACATATACCTGGGCGGCGCTACGAAATCATGCTTTGAATAATCTGGTGCTGGGGGACAGCGTTCATTTCCGTTCGACTCTGACGTTTTACGGTCTTGCTCCGCGTTTATTAGGCCTGGCTTTTCTCCCTTTGCTCACTCTGGGGCTGGCTTATCCATGGTTAAAGATTCATTTAATACGCTATATTACCGAGAATACCGCAGTGGTAGGTGAGCTTGACTCTCTCGATCTGGAGGCGGCGGTGGCGCCTCAGCCTGCGACATCTGACAAACTATGCAGCGGATTTTTCCCCATGCTGCCGTTCCTGTAATGCAAAAGGCCGGAGCAAGCTCCGGCCTTTATTTTTTCGCGAGTCATTACAGCGCGGCGATAATCGCCTGCTGCTCAATCAGCTTCGCTTTCGCTTCCGCGTAACCTTCCAGCTTCTCACGCTCTTTGGCGATCACCGCCTCCGGCGCGCGCGCCACAAAACCTTCGTTGGAGAGTTTGCTTTCGATGCGGCCAATCTCGCCTTCGATTTTTGTCACTTCTTTCGCCAGACGCGCCAGCTCATCTTCTTTGTTGATCAGGCCAGCCATCGGGATCAACAGCTCGGCACCGTCGATAATTTTGGTCACCGAGACCGGGCCTTTATCATCGGTTGGCAGCACGGTGATGCTTTCCAGACGCGCCAGGTTCAGCAGGAAGCTACGGTTGTCGTTCACGCGACGCATCGCGGCTTCGCTACAGCCGCGCAGCAGCAGCTCCAGCGGCTTACCTGGGGCGATGTTCATTTCCGCACGGATGTTACGCACGGCGACGATCGCCTGCTTCAGCCATTCGGTATCGGCGAGCGCCGCTTCGTCAATCTGAGACGCATCGTACTGCGGGAACGGCTGCAGCATGATGGTGTCAGCGGTAATGCCGCAAATGACCTTCACGCGCTGCCAGATGGTCTCAGTGATGAACGGGATAATCGGGTGCGCCAGGCGCAGCAGACCTTCCAGAACCGTCACCAGCGTGTGGCGGGTGCCGCGCAACGCAGACTCGGAACCACCATTCATGACCGGCTTGGTCAGTTCCAGATACCAGTCGCAGAACTGGTTCCAGGTAAACTCATAAAGAATGCCTGCGGCGATATCGAAGCGGAAGCCATCCAGCGCTTCGCGGTAGGCTTTGATGGTCTGGTTAAATTCCGTCAGGATCCAGCGGTCCGCCAGCGACAAGGTCATTTCGCCGCCGTTAAAGCCGCAATCCTGATCTTCGGTATTCATCAGCACAAAGCGGCTGGCGTTCCACAGCTTGTTGCAGAAGTTACGGTAACCTTCCAGACGCTTCATATCCCAGTTGATATCGCGGCCGGTAGAGGCCAGCGCCGCCAGGGTAAAGCGCAGGGCGTCGGTCCCGTGCGGCTCAATGCCGTTCGGGAACTGCTTCTCGGTGCGTTTGGCGATTTTTTCCGCCAGCTGCGGCTGCATCATGTTACCGGTGCGTTTTTCCAGCAGCTCCGGCAGGGAAATGCCGTCGACCATATCCAGCGGGTCGATAACGTTGCCCTTCGATTTGGACATCTTCTGGCCTTCGTCATCGCGGATCAAACCGGTCATGTAGACGGTCTTAAACGGCACCTGCGGCTTGCCGTTTTCATCTTTGATGAAGTGCATGGTCATCATGATCATGCGGGCAATCCAGAAGAAGATGATGTCGAAGCCGGAAACCATCACGCTGGTCGGGTGGAACTGACGCAGGGCATCGGTGTTTTCCGGCCAGCCGAGGGTAGAGAAAGTCCACAGCGCGGAAGAGAACCAGGTATCTAACACGTCTTCGTCCTGGCGCAGAGTCACGTCGACGCCCAGGTTATTTTCCTGGCGTACTTCGTCTTCGGTGCGGCCAACGTAAACATTGCCTTCGTTGTCGTACCATGCCGGGATACGGTGACCCCACCACAGCTGACGGGAGATACACCAGTCCTGAATGTCGCGCATCCAGGAGAAGTACATGTTTTCGTACTGCTTCGGCACGAACTGAATGTCGCCATTCTCGACCGCTTCAACCGCCGGTTTAGCCAGCACGTCAGCACGGACGTACCACTGGTCGGTCAGCATCGGTTCGATAACTACGCCGCCGCGGTCGCCGTACGGAACGGTCAGATCGTGTGGTTTAATCTCGTCCAGCAGGCCCAGCGCGTCGATAGCGGCAACCACCGCTTTACGTGCGGCAAAGCGCTCCAGCTTCTGGAACTCCGCCGGGATGGCGTTTGAGTAGACGTCAGACTCGTTGCCTTTGGTGTCGTAAACTTCCGCAGTTTCGCGGATGTCGCCGTCAAAGGTCAGGATATTGATCATCGGCAGGGCATGACGCTTGCCCACTTCATAGTCGTTAAAGTCGTGCGCCGGGGTGATCTTCACGCAGCCGGTGCCCTTTTCCATATCGGCGTGTTCATCGCCAACAACAGGAATGCGGCGGTCAACCAGCGGCAGGATCACGAATTTGCCGATCAGATCTTTATAGCGCGGATCTTCCGGATTAACGGCCACGCCGGTATCGCCCAGCACGGTCTCCGGACGGGTGGTGGCGACCACCAGATAATCTTTACCGTCAGCGGTTTTCGCGCCGTCGGCCAGCGGATAGCGGATATGCCACATGGAGCCTTTAGACTCGCGGTTTTCCACTTCCAGGTCAGAGATGGCGGTACGCAGTTTCGGGTCCCAGTTGACCAGGCGCTTACCGCGGTAGATCAGATCGTCTTTGTACAGGCGGACAAAGACTTCTTTTACAGCGTTGGACAGACCTTCGTCCATGGTGAAGCGCTCGCGCTCCCAGTCCACGGAGTTGCCTAAGCGGCGCATCTGACGGGTAATGGTGCCGCCGGATTCTGCTTTCCACTGCCAGATTTTATCGATAAAGGCATCACGACCGTAGTCGTGGCGGGTTTTACCTTCTTCGGCGGCAATCTTACGCTCAACCACCATCTGGGTAGCGATACCTGCGTGGTCGGTACCTGCTTGCCACAAAGTGTTTTTACCTTGCATGCGCTGGTAGCGAATCATGGTATCCATGATGGTTTGCTGGAAGGCATGACCCATATGCAAACTGCCGGTGACGTTCGGCGGCGGGATCATAATGCAGAAACTTTCCTGGCTTTCGTCGCCATTGGGTTTGAAATAGCCCTGCTTTTCCCAGTGCTCGTAAAGCGGCTGTTCGATATCTTGGGGGTTATATGTCTTTTCCATTATTTCCAGGTTGCCGTGTTCAGGTTGAAACCAGCCATGCGGTACGCCTTATAGCGTTCGCGCGCCAGTTGTTTCAAAGAGTCTTCATAAGGGACGAAGTCTATCACTTCTGTGAAAGCGGTGGCAAAATCTGCAAAGTTTAGCCGCAGGCTAATCAGAATATCCCGCGGGCTGCTGTTGCGCTTTTGCGGCCAGGCAATTTCCACCGGCGCGCCGCTGCGCGGACCTTCTCCCGCCAGATTATGTGGGACGAAGCTTTCCGCGGGTCGAGCCCACAGCGCTTCGTCCAGACGAATGGCCTGCTGCTCATCTTCACAGGCGATGAGCACTCGCTTGCCGCTGCGCCAACGTTCTGCGGCAATGTCACACACCAGTTGTTCAACGGCGCTGAGGTCGTCGACGGTGGCGTCGTTGTCCAGAAGATAGAACGTTGCATTCTTCATAATATGGGGCTTCTTGTAGTGGATTTAAATCTCACTCCCTCACCCCAAAGGGGCGAGGGGATTATTCTCCCTCTCCCTTGAGGGAGAGGGCCGGGGCGAGGGGGTTGTGTCTTACTCTTCGCCAGTAAACCCGGCGCGATTGAGCAGGAACTGCGACAACATTGCCACCGGACGACCGGTCGCGCCTTTGGCTTTCCCGGAACGCCATGCGGTACCAGCGATATCCAGGTGCGCCCAGTTGTACTTACGGGTAAAGCGCGCCAGGAAGCAGCCTGCGGTAATCGCCCCGCCGGGACGGCCGCCGAGGTTCGCCATATCCGCGAAGTTAGACTCCAACTGTTCCTGGAACTCATCGCCAAGCGGCAAACGCCATGCGCGATCGCCCGCCAGCTCGGATGCGCTGATCAGCTCATGGGCCAACGGATTGTGGTTCGACATCAGGCCGGTGATGTGATGCCCCAGCGCAATCACGCAGGCACCGGTCAGCGTCGCCACATCAATAACCGTTTCCGGCTCGAAACGTTCAACGTAGGTCAGCACATCGCACAGCACCAGACGCCCTTCGGCATCAGTGTTCAGCACTTCAACTGTTTGACCGGACATCGTAGTCAACACATCGCCTGGACGATAGGCGCGACCACCCGGCATGTTTTCACATCCGGCAAGCACGCCGACAACATTCAACGGCAACTGAAGTTCGGCAACCATACGCATCACGCCGTAAACCGCCGCCGCGCCGCACATGTCGTATTTCATCTCGTCCATGCCTTCGGCAGGTTTGATGGAGATACCGCCGGAGTCAAAGGTCAGGCCTTTACCGACCAGCACGATAGGACGCGCGTCCTCTGCCGGGTTGCCTTTGTATTCGATAACCGACATTAGCGATTCATTTTGCGAACCGTTGCCGACTGCCAGATAAGCGTTCATTCCCAGCTCTTTCATCTGCTGTTCGCCGATAACGCGGGTAATGACGTTCTTGCTGTAGGTATCAGCCAACTGACGCGCCTGGGAGGCCAGATAGGCGGCATTGCAGATGTTTGGCGGCATATTGCCAAGATCTTTTGCCGCTTTAATACCGGCGGCAATCGCCAGACCATGCTGAATGGCGCGTTCGCCGCTGGTCAGCTCACGACGGGTTGGGACGTTGAAGACCATTTTACGCAGCGGGCGACGTGGCTCGCTTTTGTTGGTTTTCAACTGGTCAAAGCTGTACAGCGTCTCTTTGGCGGTCTCAACCGCCTGACGCACTTTCCAGTAATTATTGCGGCCTTTGACGTGCAGCTCGGTCAGGAAGCAGACGGCTTCCATTGAGCCGGTATCATTCAGCGTATTGATCGTTTTCTGAATGACCTGCTTGTACTGACGCTCATCCAGCTCGCGCTCTTTGCCGCAGCCAATAAGCAGAATGCGCTCCGACAGAATGTTCGGCACATGGTGCAGCAATAAAGTCTGGCCAGGCTTGCCTTCCAGCTCGCCGCGACGCAGCAGGGCGCTGATATAACCGTCGCTAATCTTATCAAGCTGCTCGGCGATGGGGGAGAGGCGACGTGGTTCAAAAACGCCGACCACGATACAGGCGCTCCGCTGCTTCTCCGGGCTACCGCTTTTTACACTGAACTCCATGCACTATGCTCCTGAATCTTAAAGACAACAGTGGTGGCTACAGATATACTCGTCGTCTTTCAAGTTGCAGATGCGTTGGCTGCGCCTGCTCACCCTGATCTAAGCGCCGGGGCTTCACAGTCTTGCCGTCTGCCTGCAACTCGAAATCCATAGAGTATAGAATTGAAAGCTTTCGTAACTCATTCCGCTGTTGTGGTGACTTCGTGTTAATCTTAACCTTATTACGGCCTTGGTTCGTCAGAAAAGATCCTGATACGCAGAACCAGCGAGTCATTTAATCTTAGCGATGTTTTCGACGACCACAGAGAATAAATGACGTTTAAGCCATGAAACAAGCAATTTTCCTGCACTAAAACGGGTTTTTACGGGCGTATTTATAGTGATAATCATAAGATATCTGGTTCGTGAGACGCTGAAAAGTCAGTTGGCGATCCTGTTCATCCTGCTACTCATTTTCTTCTGTCAGAAACTGGTCAGGATCCTCGGTGCCGCCGTTGATGGCGATATCCCGACAAGTCTGGTGCTCTCGCTGTTAGGGCTGGGCGTACCTGAAATGGCGCAGCTTATTCTGCCCCTGAGCTTATTCCTCGGGCTGCTGATGACGCTGGGAAAACTGTATACCGAAAGCGAAATCACGGTGATGCATGCCTGCGGATTGAGCAAGGCCGTGCTGGTAAAAGCCGCTATGATCCTCGCGCTCTTTACGGGCATCGTCGCAGCGGTCAACGTGATGTGGGCCGGGCCCTGGTCGTCCCGTCACCAGGATGAAGTGCTGGCGGAGGCGAAAGCGAACCCCGGCATGGCGGCTCTGGCTCAGGGCCAGTTCCAGCAGGCCAGCGACGGTAGCGCAGTACTGTTTATTGAGAACGTCAATGGCAATCGTTTCAAAGATGTCTTTCTTGCTCAGTTGCGGCCAAGAGGCAACGCTCGTCCTTCGGTAGTGGTGGCGGATACCGGTGAGCTCTCACTGCGTAAAGATGGCTCGCAGGTGGTGACCATGAACCAGGGTACCCGCTTTGAAGGTACCGCGATGCTGCGCGACTTCCGCATCACCGACTTTAAAAACTATCAGGCGATTGTCGGCCATCAGGCGGTGGCATCTGACCCGAACGATACCGAGCAGATGGACATGCGCACCTTATGGCATACCGATACCGATCGCGCCCGGGCGGAACTGCACTGGCGCTTTACCCTGGTCGCAACGGTGTTCATCATGGCGCTGATGGTGGTGCCGCTTAGTGTGGTGAATCCGCGCCAGGGACGCGTGCTGTCAATGCTGCCAGCGATGCTGCTCTATCTGGTGTTCTTCCTGCTGCAAACGTCGATTAAATCGAGCGGCGGTAAAGGCAAAATGGACCCGATGATCTGGATGTGGGCCGTAAACCTGCTCTATTTCGCGGTGGCCGTGCTGTTGAACCTGTGGGATACGGTGCCGATGCGCCGCTTCCGTGCTCGTTTTACTAAAGGAGCTGCGTGATGCAGGCGTTTGGCGTACTTGACCGTTATATCGGTAAGACGATTTTCAACACCATCATGATGACGCTGTTCATGCTGGTCTCTCTCTCGGGCATCATCAAGTTTGTTGACCAACTGAAAAAGGCCGGCCAGGGCAATTATGATGCGCTGGGTGCGGGTATCTACACGATCCTCAGCGTGCCGAAAGATATCCAGATTTTCTTCCCGATGGCGGCGCTGCTCGGCGCGCTGCTGGGGTTGGGAATGTTGGCGCAGCGCAGTGAGCTGGTGGTAATGCAGGCCTCCGGCTTTAGCCGCTTACAGGTGGCGCTGTCGGTGATGAAAACCGCGATTCCCCTGGTATTGCTGACTATGGCTATAGGCGAGTGGGTTGCTCCGCAGGGCGAGCAGATGGCGCGCAACTATCGTGCTCAGCAGATGTACGGTGGTTCGCTGCTTTCAACTCAGCAGGGGCTGTGGGCGAAAGACGGCCATAACTTTGTTTATATCGAGCGGGTAAAAGGTAACGATGAGCTGGGCGGGGTGAGCATCTACGCTTTCAACGACCAGCGCCGCCTGCAGTCCGTTCGTTATGCTGCTTCGGCAAAATTCGATACTGAGAATAAGCTCTGGCGACTGTCGCAGGTGGATGAATCCAACCTTACCGACCCGAAACAAGTGACGGGGATGCAGACTGTCAGCGGGACCTGGAAGACCAGCCTGACGCCGGATAAGCTTGGCGTGGTGGCGCTGGATCCGGATGCGCTGTCGATCAGCGGCCTGCATAACTATGTCACCTATCTGAAGTCCAGTGGTCAGGACCCGGGCCGCTATCAGCTCAATATGTGGAGCAAAATCTTCCAGCCGCTGTCGGTGGCAGTGATGATGCTGATGGCGCTGTCGTTTATTTTTGGCCCACTGCGCAGCGTGCCGATGGGCGTCAGAGTGGTTACCGGGATCAGCTTCGGTTTTATCTTCTATGTGCTGGACCAGATTTTCGGCCCGCTCACCCTGGTGTACGGCATTCCGCCGATTATCGGCGCGCTGTTGCCAAGCGCCAGCTTCTTCTTGCTGAGCCTCTGGCTGATGATGCGTAAATCCTGACGGCAAGCGCCCCCTTCCTGAAGTAGAAAGGGGGCGTTTTTTAGCGTTTCCGTCCACCAAGTAAGCTTCCCAGCATCCCCCTGACTATCTGATTGGTGACCTGACGCACTGCACTCTTCGCTGCCGTTTGCACAATGCCGTCGCGTTTACCGCCTCGTGGCCCGGTGGTGCCGAACAGAATCTCTTTTAGTCCGCTGAGCAGGCCATCGTCATCGTCGTTTTGCTGGCCTTTTGCGGGCGGTGATTGCTGCTTGTCAGTGGTGGTCTGGACGCCTTGTTGCAGCATTTCAAAAGCCGATTCGCGGTCGATCTCTTCTTCATATTTTCCGTACAGCGCCGAGTGGTTAATCAGCCCGTTACGTTCGTCATCGGTGACCGGCCCCATACGTGAGCAGGGGGCAATAACCATTGCGCGTTCTACTACCGATGGGCTGCCTTTCTCATCAAGAAAGGAAATAAGCGCTTCTCCGGTCCCCAGCTCCTGGATCGCCTGTTCAGTACTGAATGCCGGATTAGCGCGCATGGTCTGCGCGGCGGTTTTTACCGCTTTTTGATCTTTCGGCGTGAAGGCGCGCAGGGCGTGCTGCACGCGATTGCCCAACTGGCCGAGTACCGCATCGGGAATATCTGCCGGGTTTTGTGAAACAAAATAGACACCGACGGCTTTCGAACGAATCAGGCGGATAACCTGCTCGATTTTATCCAGCAGCACCTGCGGCGCATCGTTAAACAGCAGATGCGCTTCATCAAAGAAAAAGACCAGTTTTGGTTTTTCCTGGTCGCCGGCCTCCGGCAGACGTTCGTAAAGCTCAGAGAGCATCCACAGCAGGCTGGCGGCATACAGCTTCGGCATCTGGTAGAGCTTCTCGGCGCTAAGAATATTAATCACCCCTTTACCATTAGCATCGACGCGCATCCAGTCCTGAATATCGAGCATGGGTTCGCCGAAAAAGTGCTCCGCGCCCTGCTGCTCCAGGGTTAGCAATCCTCGCTGAATGGCCCCAACGGAGGCGCTGCTGATGTTGCCGTACTGGTTCTGAAACGTTTTGGCGTTATCGCCAATATATTGGGTAATGGCGCGCAGATCTTTAAAGTCAAGCAGCAGTAGTCCGCGGTCGTCGGCGATACGGAAGATGATATTCAGTACCCCGGACTGAACCTCGTTGAGGTTGAGCAGGCGAGCCAGCAGCAGCGGTCCGAGGTCAGAAACTGTAGCGCGAACCGGGTGGCCTTTTTCGCCAAAGATATCCCATAGCACCACCGGATTGGTATGCGGCTGCCAGTCCGTTACGCCAATTTTCTCCAGCCGGGCCTGCAGTTTTTCCGAATTTTGGCCCGACTCAGCAATACCGGTGAGGTCTCCTTTCACATCGGCCATAAATACCGGAACGCCGATTTCCGAGAAAGACTCCGCCAGCTTTTGCAGGGTGACGGTTTTACCGGTCCCTGTGGCGCCGGTAATTAAGCCGTGGCGGTTGGCCATGGCGGGCAATAAATGCAGTTGTTTCTCCAGCGTGCGTGCAATCAGCTGAGGTGAACTCATGATCGATTTCTCCATTTTATCCTGCTGCGAGTATAAGCAACCTGATTGCAAAAGGAAGAAAATCACGCACGCCGGTGCTTTTTCATTTCAGGTGCAGTGGCGCTGAATTAAAACGATGCACTGCTCGATTTCGCGGCGGATATCGTCTTCGCTCCTGTTTGCCTGCTCTGGCGAGAAGGGCTCGAACGTATACCTGGCCTGATAGCCACGCGCCTCCATATTCAGGGTAGAGATCTGTTTTGTTCAAATATTTAATATTAAAAATATTTGTTTCAAAAATAACAATGCGTAAAAGGGTGTTTTTTGAGCTGGTTCGCAAAGTATTTTCCTGATGCGCTTTCATTTTTTCTGATTCTACCAGGTGTTATATACCCTAAATAATTCGAGTTGCTTAAAGGCGGCAAGGGAGTGAGTCCCCAGGAGCATAGATAACTATGTGACTGGGGTGAGCGAGCGTAGCCAACACATAAGCAACTTGAAGTATGACGGGTATATCTATTCTCTTATTGTTGTGGATTAGCCCCTGAGGAGACGCTTTCTTACAGGAAAGTGCGACACTTATCACCAAAATAAAATTTCATTATAGCTAAATATTGAAATATTAATTTCATTTCACTACGGTTACAGCATAGCAGACCCAGTAATGGGCCGTACTGCATTGACCCCGATACCCCATACATATGAGGCGAGAGCATGACTATCACAGGTAACTTTATTGGCGGGAAAACCGTTACCAGCGGCAGCAACAATACGATGCCGGTTTTCAACCCCGCAACGGGCAAAGTGGTCCGCGAAGTCACGTTATCGACCACGCAGGAAGTCTCTGACGCCATCCAGGTTGCGCACGATGCTTTTGAAGGCTGGTCGCGCACTACACCGCTGCGCCGTGCCCGCGTGATGTTCAATTTTAAAATGCTACTTGAACAGCATGCTGAAGAGCTGGCAGGGATTATCGTCAGCGAACACGGTAAAGTATTTTCCGACGCGATGGGTGAACTGACGCGCGGCATGGAAGTCGTTGAGTTTGCCTGCGGTATTCCGCATCTGATCAAAGGGGAATTCTCATCGGATGTCGGCACCGGTGTTGACAGCTATTCTCTGATGCAGCCGCTGGGCGTGGTGTCGGGAATCACGCCGTTCAACTTCCCGGCAATGGTTCCGATGTGGATGTTCCCGCTGGCGCTGGCCTGTGGGAATAGTTTTGTCCTCAAGCCGCCAGCGCTGGCACCTGGTGCTGCGGTGCGCCTGGCGGAATTGCTGAAAGAAGCGGGCCTGCCGGATGGCGTCTTTAACGTGGTGCATTGTAGTAATGAAGATGCTGAGCAGCTCTACAGGGATCCGCGTATCGCGGCGGTAAGCTTTGTGGGATCTTCCGGCGTGGCGGAGCATATTTATAAAACCGCCAGCGCCTATGGCAAGCGTGTCCAGGCATTTGGCGCGGCGAAAAACCACGCGATTGTTATGCCGGATGCCGATCTTGATGCCACCGTTAATGCCATTATGGGTGGCGCGTTCGGCTCTGCTGGCGAGCGCTGCATGGCGCTACCGGTGGTGGTAGCCGTGGGTGATGAAACAGCAGATAAACTGATTGTGCGCCTGAAACCGCTGGTGGAATCCCTGAAGATCGGGCCGGGATGTATGCGCGGAAAAGAAGAGAACGAGATGGGGCCGCTCGTTTCCGATATTCAACAGAAAAAAGTGCTGGGGTATATCGATAAAGGAGTCAGCGAAGGGGCTACGCTGGTGGTTGACGGACGTAAGCTGCGGGTGCCCGGCTTTGAAGAGGGGTACTACGTCGGCGGAACGCTGTTTGACAACGTAACACCGGAGATGACTATCTGGCGCGAAGAGATTTTTGGCCCGGTGCTGGGTATTATCCGCGTGGCGGATTACCACCGCGCGCTGGAGCTGGTAAACAGCCATGAGTTTGGCAACGGCAGCGCCGTCTTTACCAGTAATGGTCATACCGCCCGTGAATTCGTACATGATGTTCAGGCCGGAATGGTTGGGGTCAACGTACCGGTACCCGTTCCAATGGCCTTCCATAGCTTTGGCGGCTGGAAACGCTCTGTATTTGGCGCACTGAACGTGCATGGTCCGGATGGCGTGCGTTTCTATACGCGTATGAAAACCGCCACCGTCCGCTGGCCGCAGGGTCAGCAAACCGTATCTGAATTCAGTATGCCGACGTTAGGCTAATCGGCGAAGGAGAGCGGCATGTCTTTACTGGCTAAAGCAAAGCAAGAAGGGCAGATCCAGCACATTACCCCACAGAGCGCGGGGTGGAAATATATTGGTTTTGATGTCTGGATGTTAAAGAAAGGGCAAACCATTACGCTGGAAAGCGGCGAGCGCGAACTGTGCCTGGTGCTGGTTGCCGGGCTGGCTTCGGTAAAAACCACGCAGGCCGATTTTCCGAATCTTGGCCAGCGTATGTCGCCGTTTGAGCGGACGCCGCCCTGGTCAGTCTATGTACCGCCGCAGGATAAAGTCGAAGTGACGGCAGATTCTGACCTCGAACTGGCCGTATGCAGCGCGCCGGGCAAAGGTACGCTCTCTGCACGGGTTATCCCTCCGCAGGAGGTGGGGGTTGAGCATCGCGGTAAGGGGCGCAACCAGCGACTGGTGCACAATATTCTGCCGGATAATATACAGGCTGACTGCCTGCTGGTGGTGGAGGTTTACACCGAGGAAGGGGCGACCAGCTCATGGCCGTCGCATAAGCACGATACGGCGCTGCCGGGTCAGGAAACTCAACTGGAGGAAACCTACTACCACCGTTTCGATCCGCCGCAGGGTTTTGCCTTCCAGCGTGTCTACACTGCTGATCGCAGTCTCGATGCCTGCATGGCCCCTTATAACCATGATGTGGTCATGGTGCCGCGCGGCTATCATCCGGTGGCGGCGATTGCTGGCTATGACAGCTACTATCTGAACGTTATGGCTGGTCCGGAACGCAAATGGCTGTTTAGCTGGGAAGAGGATCATGCGTGGATCAACAGTCCTGAGTATCCCCGCTGCGGTTAATAACTGTTGATGATAAAAAGGCCGGTCAGCGATGCTAGCCGGCCTTTTTTGATTTTGATGAGTATCCGCTAGCTCTGTAGCCTGGATAAGACGTTAGCTACAATCCTGGTACATCCCCGGCTACAGAAGCATGCCGGGTTGCGTTTTGTAGCCCGGATAAGACGTTTACGTCGCAATCCGGGAATCATTAAACGCTTAAGCCAGCTCCTTCGTTTCTGAATCCTTGCTGTCGTTCAGCGCCAGTGAGACCGCCAGTGTCTGGGCCAGGCACAGTGATGCCACCTGCGAACGGAAACCATCAACCTGCGCCTCGCGTACGACAAAGCAGACATCGCTGAAGGCCGCCAGCGGGCTGACCTGGCTGTCGGTAATCGCTATCTGTCGTGCTTTACGCTGCGCACCCAGCTCAACCAGTTCAACCACTTCACGCGCATAAGGGGAGAAGCTCACCGCCAAAACGACATCATTCGGCCCCACCAGGCTAAGCTGCTCGGTGAACATCCCGCCCAGCCCGTCAATCAGGAACGCTTTGCGGTCCAGGTGGCGCAGGGCGTAGGTCAGATAGGAAGCGACGCTAAAGGAGCGGCGCAGGCCGATGACATAGATATTCTCCGCTTCTGCCAGCAGCGCTACCGCGCGCTGCAGGTCGTCTCCGGAGGTCCGCATCGCCAGTTGCTGCAACGCCTGCGTATTGACCATGGTGAACATATTCAGGATTTCGGTCGGCGTTTCCGGTGGCGTTGCGTCATCCGTCGTGGTCTGGCGGAACAGACGCGCGCGCTCGGTATAGTTAGCGGTCTCTTCCATCAAGTGCTGCTTGAACATCTGCTTCATTTCGTTGAAGCCGCTAAAACCAAAGGCATTAGCGAAGCGGATCAACGTTGAAGGAGGAACGTCAGCTTGTTGCGCGATCGAGGCTACGGTGTCGAAAGCCACGCTATTGCTGTTATCGAGAATATAGCGGGCTACCTGCTTCAGGCGTTTGCTTAACGTGTCGTAGCGACGCCTGATTTCATCCTGCAGGATGGTAAGTTGGGTCTGGTTATTGGCCATAGATTGCGCTCTGAGAAAATGAAAGGAATATAATTGCCAGTGTATCAAATGAAGCGAATTTTTCATTTACTACGATGAAATACGCGATTCATTTCACGAAGATCCACAAAAAAGCCCGCATCTTCAGAAGAGGACGCGGGCCAGGTCAGAATCAGCCACGGGCTTCGCGCCAGTAGTTGATGAGCGTGAGGTAGTTGCGTTTCACTTCGTTAATCAGCGCCTCGTCGCTGAGCTCTCCCTGCATCCAGCGGCGTGAAGGCTGACCAAAAATAGTGCGGCCAACGGCAAAACCTTTGATCACCGGATGCTTCGCAGCTTCGGCAAAACCGGCGCGCAGCTGCTCTGAAGATGCATCCAGACCGAGGATTAAGATCCCGCGGCACCAGCTATCTTTACGCTCGATCAGTGTGCTGATCTTCTCCCATTGAACGCTTGATAACGGCGGCAGCTTCCACCAGTCCGGCTGGATCCCCAATTGATAGAAGTGCTCAAGCATGTTGTGGTAATGGCGTTCATCTTTATCCGGGCCGTTTTCCGGCAGAATGATTTCCAGCAGCAGTTCATGCCCGGACTTGTTGCACGCCTGCCAGACTTCCAGCAGCAGCGCATCCTGTTCGGCGCGCAGTTCGGCCGGGTCGGCCGGATGATAGTAGACCAGGCATTTCACCACGTGTTCCAGCGGCCAGTCGATCAGCTGAGAACCGATATTGCCATGTTCCAGACGCAGCGGGCGCGAGCCTGGCATTTCAATCGGCCGACCAATCCACCAGCCCTTGCCAGTGATGGCATTGAGTGAGCGCTGGCCATAGGTGCCATCGGCGAGGATGCCGCTGCGACTATCCAGTTCGGCTTCTTTTGCTGCGCCTTCTGCGGCCTCCAGCAGCAGCCGCTTCAGCGGCGGAATGCAGGATTCATCACGCCCGGTTTCCAGCGCCAGATCTGCCAGTTGCTTACGGTGATCAAATGCGAAAATGCACAATTCCGGCCACTGCTGACGGCGGCTGGTAACGCGATGGAGATGGTTGAGGCGATCGTCAATATCCGGACGCGGGACCGATTCTGCCCGTGACAAATAGTCGTCAAGTTCGGCCCTGGTCGGCATCGCGGGCGCACAGCCGTGGCGTGAAACTACCAGCGCGCCGCAGGCGTTAGCATAGCGACAGGCCTGCTCCCAGCCTTCATCGTTAAGCCAGCCGCGCAGCAGGCCGGACATAAAGGCATCGCCAGCGCCCAGTACGTTAAGCACTTCTACGCGCACACCCTGTTGCAGCGGTACGCTATCCCAGTTGTCTGGAATGGCACCTTCCAGCACCACACAGCCCATCGGACCGCGCTTGCAAACCAGCGTCGCTTTAGTGGCGTTGCGCACGTTTTTCAGCGCAGTCAGAGTATCTGTGCTGCCACCGGCAATATGAAACTCCTCTTCTGTACCGACCAGTAAATCGAACAGATGCAGGACTTCCTGCAACTGACAGGTCACCTGGCCGGATGGAATGAAACGTGTTTCACCATCACCTAAAGAAGTTAACCCCCAAAGCACCGGGCGATAGTCGATATCCAGAGCGGTACGCAGGCCGTGACGGCGGGCGTACTCCAGCGCCTTCAGCACTGCTTCGCGTGTGTTGGTGTGCGAAAGGTGAGTTCCGGTTACCGCCAGCGCCCGGGAAGAAGCGATGTATTCTTCCTGAATATCTTCTGGCGAAAGGGCCATATCAGCGCAGTTATCGCGATAAAAAATCAGCGGGAACGTCTCCTGATCTTTAATTCCCAGCATCACTAATGCCGTCAGGCGCTGCTTATCGGTGATCAAGTATTCGATATCGACGCCAGCCCGGCTAAGCGTTTCACGTAAAAAACGACCATTGTGCTCATCGCCCACGCGAGCTAGCATCGCCGATTTTAATCCTTGAATGGCGGTGCCGAAAGCGACGTTGCCGGAAGAGCCACCCAGGTATTTAGAAAAAGTGGCAACATCTTCCAGCCTCGCGCCAATCTGCTGGGCATAGAGATCGACTGCCACCCGACCAATACAGATGACGTCAAGTCGCTTTACTGCTGCATTCATAGCTAGGGTTTCCTTTTGCATTTCTGCTGTACGGAAGAGTCGGGATGCCGACAGTGTCTCCGAAAACAGTCTGAGAGTGATGGGTTATCCCTAGTTTGAGAAATAAATATTTCATTTGCAAACTGGATGGAAAT
Organism: Klebsiella sp.; assembly: GCA_036498385.1. Taxonomy (GTDB): domain Bacteria; phylum Pseudomonadota; class Gammaproteobacteria; order Enterobacterales; family Enterobacteriaceae; genus Klebsiella. The sequence continues at coordinate 53,837 of DASYFN010000107.1, forward strand.
TAAAAAACCAAAAATGTGAGGGGTATACCACTATGCCGCGCTGAGTCTCATTCTGCCGGAGATCCTACGTGATGAATAAAAACAGAACAAGATGCAATGTAGGAACAGTCTTTTTCTATGATTTTTAAAGTGATATTAAAGGGATAGTCGCGTAAATTGAGTGACGTACTGTATGGGGCATGTCAATGAAACGGGTGAAATGCATAGAGAGTTTGATCCTTCTCGCAAAATGAAATATTTTTTCTGTTTTCATTTTTAATGAAAAAGATGTTTGCCTATAATCCAAAAGTATTCCAGTGACGTTAACGTTTTTTCTGCTTTATCGCTCATAACGCTGTGCAGGGCAACACGTTAATTCATATGCAAATACTGAACAATAAGGATTGGCAACATGGGCAAACTGAGACTGACAATGGCGCAGGCGCTGGTGAAGTTCCTGGATAACCAGTACCTGAAAGTCGATGGTGAAGAGCACAAGTTTGTAAAAGGCATCTTTGCCATCTTTGGCCATGGCAACGTTCTGGGGATGGGGCAAGCCCTCGAACAAGACAGCGGTAAAATGCGGGTCTATCAAGGGCGCAACGAGCAAGGGATGGCGCATGTCGCCACCGGTTTTGCCAGACAGTCTCTGCGTCGTCAAATTATTGCCTGCACCTCTTCCATTGGCCCCGGCGCGGCGAACATGATTACCGCCGCTGCAACCGCTACAGCCAACCGTATCCCTCTGTTACTGCTGCCTGGCGACGTGTTTGCTACCCGCCAGCCAGATCCGGTTTTACAGCAGATTGAACAGAGCCATGATCTGAGCATGACCACCAACGACGCGTTTCGCGCGGTGAGTAAATACTGGGATCGTATTACCCGTCCGGAACAACTGATGAGCGCCTGCGTCAACGCCATGCGCGTACTGACCGACCCGGCGGAAACCGGTGCGGTTACCCTGTGTCTGCCGCAGGATGTCCAGGGCGAAGCATGGGATTATCCAGAATCCTTCTTTACCCGTCGCGTACACCGTCTTGACCGTCGTCCGGCCAGCGCTGCGCAACTGGCGGATGCCGTGGCGGCGATTAGAGCCAGCCGTAAGCCGCTAATCGTTTGCGGCGGCGGGGTAAAATACTCCGGCGCAGGCGAGGCGTTGACTCGTTTTGCCGAGCGCTACGGCGTCCCGTTTGCCGAAACCCAGGCGGGTAAAGGCAGTGTTGTCTCTTCGCATCCGTATAACGTCGGCGGCGTCGGTGAAACCGGGTGCCTGGCGGCGAACCTGCTGGCGAAAGAAGCGGACTTAGTTATCGGCGTGGGTACGCGTTTCAGTGATTTCACCACTTCGTCAAAATGGATTTTCCAGCACCCGGGCGTGCGTTTCCTCAATATTAATGTCAGCAACTTCGATGCCTGGAAACTTGATGGTATTCCGATGCTGGCGGATGCCCGTGAAGCCCTTGATGCGCTGGATGGCACCCTGTCCGGCGGAACCTGGCAGGCTAGCTGGGGCGAGCAGATTGCAAGCGTACAGAGCCATCAGTTGAAAGAAACCCAGCGCGTTTACCAGGCGGTGTGGCAGGAAACCGCTTTCGTCCCGGAAATCGACGACCATCTGGATCGGGAATCGGTGTATCGCGAATTTCGCCAGATAACAGACTCCACCCTGACGCAAAGCAGCGTTCTTGGTGTACTAAACGAAACGCTACCAGCGGATGCGGTGATTGTGGCTGCTGCAGGTAGTCTGCCGGGAGACCTGCAACGCATCTGGCGCAACCGGGCCATCAACACCTATCACGTGGAATACGGTTACTCCTGCATGGGGTATGAAGTCAGCGCCGCGCTGGGCGTGAAGTTAGCTCAACCGCAAAGCGAGGTCTATTCGCTGATCGGCGACGGTTCGTTCATGATGCTGCACTCCGAGCTGGTGACCTCCCTGCAGGAGCGCGCGAAGATCAACATCATTCTGTTCGACAACATGGCTAACGGCTGTATTAACAACTTACAGATGGAACACGGAATGGACAGCTTCGGTACCGAGTTCCGCTTCCGCTGCGCCGAGTCCGACCAGTTGCAGGGCGGTCTGATGCCAGTAGATTTTGCCACCGTCGCTTCCGGCTATGGCTGCAAAACCTGGCGCGTCGCCACTCTGGATGAACTGCGCCATGCGCTGGCTGCCGCGCGCCGCGAAACCGTCAGCACCCTGATAGACATTAAAGTGCTGCCGAAAACCATGGTGCACAAATACGGCAGTTGGTGGAACGTTGGCGTCGCGCAGTCTGCGCTGTCCGAGCGGATCCGCAAAGTCGCGCAAATGATTAATGAAAAACGTGCTCAGGCGCGGGATTACTGAAACAGAACACAAACCCTGAACCCTACAAATCTCAGGAGAAAACCAACTATGTCACTCAAATTAGGTGTCATCGGTGCTGGTGCTATCGGTAAAGAACATATCCGTCGCTGCACTCAGGTACTGCAGGGAGCCACGGTAGTGGCGGTTTCTGATATCAATGAAGAGAACGCCCGCGAAGCGGTTACGTTACCGGGCGTGCATGCTGAAGTGTATACCGACGGTCATGACGTGATTAAGGGCAGCGACGTGGACGCGATTCTGATCACCTCATGGGACCCAACCCACGAAGAGTACACGCTGGCCGCGATTGCCGCCGGTAAGCCGGTGTTCTGCGAGAAACCACTGGCGATGAGCGCAGAAGGTTGCCGCCGCATCGTTGATGCGGAAATGAAGGCCGGTCGCCGTCTGGTGCAGGTCGGATTTATGCGTCCTTATGACGAAGGTTATCAGGCGTTGAAAAAAGTGATTGATGACGGCGACATTGGCACGCCGTTGATGCTGCGTTGTGCGCACCGCAACCAGTCTGTGGGTGAGAATTACACCACCGATATGGCGATCACCAACACCCTGATTCACGAGCTGGATGTTTTGCGCTGGCTGCTGAATGACGACTATCGCTCCGTGCAGGTGCGTTTCCCGCGCTCCACTTCCCATACCCACGCGCGTCTGAAAGACCCGCAGATCGTGTCGTTTGAAACGAAAAAAGGCACGCTGATCGACGTTGAAGTTTTCGTGAACTGCCAGTACGGCTACGACATTCAGTGCGAAGTGGTGGGGGAAACCGGTATTGCCCGCCTGCCAGAGCCATCGGCGGTACAGATGCGTAAAGCCGCCAGCCTGTCGACTGCCATTCTGGTTGACTGGAAAGACCGCTTTATCAAAGCGTATGACGTTGAACTGCAGGCCTTCATCAACGATGTTCAGACTGGTCAGATGCACGGCCCATCGGCATGGGATGGTTATGCGGCATCCGTTGCTGCTGACGCCTGTATCAAAGCGCAGAGAACCAGTGAGCCGGTTGAGGTGACGCTGCCCGAGTGCCCAACATTCTACAAACGCTAAGCACGCTTTGCTGACGGAACTTCTTTGCACAGGTGCTGCTGCCGATTTTTGAACGCGAAGGTATTCGCATCGAAATTCAGGCGTATCCGTGGGACTTCTGCGAAGACGGAAAAATGAAATACCAGGCAGTGGAAACCCGTGAACTCAACGAATGTGAATTGCTGCGCCGACAGGCGCAGCGGCAGGAGCCCTCTACTATGAATAAAGATAACGTAAAACTGGCTATCGCCCCGATTGGCTGGACTAACGACGACATGCCGGAACTGGGCAGCGAAAATACTTTCCAGCAAACCATCAGTGAAATGGCGCTGGCGGGCTTTACCGGCAGTGAAGTCGGCAGTAAATATCCACGCGATCCGGTGGTCCTCAAGCCGATGCTGGATATCCGCGGCATGCAGATTTGCAACGCCTGGTTCAGCACCTTTTTTGTCAACGGAGAGCGGGAAAAGACCATTGATGAATTCATGAACCACATGAATTTCCTGCACGCTATGGGCGCGAAAGTGATCGGCTGCTCCGAGCAGAGCGGCAGCATTCAGGGGCTGGAAAAACCCATCCTTGGCAATGTGAAACCGTGTTTTAGCGAAAAAGAGTGGCAGTGGGTGGCGGAAGGCTACAACACCCTCGGTCGTCTGGCGGCGGAAAAGGACATGCAGGTTTGCCTGCACCACCATATGGGCACCGGTATCCAGACGACGTCAGAGATCGACAAGTTTATGTCGCTGGTGGATGACAACGTTTTCCTGCTGTACGACACCGGCCACGCCTGGTATTCCGAAGGCGGCGAGGAGCCGATGCTGGCGATTCTGAAAAAATATCTGCCGCGCATTAACCATGTGCACCTGAAAGACGTTCGTCCGCCAGTGATTGAACAGGTGCGTCGCGAAGGGCTCTCATTCCTCGACGGCGTGAAGAAAGGTACTTTCACCGTGCCGGGCGATGGCGCCATTGATTTCCGTCCGGTGTTCAAACTGCTGGACGAGCATGGGTATAAAGGCTGGATGGTAGTTGAAGCCGAGCAGGATCCGGCACTGGCCAACCCATTTGAATACGCGGTAAAAGCACGCAAATATATTCGCGAGACGGCAGGAATCTAGTCGTTGTTTCAGCCATCCTCGATCGCGCTGCGCTTATAGGGGCTACGGGCCTGTGCTGGCTGGAGTTGAAAAACGGCGTTGAACGTTCCCCTCTCCTTTTGCTGTCTCTTATACACAAATCCCTGACTTATTCGTCAGGGAGAGGGGCTGGGGGAGGGAGAAGACTGACTTCAATTCCGCCAGCGCGGTCTTATCCACGTATGGCTTCATCAGCGCATCGGCCTCTTTCTGTGCCGTCTGCATCGCTGCTTCCGGAGTGACATGCATATCGTTAACTACCGCGGCCAACTGGTTTTCCGTTGTCTTACGCACTTTTCTCTGCGCGTCGTTGATGCCCTTGAAGCCCACCAGGCTGGCGCCGCCGATCGGTACCGCCCGCTGCTCTTTGGCCGGAAGCATCGCCACGCCAGGCTCAAAATCTTTGCTGTCCTCGCACATAAAGCCCTGCGCGTCGGTGTTCAGTATCGCCACCCGCTGCCGTTGGCCGCCGGAGAGTTTCGCCGGTTTACGGTCGATCAGGGTACCAACTGCAGCATCTGCGCGACAGGGCACTGAGGGTCGATTTACCGTCAAATTGTTCACTGATGTTTTGCAGATTAAGCATGGCGATTAGCGATCTTCCATTGGGCAACTGATATTTTCGTCGTACATCCACGGTCCGGCGTAGTGGGTCAGGGGGTACTGATAGCTTACCCACTGCTCGTCGACCTGGCGATGCATCAGGCACGACGCCGGAGAGAGATCGTAATACGGACGGGTATCTTCATGAAAGTAGGGCACCTGGTGGACAGTTCCCGGAATGGTGGAGATGAGGGCCTGGCGATACTGCGTCATGGTCAGGCTGTGGTTATGGCCGCAGAAAATGCGTGTCAGCGACGGGAAACGCTCAACCAGCGCCAGTAGACGATGGCCGTTTTCGCAGGCGATAGGGTCCATCTGCGCGTTGCCCAGCAGCAGCGGCGGATGATGCATAAACACTGTCGCCGGTTTATCGCCGCTATCGAACAGTTGGGCTTCCAGCCACTTGATGGTTTCTTCGGTCAGCCAGCCTTTCGACGTACCCGCCTGGCTGGAGTCGATAAACAGCAGGCGAGTGGCAAAATCGTCTACCGCGTAGTACATATTTTGCGCGTCGCAGCCGAGCTGCGGGCACAGCGGATGCAGGTATTCCAGAAACAGCGCTTTATCGTCGTGGTTACCGGGAATGAGATACAGCGGATAGTTCAGGCTGCCGAGGATCTGGCGAGCGACCTCATACTCTTCCGGGCGGCCGCAGTTGACGATGTCGCCGCTCACCACCACCGCGTCCGGGCGCTCCTGCAGGGCATTAAGCTGGGAGACGATATTGGCATTGGCGGCGTTAACGTCAATAAAGCCGTACAGCTTCTGGCCGCAGCTGCGGAAATGGGTATCGGAAATTTGCGCTAGCAGCATGAAGAACTCCTTATTTGATCCTGGAGAAGCCGAAGCTTCGCAGGAACTGTTTCTGGAATAGGATGAACGCCAGCATCAGTGGCAGCCGGAGGCCATATCCTCGCCGAAGGCCGTGGCGCTGAACGAGGTTGTTAGCATCCATAAAAACGGGCTCACCCACAGCAGCGGCAGGCAGCACAGTAATACCGTGAGAGTAAAGGGCTGCGAGCGGCGAACAGACGGCTGAAGTTCTCCAGCCCGACATACCGGCCGCCGTCGCTGACTATGCGTGTATCGAACAGGCTGTCATAGACCGATCGCCCCAGCGGGAACCAGGTAAATAGCAATAAAAACAGCAGGGAAGGTGACAGTATCGGCCAGGGGATCCAGGTTTTTCTCATGGTGGCGAACGTCTCATTCAGGCATTTGTAAAAGCCCGCATTGTGCGAAGGATTGACTGCAAAAATATGGCGTGGAGATGACGGTTTAATGACCTGAGGAAGAAACGCCGGGCAGACGGGCCGCCCGGCATAACTTTGGTCAGTTGCCTTCAGGCAACGCAGTTGCGGCCTGAAGCATGGCGGGGATTATCAGAAGTCGGCTTTCAGCACCACGCGATAGCGGGCCTTGCCCTCGCGAACGTGCTTCAGCGCTTCGTTAATCTGCGACATCGGGAACAACTCGGTGGTCGGCGCGACTTTGCTGCGTCCGGCAAATTTCATCAATTTGCGCAGTTCTGACGGGTTGCCGGTGGCCGAACCGGAGATGCTGCGGTCGCCGCCAATCAGGGTAAAGGCGGGTACGGGAAACGGCTTCATCACCGCGCCGACGGTGTGGAAGTTGCCGCCCCAGGACAGCGCTTCAAAGTACGGCTGCCAGTCGAGGTCAACGGCGACGGTGTTAATAATCAGGTCGAACTGCCCGGCCAGCGCTTTTAAGGCCTCCGGATCGCGGCTGTTCACGACGCGATCGGCGCCCATTGTCAGTACTTCCTGCTCTTTCGCCGGGTTGGAACTAAAGGCGGTGACTTCCGCGCCCATCGCGTGCAGCAATTTGATGGCGATATGGCCGAGGCCGCCAATGCCGATAACGCCGACGCGGCTGTTCGCCGTGACGTGATGCATCAGCAGCGGTTTGAAGACGGTAATGCCGCCGCAGAGCATCGGCCCGGCGGATTCGAGATCGACGTTTTCCGGCAACGGGATCACCCATTGCCAGTCTGCGCGCAGCTTATCGGCAAAGCCGCCGCGGTTGATAATGGTCGGTACCGAGCCTTCCAGACAGTTCACGTGGTTGCCGCTGATACAGGCGTCGCAGTGGCCGCAGCTGCGCGCCGTCCAGCCAATGCCGACCTTCTGACCAATCTTCAGCCCCTTATCCTGTGCTGCACTGCCCAGCGTCGCCACCCGACCAATCACTTCGTGACCGGCCACCAGCGGATAGCTCGACATGCCCCATTCGTTGTCGATCATCGACAGGTCGGAGTGGCAGATCCCGCAGTACTCCACCTGCACTTCGACATCTTCCGGCTTGAGGTCGCCGGCATCGTACTCCCACAGCGACAGATCGGCGCCCGCTTCTTTGGCGGCGTAACTTTTAATAGTGCTCATGACAGTTTCCTTGGGTTTGGCGTAGTTAAGAAGGAAGTGTAGAGCATGAGGCGAGGGGGCGCATGGCTGAAGGAGGGGGATGGAGAGGCTATAGAGGAAGAGTGGGAAATGTGTATCAAAGAGGCTAATACACTGAACCGATGAAAAATTCACCACTTGATGGTAGGAGGATACAACGTTGCTTGCATGGCAGCGTGCGACAGGTATAATCCACAACGTTTTCCGTATCCTTTCCGTGCCGGAGTGGCGAAATCGGTAGACGCAGTTGATTCAAAATCAACCGTAGAAATACGTGCCGGTTCGAGTCCGGCCTTCGGCACCAAAAGTATATAAATAGACGTCAATCGACGTCTTTTTTTATGCCCGAAATCCACGCTACACAAGGCTTTTTCCGCTTTTCCCCTCAACTGAAGTCAACCTAACTCAACCCACATCAACAAGCTTGTGAGTATACTAATGAGTATATTTGTCGATTCGATATTGCTTGTATACTCACGATATACCAATGGAAGGAGGACCATTATGGCCCTAACGGATACTAAAGTTCGTTCTGCGAAACCTGAGGAGAAAGAGTATTCACTTGTTGACGGCGACGGCATGTCCTTACTTGTAAAACCTAACGGCTCAAAGTATTGGCGATTTCGTTTCCGTTTTGGCGGTAAACAACATTTGATGGCGTTCGGTGTCTATCCTGAAATTTCGTTAGCTAATGCCAGACAGAAGAGAGAAGAGGCCAGAAAGCTGGTTGCTGCTGGCATTGATCCTCGTGAGCATAAGCGTGCTTTAAAAGAAGAGCAGGCGAAAGAGATTATTACTTTCGAGAAGGTTGCCAGAGAGTGGCTTGCGACTAACCAAAAATGGTCAGAAGATCATGCTAATCGCGTAAAAAAGAGCCTGGAGGACAATATCTTCCCGGCAATTGGTACTCGCAACATTGCTGAATTGGGTACTCGTGATTTACTGGCACCAGTTAAAGCGGTGGAACTGTCTGGACGTCTTGAGGTGGCTTCTCGTCTCCAACAGCGTACCACGGCCATCATGCGTTATGCAGTGCAAAGTGGGCTGATTGATTACAACCCAGCGCAGGAGATGGCTGGAGCTGTCGCCTCTGGCAATCGACAACATCGCCCGGCGCTGGAATTAAAGCGTATCCCTGAGTTACTTGAGAAAATAGACGGCTATACCGGCAGGCCGCTAACCCGCTGGGCGACAGAACTCACTCTGCTTATCTTTATTCGATCCAGTGAGCTGCGTTTTGCTCGCTGGTCAGAGATCGATTTTGAAACGTCAATGTGGACCATCCCGCCCGAGCGAGAGCCTATTCCTAATGTGAAACATTCTCAGCGAGGCTCAAAGATGCGTACACCTCATCTGGTGCCACTTTCAAAGCAGGCGCTGGCAATCCTGAAGCAGATAAAACAGTTCTGCGGCGCACATGAACTTATTTTTATTGGAGATCACGATCCGCGTAAACCCATGAGTGAGAACACGGTGAACAGTGCATTGCGGGTAATGGGCTATGACACCAAAGTTGAGGTTTGCGGTCACGGCTTTCGCACAATGGCCTGTAGTTCGTTAATTGAGTCAGGGCTATGGTCGAAGGATGCGGTGGAAAGGCAGATGAGCCATATGGAACGTAATTCTGTGCGGGCAGCGTATATCCATAAAGCGGAACATCTGGATGAGCGCAAGCTGATGCTGCAATGGTGGGCGGACTTTTTGGAGGCTAACCGGGAGAAGGGGATTACGCCGTTTGACTATGCGAAGATCAACTGGGGTAATGGCGTGTGAGTTGAATGCCTTTATTTCTCGGTTGATGTTTAAATTAAAAAGACCAACCAGCCCGCTTAGGACTGGTTGGTCGCTGTATTTTTTACCGTTGTTATCAGAATCCCATCTGCCAGGTACAGAGCCGCCAGACAAAAAGGATGGCTGCAATAATGCCTTGAATGTACATATAGTTGCGAGCATCATCGCAAACATGTGCTCATGGATTCTTCAATGCAATGACCTCTGACAAAACCCTAAAGCAAGCGATATCAAATAATCACTATCTGGCGCAAAGGTGAACAGCGTGCGCCACATAAGCCATTATTGCTGCTGCACGTCTTCTTACACTATCGGCAGGGCCATGATCGCCTGTTTAATTATGATTCTGAAATCTACGAGCCCCTGTTGGATCTTCTGGAAGGTTATGGACCGCAGCGCCGTGTCCCGCGCAAAAATCCCACAGGCTCCGGATAAAGAGACCTAACAGAAATTCAGAAATACCTCCCTGATTCTCCTTTCAGAGGAAAGTTCTTCGTCCCTTTCGGCCTCCTAAACACAGGAATAACAATGAAAAAGACCGCTTGGCTTATCAGCATGATGCCTCCGATACTGTCTCTTATTATTATAAGAACATACCTTGGTTATTTTAATAACGGCTCGTTATTTACAGAGAACCTGTCAGCAACGGGGATATTTAATTACGTCTTTATTTTTATGGTACTAACCACAACAGGGGGCGGGTTGATTTTTTTCTTACCTTCACTCATTTTTTGCTTGTCCTTGCCGAAAAATGTGAAAACAATTCACAATTACCGTGACATAAAAGGAAGGATTTCTCTGGCTGCTCTGCTGTCCTTTCCTCTGATTGTCTTTACATTTTTTCTGTGGGCTTATCTTTCCGCTGGCCACCCGGATTATGAGCCTGCACTGGGATGGCTCCTGTCACTGGCAGGGATCTCATCGGTCGCTCTAATCAATTACCTTTTTCTCAGACAGGCGGCGAAAACCGCTCAGGAATTTCAGCGTACTAAAGCTCGCAGAAAAACAGCGTGCTGGCTTTTCATCGGTAGTCCGCTTCTCATTTTCACCATTATTCTTTGCTTCACATTTTGCGTCAGTACCATTATCAGATGGGTAGATACGCAGGTAGCGGGAGACAGCATTGCTGCAATACTGAAACTGGCCACCTTGATTTCGGGGTTAGGCGTATTGTTAATGTTACCCGGTGCGGTATATGTAAATACTGATAACGCCGCACGGAATGAGTCATGGCATATCAGATTCACCCTTGTCTCAGTTAGCCTCTGGCTTATCATAACCAGCATATATGTGTCATCGTTTTATCCTGTCCTCATCGACAAAACGATGGCATTTGCGGGTATTTCGGACTGGCAGACACGGCGTTTTCAGGTTGAAGAAAGTAAGTTTCCGGCCTCACATTTCGGCCATCAGGACTGGCATGTTGCTGATAATATCCTGGGGAAAAGTTACACGGTGCAGGGCATTATGGTTTATTCCCTTAACAACGTCAGACTGCTGTGTCCTGAATCCGTCAGAAAACAATACAGGAACATGCTTCAGTTTATTCCCTGGGATCGGGTTTATGACCAGAACAGATCTAACGAACTGAAGAAGGCCTCAGCCAGATGTCAGCCATTTGTACAGGGTGGCATTACGCGGCTTTCTGAAAAATAGTCCAGGACGGACTGTCACAGCCGTGAGGTCGATCGACGCCGTGCTGGTGACGGATAATATACGGGAGGTTGAACGGGTGACACTGGAAGCGTGGTTTAAATGACGGTTGGCACGAGGCGGACAGTATCCGCTTCGTGCTAGAAGTGGATCTATCTTGATTTTAAAATCCTCCTTCATGAAGTGGCCAACTTTTATCGACCACTTCATCTCTGTAGAACTACATCACACGGGGATTTAGTACTAATCTTATCTCACGGCCTGATCGAGCGCCTCGATGGCACCTATCATGGCTTCTACAGTTGCCCTGTCAAATTCTGCCCTGTCGTTTTCATCATGCGTACCTTTATTGAGGTATCGCCATTCACGTGATTCTCCGCTAAAGCCGGTTAAAACCTCGATGGGAGAAAACACGGCATTTTTATTTGGGTCATTAAAATCGGCACGACCAATTTGTTTTTTCAATTGATCTGAGAGATTACGCAGCTCAATAGGTGCAGTTGCTGACCTCAGTTTAAGACTGAGATTACCGTCACCGTGTTTGTTTACATAACGCCAGACCTTCCCCTTCATCAGCGATTCAAGTGACTGCCTGCATTTAGCCAGCGCCTCCCTGATTTCGTTACGTCCATAATGACTTCGTGCTGAAAGAATATAGTTCCTAGGGGCACAGTTAAAATCCACGCGGATATGCAATTCGTCAAGACGTGGTAAAAAACTGAAAGTTCTGGATTGTGCAGCCACTGGCGCTGGCAATAAATTCTGTATGTCTTTGAAGAACTCTTCTCCGTGGCAGGCTAGGATGATTTGCTTATCTGCAAAGAAGGCGTCTTCAAACAGTGTTCTTCGAATTGATTCTCTGTGATCGTCATCGATAGCATTGACCGGATCATCAAATATCAAAAGTGGGCATTGCTCACTGATGTTTTTTGCCAACACAATAGCCAACCCTATGCAGCGTACATGCCCCTCACTGAGCACATGCAAAGCATCAAAATATTGCGCTGGATTGTTCTGAAATGCCACCTCCAGCCGCTGATTCTGCATCAGGGGGAGCTTGATACCAGCGAGCTTTTCTCCTGGAGGGTCATTACGGTTGAATGCATTGTACAAAGTAACAATGCTGTCTCCGAGATTCGCAACCAACTGCTGAGGCAAACCATCTTTATAGGCGTTCAACTGCAATACGAACCGGGCATAGGCTCCTGAGATTTCTCTATTTTTTCTTACAACGGATTCTTCAAGTACAACCTCTTCAATAAGCTGTCTGTTTTCCGTATCAAAGTTACTAATCAACAACTGAGCCGCTGCGATGGCCCTTTCTGTCGTACTTCTTCTTGTTTGTAATATTGTTATCTGGCGTTCTGACTCACGTAGCCCCACAAGATCACGCAGCCGGGATTCCCGCAATTTAGCAGCTGCTTCTGTTTTTTTATCTTCTTCTTCCAGCTTCAACACCTGTTTCTCCAGAAGAGACCAAGGAGTGACACCATCGCCTGCTGGTTGATGCAGTTCACGCCACAAAGCGATGCCATTGCCTTCTCGGAATCTTTCGAGAACATTTTCATGAGGAAGAAACTGGCAACAGGTGCCGACAACTTGTGAGACGCGGTACATCTGCTGGCTGAATGATTGTTCCAACTGAGCTATTTCACCCTGCAAGGCTGACAAAAACTCAAGCTTCAGCAATTCTTCACTGGCATGACTGTAGGGGTTTTTCGTAGCTTGCTGGAGTGGAGTATGGCATGCAGGGCACTGTTCTGGGCTGGAGCTCTGTAACTTGACGACTGCTTCGAATAAACTTTTAAACGAAACCTGCAGACTCGCCTCTACCAGTTGCTTCTGTTTGCCATACAGATCCGCCAATACAGTTTCAACAGAGCCATTTAAGTCCTTCAACATCGCACAGGTCAGGTGACTCTTGTTCGGAAGAGGTTTCTGTAACTCAGCCTCAAGCAGCCGGATGGTCCCGATATTTTGCTCATCTCCTTTTAATTCAATCATCATCTGCTGAAAAGAAAGGCCCTCGCGGTAGCCAGAGGCCAGCGTCTGTTCCTCAGAAACTAGTCCTTCAAGATCCGTCTTACCCGCTTCCAGTTGTTGGATGGCACCCTCGAGTGTGCGGCGTTTTTCAGCCAGTTGAGCAGCTTTTACGCCTATCAGATCGATGTATCTGCCATCAATCTCCGCAGTGAAATTTCGGACAAAATCATTGAATACATCCAGCCCGAATAACGTTGAAATTAGTTCGGTCTGCCTTGCCGGGGCCAGTGCCGCAATTCTTGAAAAGTTGTCGATGCGGTTTTTTTCAACAAAGCAAAAGCGGTGCTGTGCTTCGTTATTCTCAATTTCCACATCATGCCCTTGAGCTCCAACACCAGTAATCACAGGCGCAGAAAACTGATTGACGTATGCATTTCTAAAATAGTCGGTTTGATTACGAAAGCGTTTACTTTCAGCCTCAGCAACGCTACCCAATAATGTATATTCAAGTGCTTCGTGATCTTGACCCGCCATCTCCGGACAGCTTTTGTATCTTAAGTTAACGATGCCCGCTGCCGCCGGTATTCCCTCGGAGAGTGATATCCCAGCGCGCTGTGCGGGTGGTTTTCATTGTAATGTGTGAACGCTGCTGCAAGGTTTCGCAGTGCGGTTCTCACATCCGTTTTTGGCATGAACGCGATATAGTCTTCCTTCATCGTTTTCACGAACCGTTCAGCCATGCCATTGCTCTGCGGGCTGCTCACCGCTGTTGTGCAGGGCTCCAGATTCAGCTCTCTGGCGAACCTCCGCGTTTCATGTGCGGTATACGCTGAACCGTTATCCGTCAGCCACTGCACCGCTCTGTCTGGCAACCTGTCGCCGAAGCGCTTTTCTACCGACCTCAGCATCACATCCTGCACGGTCGAACTGTCGTAGCCTCCCGTGCTCGCTGCCCAGTCTATGATCTCCCTGTCGCAGCAGTCCAGCGAGAACGTGACCCGCAGTTTTTCACCGTTGTCGCAGCCAAACTCAAAGCCATCTGAACACCAGCGCATATCGCTTTCTGCCACCGCGATTTTGCCCTTATGCTCACGTTTCGGTCGCTCTTGTTTGTCATGCAACAACAACAGGTTATGCTCACTCATTATCCTGTAAAGCCGTTTGGCGTTCACCGGCTGCCACCCTTCTGTACGACGTTGCTTGCGCAGGATGCCCCATACACGGCGATAGCCGTAGCTGGGCATATCGCTGATGATATCGAGGATATCCGACAGTATTTCAGCATCTGCTTCGTCATTACGTCGGTGACAGCGGCTGTCCTGCCAGTCGGCAGAACGCTTAATCCGCAGTGACAACTGCGCACGCGACACGCTCATGGCGCGGCTGACCTGTGCTATTCCCCGTCCTTTGGCAACAAGGGCGCGTGCGCTATCCATTTTCGCGACTGGCCGTACTCCACGGCTTCTTTCAGGATCTCAACTTCCATCGTCTTCTTACCCAGAAGGCGCTGAAGCTCCCGGACCTGCTTCAGAGCAGCAGTAAGCTCAGAAGCTGGAACGACTTCCTCTCCGGCCGCAACGGCGGTGAGGCTGCCTTCCTGATATTGCTTCTTCCACTTAAACAGCAGGCTGGGCTGGATGCCGTGCAGGCGGGCAACATGGGAGACATTCATACCCGGCTCCATCGTCTGCTGGATAATGGCTATCTTCTCCTGAGGAGTCTTACGTTTACGGACTTCTTGCCCTAAAAGGATCCCGGTCATCTCAAAATTGACGTTAGTGTTAGACATATATTCAAGCCTATCTCTTATCTGGAGATACAGCTACTGTCTGGTGTTTCAGGGGGCTACATCATATTCAAGTGCTTCGCAGAAACTGGACTTCCCGGTACCATTAGGCCCATAAATCAACACCAGACGCGAATCCAGATCAAATTCCTCCTGTCTGGCAAATCCTCTGAACGGTCCAACGGACAGCCTTTTTAGCCGACTGAACGTGGGGACACGTTCGGTGTTAGCGCCAATGATATAAGACTGTAATTCACCATTTGATTTGTCTGAACCGCCCCGGTTTTCCGGGAGAGTGTTTTGTCTGCGAACTCAGGCTGCCAGATCACTGTTCACGATGGAAGCATAATATGCCTGTTCTGCTTCTGCCGGCGGGATATGACCCAGCCTTTCCAGCAGCCGTCGGTTGTTGTACCAGTCCACCCACGTCAGGGTGGCAAGCTCCACTTCGGCCCGGTTTTTCCAGCTCTTTCTGTGTATCACCTCCGCTTTGTAAAGTCCGTTGATGCTCTCCGCCATCGCGTTGTCGTATGAGTCACCTGTGCTGCCCGTCGATGCCAGCAACCCTGCATCCTTAAGTCGCTGAGTGTATGCCTGCGACACATACTGAGAGCCTTTATCGCTGTGATGGATGGTGCCCGTCGGGCGTCTGGCCCACAGCGCCTGCTCCAGCGCGTCCAGCACGAACGTCGTTTCCATCGACGATGAGACCCGCCAGCCCACGATACGACCGGCGAACACATCAATGATGAACGCCACATACACGAAGCCCTGCCAGGTGCTCAGTAGAGTAAGAGGCAGGACGTAGTCGGACTATTTCCCTGCCTCTCCTCCCCAAACCGGACGTGCACCTTTCAGCGCATCCGGCTTTCCGTCTAAACGCTGGCTAATGCCATTGCCACTTCCGGATACCGTGACGTGTACG